>CAZMEL010000171.1:3743-17389 GCA_964565225.1 uncultured Thermoanaerobaculia bacterium | reverse complement strand
GCTGTAGATTCATGAAGATCCGGCCTCGCAGCAGGAGGCTGATGAATAATCCAGGTTAGCCACACCAAAACCCTTGACAAGAGCCGGTTCTTGGTCTTAGTTTCTTGGGCGTCACTCATCGAGACCGGCTGAGGGATAGGCCCGAAGACGCCGGGGCAACCAGCTCGACCAACCATCGTGCATGGTGCCAACTCCTACGGGAACCGCAAGGTTTGCCGACAGATGAGTCTGCTACGTAGCCGATCGAACGTATCCGGAAGGACGTAGCAGCACTTTTCGACGGTCCCTCCGTAGAGTTTCCGATGAGACGAAACCCTAGGAGGACCGACATGAGCATCTCTCTTCCTCTCGATTCGTCTCCCGGAATTTCCAGGCCAACGCTCCGTCCCGAGATCGACGGAGCCGCTCCGCCTGATCCTGGCGGCTGCCTGGAGCTTTCCCCCGACTGGCCCCTCGAGCACGGCGGAACGATCCCGAACGGACGGCTCGCCTACGAGATCACCGGCCCGGCAGAGGCTCCGCTGCTGGTCGTGGCCGGTGGAATCTCCGCGAGCCGACACGTCACGGCCACGACCGAACGGCCCGAGCCCGGCTGGTGGCAGTCGCAGGTCGGCACCGGCCAGGCCATCGACACCCGCAGGTTCCGTGTCCTCGGATTCGACTTCCTCGGCGGCAACGGGGAGTCGTCGGGAGCGAACGAGCTCGCACCGCCGCGACCGAACGCCGCGCCCTGTATCAGCACCGCCGATCAGGCCCGGGCGCTCGCCACCCTTCTCGATCGCCTGGGTATCGAACGCTGCGCCGCCTTTGTGGGAGCATCGTACGGCGGCATGGTGGGGTTGGCCTTCGGGGCCCGGTTCCCCGCTCGCCTGGAGCAGCTGATCGTGATCAGCGCGGGCGATACGAGCCATCCCCAGTCGACCGCCTGGCGTGTGGTGCAGCGCGGGATCGTGCGCCTGGCCCGAGCCCATGACGCCCCGGAGAAAGGCCTCGCCCTGGCCCGCTCCCTGGCCATGGTCACCTACCGGTCTCCGGCGGAGCTGGAGGAGCGATTCTCCGACTCGCCCCGGGCCACGGCCGGTGGCTTCTCGTTTCCCGTGGAGGCCTATCTCGATCACTGCGGCCAGACCTTCGCCCACAGTTTCGACGCCGAAGCCTTCCTCTGCCTTTCGGAGTCGATCGACCTGCACCGGGTCGACCCCACGGCGATCGAGGTGCCGGTGACCTTGGTCTCGGTCTCCTCGGATCAGCTGGTGCCCGCGGCCCAGATCGAAGCGCTGAGCCGCCGGGTTACGGGACCTTGCCGCCTGGTGGAGATCCACTCCCTCTACGGCCACGACGCCTTCCTCAAGGAGACCGAAACCCTCGGCCTCGTGCTCCGCGGCTGTCTCGCGTCCCAGGAGGTGTGTTGATGTCTCGGCGCGATCTCCGGCTCTCCACCCGGACCGTCCGAGCCGGCCTCGAACGCGACCTGCACCACGGCGCCGTGGTGCCGCCGATCCATCTCTCCTCGACCTTCACCTTCGCCGGCTTCGGCGAGGCGCGTCCCTACGACTACACCCGTTCCGGCAATCCCACCCGCGACCTCCTGGCCGAGGCCCTGGCCGACGCCGAGGAAGGGGCGGGTGCGGTGATCACCTCGTCGGGGATGTCGGCGGTGAGCCTCGCGCTGCAGCTGCTGCGGCCGGGAGACCTGTTGCTCGCCCCCTTCGACTGCTACGGCGGCACCTACCGTCTGCTCGACGCCGCCTCCCGGCGTGGCGCCTTCGATGTCCGTTTCATCGACCCGTCGGACCCCGCGGCGCTGCGTGAGCACCTGCGCGACGAGCCGCGGATGGTCTGGGTCGAGACCCCGAGCAATCCGCTCCTGCGCATCACCGACCTCCTCGACCTGGGTCGTCTTCTCCAGGACCGTGAGACCTTGCTCGTGGTCGACAACACTTTCCTCTCCCCGGCCCTGCAGCAGCCCTTGCGTCTCGGTGCCGATCTCGTGGTGCACTCCACCACCAAATACCTCAACGGCCACAGCGACGTGGTCGGCGGCGCGGTGGTGGCCGCCGATGCCGAGGTCCACGAGGAGCTCGCCTGGTGGGCCAACTGCCTGGGGATCACCGGGGCTCCGTTCGACAGCTACCTCACGCTGCGCGGCCTGCGCACCCTCGAGGCCCGGATGCGCCTGCACCTGGAAAACGCCGGAGGCATCGCCGAGCGGCTCGACCGGCACCCGGCGGTCGCCCGGGTGTACTACCCCGGCCTGCCCCAACACCCGGGGCACCTGCAGGCCGCGGCCCAGCAGTCGGGTTTCGGCGCCATGGTGAGCTTCGAGCTCGAGGGCGGCAGCGAGCAGGTCCGGGCCTTTCTCGACGGCTTGCGCTGTTTCTCGCTGGCGGAATCTCTGGGCGGCGTCGAGAGCTTGATCGCCCACCCCGCCACCATGACCCATGCCGCGATGGATCCCGAAGCTCGGCAGCGAGCCGGAATCGGCGACTCCCTGCTGCGCCTTTCGATCGGGATCGAAGATGGCCGCGACCTGGCGGACGACCTGGAAGCCGCGCTCGAGCGGGCGACGGACGCCTCCGGAGACTGGCCGGTGGTCGCAGGAGCGAGATCGTGCGGATCCTGAAATTCGGCGGCACCTCTCTCGCCACCCCGGAGATCCGGGCACGGGTCGCTCGGATCGTCGCCGCACGGGCCGAATCCGACGAGCTGGTGGTCGTGGCCTCGGCCCTGGCCGGGGTTACCGATCGCCTCGCCGCGTGCCTCGCCGGCTCCTTGCCGGCCGAGGCTCTGCTACGAGAGCTGGAAGCCCGGCATCTCGAAGCGCCGGATCTGCTCGCCGACGAGCGGAAGACGGTGCATCAACGGCTTCGCGAGCTGGCGTCTTTCCTCGCGGCCGGCTCGGGCTCCGGCTTTTCCCACCGCGTGCTCGCGGCTGGCGAACGCCTCGCGCTGCCGCTGTTGGCCAGCCACCTGCGTCGCCTGGGTGCCGAGGTCGAGTGTATCGACGGCTCCGAGGTGGTGGAGACCTCTCCTGCCGGCGAGATCGATCTCGAGGGCACTCGCCGCCGGGCGGGCGCCCGCCTGCTGCCCGGAGAGGCCACCCGGATCCGCCTGGTCACCGGCTTCGTAGCCGCGGATCGCGAGGGCCGTACCACCACCCTCGGCCGCGGGGCGTCGGACCTCTCCGCCACCCTTCTCGCCGCGGTGCTCCCCGCCACCGAGGTCGAGATCTGGACCGATGTCGACGGCGTGCTCAGCGCACCGCCGGATCTGGTCGCGGGGCCTCGGTGCCTGCCCCGTCTGACCTACGGCGAGGCCGCCGCCCTGGCCCACTTCGGCGCCAGGATCCTGCATCCCCTGGCGCTGGCACCGGTCCGCGAGCACGGAATTCCCGTGCAGATTCGCAACACCTTTCATCCCGCCGCCGAGGGAACCCGCATCACCCGCGGCGCTCCGGACGGCGAAGGGGTACGGGCCGTCACCGCCGTGCTCGGAGCGAGCCGGCTCTGGGTGCGGATTCCCTGGAATCTACGTTCGGCTTCGCGGGTTCTCGGGCATCTCGAGGAATCGGGCATCCAGCCCCTCTTCTCGTCTCGCAGCGCTTCGGCGGAGACCCTTTCCCTGGTGGTCCGAGGCGCCGAGGCCGATCGTGCCGAAGGGCTCCTGGTCGGCGCCCTGGGTCCCGAGGTGGAGATCGAGCGGTGCGATCGGCTCTCCGCCCTCGCCGCGGTGGGTGGCACCGGAAGCCGGGCGATCTCCGTCGAGCAGCGGCTGCTCCAGGCCCTCGACGAGCACGGAATCGAGCCCCTGGCGATCCACCGGCCGGGCTCGCTGACCCCGGAGGCGGAGCACTGCGTGGTCGCCCTGCTGCGTGATCACCAGACCCCGGCGGCGCTGCGCGGACTCCACGATCGGCTGGTCGGGGAAACCGGGCCGGCGTGTGCTCAGGGCCCGCCGACAGTACGTTCGGCCCAGATCAGGCACGAGCCACTGATCCGGCTGTTGTAGCCGATGGCGAAATCGAGGTCTCCATGGGTCCGGCGCTCGTAGGCAAGGCGAAGATCTTCCTGGAACCACTGGCGGTAATTCGAAAGGGTCGCGGTGTAGGCACCGAACCGGCGGATCTCGAAACGCTCCGGATCGAGGGCACGGTACGGCATACCGGAATCGTCCTGCAGTAGGGTCTGCGACCCTGCGAGCACGAGCTGGCCGAACGTTTCGAACCCCTCCATGTGGGGCAGGTATTCGGCCGATTTCATATAGGTGTTGAACGGTGTCTTCTGCAGCCAGCGACCGAAGCCGGGAGTGCTCTCCAATCCTTGGTTGCTCAGATCCTGCGAGAAGTAGTAGACGGCTCGCTCGGCGGCATCTGCATCGGCCTTCGGTCGAAACCGGATCTCGACCCCTCGGGGGCTCGCAACCGCGCGCGTCGAATCGAGATCGATGAGGACGCCCTCCTCGTCGAGCACAACCCATCGCGCCTTCGTCGGCACCTGGCCGAGCCGAGCCAGGGTGAGGTAGAGCACCGGTAGAAAGCCGTCGAGTCTTTGAGCGGCGGCGAAGTCTCGTTCCATCTGGATGGTGACGAAATACCCGGCCGACGCCAGGTGCTCCAACCCCGACCGCAATCGCTCGAGCTCGGCCGCCAGCTCCTCGCCTTCGAGACCACCGAGCGAAGGAATCTCGCCCGGCGGCTCGAGGCCCACGAGCACATAGGCTGAAGCCGCGGGAAAGAACTGGTACGCACTGGCCAGATCTGGCCCCCCGAAGGGGTAGAAGAGCGGCACCTCGGGACGAGACGGCTGCAGCTCGACACCTGCCCAGGCACGCATGCGCGAGAGGTGACGCTCGTCGATCCGGGCCCAGAGCTCGTCCATCGCAGCGACGTGAACGCGCCACACCGGCTCGTCGCCACCGGCGAGCCCCGCCAGCCTCGAGGCCAGGTCGGCGAGCTCCTCGGCGTTGCTCTCCTGCAGCCGGTCGGGGACGGGCGGCGACGACGGCGCAGGAATCGGCTCGAGCGCTGTCTCTTCCGATTCCCCACCGCAGGCCAGGGCGCCGGTCGCGAGCAGAAGACCGAGCAGCGCCAGGGGCAGGCCCCGAAACCATCGCGAGAAGAAACCATCAGCCATTCGCACGCTCCTCACCTCTACCCGAGGCACGGGCCGAGAGGAAGTAGATCGGCACACCGACGAGAATCGTCAGCAGGCCGGCCACCGATTCGACCGGCTGGGTCACCAGGGCGTGCCCCAGGGCGAAGCAGCTGACGACCGCGAAGAGCCCGGGCGCAAGAGGGTATCCCCAGGACCACCGCCCCGACGCGGCCGAGCGACCCGTGCGCCGGAGATAGAACACCCCCAGGACCGCCAGGAGCGACGAGAGCCCGAGGGAGAACTGGGTGTAGACCAGCACCGCCTCGAAGGTGGACGTCGAGAGGAGCAGGATCACCAGGCCGCTCTGGAACAAGATCGCCCGCCGGGGCACTCCCCGCACCGTTATCGAGAGCCCGCGCAACCAGGCGTGATCCTGACCCATGACCTGGGTCACCCGCGGCCCGGCCCAGGTCATGGCGCTGACGGTCGACACCAGGGCCAGGCAGAGCAGGCCGCTCATCCACCGGCCCCCGAGGTCGCCGAAGAGCCGGATCGCCACCACGTGGGCGATCTCCACCTTCCCGGCCAGCTCCTCCATCGGCGCGACCCGCAGAAACGATCCGTTGAGAGCGACATACATCACCGTGACCAGGGCCGTGCCCAGGAAGAGCGACCGGGGAACGGTGCGCACCGGATCCCGCACTTCGTCGATGATGTAGGTGGCGGCATTCCAGCCGGTGTAGGAATACATCACGAAGAGAAGGGAGATGGCGAACGGAGCGCCCAGAAGGCCTTGCCAATCACCTTGCCGAGGCCAGAAATCGATCGCCGCGGGCTGCGAGTACCTCCACGACGCAACCACCAGCACCAGGATCAGCAACACCTTGAGAGCGGTGAAGAGGTTCTGGAACCAGGCCCCGGTGCGCAGGTCTCTCAAGTGCACCAGGGTGACTGCCACCACCAGGGCGACCGAGACCAGGAGCGGCGAGATTCCGGGGAGGGCCTGGGCGAAATACCGACCGAAGGCCATGGCGGCGAGAGCGATGGGGGGAGCGAACCCCACCATCAACGAAACCCAGCCGGCCAGGAAACCGGCCAGGGGATGGTAGATCCTGCCCAGGAAGTTGAACTCACCGCCCGAGCGGGGCAACGACGAAGCCAGCTCGCCGTAGCTCAGGGCTCCGCAGAGGGCGAAGAGACCGCCGCCACCCCAGAGGAGGAGGATCAGAAAACCCGAAGAGATCTTCTCGACCTGGAAGCCGAGAGAGGTGAACACCCCGGTGCCGATCATGTTGGCGACGGTGATCGCCGTCGCCGTGCCCAGGGTGATCTTGGCCCGGGGAGGGCCGGCATCCGCCGTCACGATCCACCCGGGCGCGGCCCGCGCTGTCTCCTCTGCCGGCTCTCGGGAGGTCGCAAGGGCTCAGGCTTCCGCCGAATCCAGCACCGAGGCCGCCAGGGCTTCGTCTTCCAGCATGATGGGGATATCCGATACGACCGGATACAAGAGCTGCGACTCCGCACAGAGCAACCCCTGCTCCACCACCGGTGTCTCGTCGCGAAAATGCTCGCGGTACTTTTCCACCAACATGTCCGCGACCTCGGCCGGCAGCTTCACCAGCTCCAGGGCTCCGTGGGATTTGGGGCAGACGAGAATCTCGAGCAGCTCGGGGTCCACAGTCATGACGGTTACCTCACTGGGCGGGCCGGCCGGAAATGGCCTGCCTCTCAGCGTCCCAGGCTGTAGATGAAGACCAGGGACTCTTGTCCCGGATTCAGATGGTAGATCCGGGCGTTCGAGAGATGATAGAACACCAACCCGAGGCTGGCACCGCTGTCCAGGCGATACGAGAGCTCGATGCCCGACCGGAACTCGAGGGGCCCTCCCAGCTCTTTGCCGTCGCCTCTCTCGTAGAGACTGATGGCGAACTGCGGAGTGATCCTCCAGCGGTCCGAGATCTCGAAGTCGTACCGCAGACCACCGTAGGCCCAGTAGCCTCCGTCGCTGTTGGCCGAGAAACCGACGACCGGCTCGAGGTCCAGGCTCCAGAGCTCGAAGGTCTTCCAGCGGTGCTCGACTCCCCCTTCGACCGACTTGTCGGCGGCGGGCAGATCGAAGACTCCCAGGCTGAACGCCCACCCCTCGGATCCAGCCGCCGGCATCGCCGAGACCAACAGCAGGAGCGGGAAGGCCAGGATTCGAGGCATATTCGTTTCCTCGTAGGGTCGTTGGTTGGCGAGAAACCTCACAGCTGCAGGAGTGTAGCCACTCCCCTTGGGGGTTGCAAGGAACGGCGCTGGCGCAAAACCTTCTCCAGCGGAGTAGAATCAGGCCCTCTAGCCTGGAAAATTTGCCAGGTTTCGTCGTGAGAGACCGTAGCTTCTTGAAGATACAAGGCTTTGCGGCCCGAAGCGCCGTAGGCATGCTTGCGGCCTGTCGAGGAGCGGAGGGTCGGCGTAACGCTGTAGATTCATGAAGATACGGTCTCGCAACAGGAGCCTGGTGAATGTTCCAGGCTTGGAGGTTACATGACCAAGGAAGACGCGCGAGCGGCAAGCGCTCGACCCAAGATATCTGTCGTCATCACCACGTTCAACGAAGAAGCCAACATCGCGGACTGTCTCGAGTCGCTGCTCTGGTGTGACGAGATCCTGGTGGTGGATTCGTTCTCGACCGACAAGACCCCCGAGATCGCCCAGAGCTACGACGGGGTCCGTTTCGTGCAGCGGACCTACTTCGGCTCCGCGGCCCAGAAGAACTGGGCCATGGACCAGACCCAGCACGACTGGATCCTGATCTTCGACGCCGACGAGCGCTGCACGCCGGCTCTCCGCGACGAGATCGAGACTCTCCTGGCCAAGGGGCCTTCGCACGACGCCTACACCATCCGCCGTCGGGTCTTCTTCCTGGGCAAGGTCATCCGTTTCTCCGGCTGGCAGCACGATCAGGTCGTCCGCCTGCTGCGCAAGGGCACCGGCAGGTACCCCAATCGCCGTGTTCATGCCGATATGAAGACCAAGGGGCCCGCACCCCTGCTCGAGAACGTCATGGACCACTACATGGCGGAGGACTTCCACGAGTACGTGCTGCGCATCGTCAAGTACAGCCACTGGGGCGCTTCCCAGGGCTGGAAGGAAGGCAAACAGTCCGGCCTGGCCGAAATCGTCGGCCGCTCGGTGTGGCGTTTCTTCCGCACCTACTTTCTGCAGCTCGGTATTCTCGACGGCATGCGCGGCGTGGTCTTCTGTATGCTCCAGGCGTATGGCACCTACCTGAAGTGGTCGATGTTGTGGGGCTGGCGGATCAACGAGTCCCGGGGAATCGAGCCCGGGCTTCCGACCTTCGACGACAACGAAGAAACCTGGGAAGGTCTCGACAACCTCGAGTAGAAGTCGGCGTCGGCTTCAGAGCGGGAAGAAGATCGGCACCAGGAACACGATCAGCGCCAGCACCATGATCGTCAGAGGTGTGCCGACCTTCACGAAGTCGGTGGCCTTGTAGCCTCCCGCGCTCATCACCAGCAGATTGGCCTTGTGACTGAACGGGGTCATGAAGGCCGCCGAAGCAGCGAGGCCCACCGCCATCATCAAGGGACGCGGGCTGACCCCCAGCTGCTCGGCGGTGAGAATCACCACCGGCGCGAGGATCACCACCGTGGGGGCCCCGTCGAGGCCCTGGCTCAAAATGCTCGAAAGCAGGACCAAGGCTGCCAGGAACGCATAGGGACCATAGGGCTCGGCGACCTGCACCACCAGGTCCGCCAGAAAATTGGCCGCTCCCGAGCTCTCCATGGCGCTGCCGACAGGGAGCACCGCCGCGACCAGGTAGAGGGCCCGCCACTCGATCGATCGGTAGGCCTCTTCCATCCGCAGCGCCCCGAAGAGCACCGTGGCGATCGCCCCGGCGAAAGCCGCAATATGGATCGGATACCAACCTCCGGCCACCAGGGCCACCATCAGAGCCAGCGAAGCGAGCGCTACGGGCGCCTTCTCGGTCCGTCGCGGCGGTGCCGTGGATCCCGAGAGAACCACGAAATCGTGATCTTCCCCCAGCAGGTGGGTCTTCTCCGAAGGACCATGCAAGAGCAACGCATCGCCGAAGCGAAGGCTCAGATCGGCCAGGTCCCGATGCACGGCGTCGCCTTCGCGCCAGACCGCCAGAACCTGTAGGCCGTACCGTTCCCGGAAGTTGATCTCCTTGAGCGTCTTGCCCGCCAGGGCCGACCGCGGGGCGACCACGACCTCGGTCACTCCCACCTCGTCGGATTCGAGCTCCTCACGGGCCGACCGTGATTCCAGCTCCAGGTTTCCGAGACGCAGGAGATCGATCACCCGGCTCGCTTCTCCGGCCATCAGGAGCTCGTCCTCGGCCTGGATCACCTCGTCGACAGAAACCGCCAGCAGGGTCTCTCCCTGGCGCCAGATGCCGACGATCGTCAGACCCGAGAGCTCGCCGATGCGGCTCCGGCCCACCGAGAGGCCCACCAGGTTGGAGCCTTCGCTCACCCGTACCTGGAAAATTCGCTGCTGCAGCAGCTCCGAAGCCGGTACCTCCGCACCCACGACCTCGAAGGCTTTCTGCTCCGGCAGGGTCGCCAGCTGCTCGTGGCTGCCGAGCACCAGGATCCTGTCGTCCTGCTGCAGGGCGACGTGGGCCAGCTTCTGGGACACGATGGGTTGATCGTCGCGCCGAATTCCCACCACCAACACGCCGAAACGGTCGCGAAAGCGCAGCTCGGCGAGGGTACGGCCCACCAGACCCGAGCCCTTCCGCAGCCCGACAATGGCGCCGCGCACCTTCTCCGAACATTGCACCAGGTGCTCCGGGTCGGTCTCCTGCACACTGATTCCATGGACCCCGAGCAGCTGCTGCAGATCGTCGTAGTTTCCGTCGACCAGCAGCAGGTCGCGCCCCTGGAGCACGAACTCCGGAGGCGGCGCCTGGTGCCGAGTGCCCTCGCGCTCGACCGAGAGCACGCGCACGTCGAGAGTGGAGCCGAGGCGCGCTTCCCGCAGACTCTGCCCGTCCAGGGTGGAGCCCACCGGAATCCGGATCGAGGTCAGCCGATCCTCGATCCGATACGCCCGGGTCAGGCGGCTCGACTCCTGGGCTCCTTTCTCCACCGAGGTCTCGGGCAGCAGCCGGCGCCCCACCGTGACCATGAACAGGATCCCCACTCCCAGCAGCGCCAGGCCGATGGGAGTGAAGTCGAAGAGACCGAAGGGCTCGAGACCGCGGTTGGAGAGCACCTCGGCCGCCAGGATGTTCGGCGGGGTCCCCACCAGGGTGGTGGTACCGCCGAGGATCGCTCCGAAGGAGAGGGGCATGAAGAGCCGCCCTGGCGGGATGCTCGCCTGCCGCGCCAGGCTGGCGATCGCCGGCAGCATCACCGCCGCCGCCGCCACATTGTTCATGAACGCCGAGAGCACACCGGCGACGATCATGATCAGGACCACCAGGGGAGTCTCCCGGCTCCCCACCAGGGAATGGATCTTCGCCGCCACCACATCGGCAACCCCGGTCCGCAGCAGGGCCGCGCTGATGAAGAAAATGGAGAACATGGTCATCACCGCCGGGGAAGAGAACCCCACGAAGGCGGCATCGACCTCGACGAAACCGGTGAACACCAGGATCAACAGGCCGATGAAAGCGGTGAGCTCCACGGGCAGAACCTCGGTCATGAAGCAGTAGACCATCACCACCAACAGGCCGAGTAGAAACGCGATATCGAGGGTCATTTCTTCCTTTCCCGCCTCACCAGCTCTCGATCAACCAGCGCGCCAGCCGGGCGGCATCTGCTGGGACGTGCCAGCCGTGGAGTGCAATCCGCAGGTACCCTTCTCGCACCGAAACATGAATTCCGTGCTCGAGCCCGTTTTCCATCCGCTCCGCCAGGTGGGCCGAGCCCTGGCCTTGATGATGCATCGAGAGGATCGAGGCCATACGGCCCCGCGAACGGAGCCCTTGCAGCCGCTCGATCTCTCTCGGCCAGCGACCGGAAGCCTCCAGCCCTCGCAGGAGCTCCGCCTGGCATCCGGAGATGTTGGCGGCGATCTTCTCCACCCCGGTGTCCACCAGCAGGCGCAAGCTGGCCTCGAGCGCCGCACAGCCCAGCAGGTTGGGCACACCGAGCTCGAAGCAGCGGCCGTCGGGGAGCCAGCCGCGATCGAAATCCGTGGAAGGCCGGTCGAAGTCCGTGGCGCTCTCCACCGACAGCCAGCTGCCGACCGGCAGCAGTCGCTGGCGAAGGTCCGCCGACGTCCACAAGAACCCCTGCCCTTGGGGCGCCAGCAGCCCCTTGTGCCCGCCGCAGGCCACGGCGCCGACCCCCGGTAGACTGCTCACGTCCATCGGCTCGGTGCCGATGCCCTGGATCCCGTCGACGACCAGGTCGATCCCGCGCTCGCGGCAGCCTTCTCCGAGGCGGGCCAGGTCGAGCTTCAAACCATCTTGAAAGCGTACCCAGCTCACCGCCAGGATCCGGGTCCTGGGCCCGACGGCCGAGAGCAATCTCCCTTCGGGATCGACGTCGGGCAAGGGCGGCGGTGAGCGCCAGGCCTGCTGCCCGGCCGTCTGACCGTCCCACAGCGGCACCTCCCGCCAGGCGACACCATGCCCTTCGAGTGCCCGCCAGGGCCAGACGTTGGAGGGGAACTCTCCGAGAGGAGTCACCACCTCGTCGCCGGGACGCCAGGGCATGGCGTGAGCGATGGTGGTGAGCGCGGTGGAGGTGGTCGGAGTCAGCGAGATGTCCTCCGGCCTCGCACCGATGAGCTCGGCGGCTGCCCGGCGGGTGCGTTCCGGAATTCCCTGGAAATCCTCTTCCCAGCGCATCGCCCACGGACGAGTCTCTCGCGCCAGAACCTCGGCCATGGCGCGAGCGCTGGCGATGGGAACCGGCCCTACGGCACAGTGAGTGGCCCACAAGAGGTCGCCTTCCCACTCGAAGAGACGGCGCGGAATCGCTGGAGGCGCATCGGCCCCTGCCTCGACCCGGGCACCTTCGCCAGCCGACGCTGCCGAGAAGGGTTCAGAAGGCTGGGTTATACTCGATGACATCCAGGATTCTCTCGCGTCCACTGCGCAGAGACTCGACGCCCTCGGCCGAAAGAATTCTTCGAGCCCCCGGGCTCTGCGATCCCGCGCTGGTCAAGAACCGCTAGTCTGACACGGAGACCCTCCGGAATGCGATCCCCGAGCCTCGCTCTTCTCTTCCTTTCCTGCACCGTTCTCGCCACTCTCCTCCCCGGCCCTGCCGCGGCGCAGAATCTGGTCCCGTTCGGTGAGGACTTCCAGGTCAATGGCTACACCACCGGCAGCCAGATCCTGCCGGCGGTCGACATCGCCGACGAGGACGGCAGCTTCGTGGTGGCCTGGACCAGCACCGATTCCACCTATGGACCCGATTTCTCCGGCTACAAGATCGAGGCCCAACGTTTCGCGCCGGATCTCGGTCGGCTGGGCATCGAGCTCCAGGTCAATGCCTACGTCACCGGCGACCAGATCTTCCCGGCGGTGGGCATCCAGCCCGGCGGAGATTTCGTGGTGATCTGGCAGAGCGCCGGCTCGGCCCTCGATGCTTCCGCCACCGCCATCGTCGGCCAGCGCTTCGATGCCACCGGCGGCCGGATCGGCGGAGAGTTCCAGGTGAACGACTTCACCACCGACGCCCAGACCCATCCGGCCATGGCCATGGCTGCCGATGGTAGCTTCGTGGTGGTGTGGGAGAGCTACGGCTCCGGCAGCAGCGACAACTTCGGCTCCAGCATCCAGGGTCGCCGCTTCGCCGCCGACGCCACCCCCCTCGCCGGCCAGTTCCAGGTCAACACCTACTCCTACAGCTACCAGCGCCTCCCGGCGGTGGCCCTGGCGCCGAGCGGCGACTTCCTCGTCGCCTGGGAGAGCTTCGGCTCCGACTCCATGGTGCCCGAATCCACCAGCATCCGCGCCCAGCGGATCTCCTCGGCGGGGGCGCTGCTCGGCGCCGAATTCCAGGTCAACACCACGACTCTGGGCATCGCCGTGAACGAGTACTGGTATCCGGCGACGGCGGCCAGCTCCAGTGGCGACTTCCTCGTCGTGTGGGGCAGCATCGGCTCGCCCGGGAACGACAACGAGATCGAGAACTTCAGCATCCAGGGCCGGGTCTTCGACGGTGGCACACCCCTCGGCGACCAGCTCCAGATCAACACCACCACCACCGGCAACCAGCGGTTTCCCCAGACCGCGGCCACCGGACCCGACGGCAACTTCCTGGTGCTCTGGCAGAGCGCCAGCTCGGCGGGCGACGACGCCTCGGCGGGCAGCATCCAGGGGCAGTTCCTCGACTCCGGCGGCTCCCCTCTCGGCGACGAGCTCCAGGTGAACACCTTCACCACCGGCGCCCAGGGCGGCCCCCGGCTCGGTACCCGCTCCAACGGTGAGCTGATCGCCGTCTGGGAGAGCTTCGGCACGGCCGGCAACGACCTCGACGCCGCCATCGCCGCCCGTCCCTTCCTCCAGGGGCAGTTCCTCGACTCCGGCGGCTCCCCTCTCGGCGACGAGCTCCAGGT
>CAZMEL010000171.1:0-3643 GCA_964565225.1 uncultured Thermoanaerobaculia bacterium | reverse complement strand
CTTCGGCACGGCCGGCAACGACCTCGACGCCGCCATCGCCGCCCGTCCCTTCCTCACCGACAGCGACAACGACCAGGTCGCCGACGTGGAAGACAACTGCCCCCTCGATCCCAACCCGGACCAGGCCGACGAAGACGGCGACGATCTCGGAGACCCCTGCGACTCCTGCTTCGGCGACAACACCAGCGGCAACCAGGACGGCGACGGCTTCTGCGCCGACACCGATTGCGACGATCAGGACTCCGGAGCCTCCGAGGTCGATTTCTGCGGTGTCTGCGGCGGCGACGGCTCCAGCTGCACCATCTTCATCGACGGTTTCGAGAGCGGCGACGCCAGCGCCTGGACCAACAGCAGTGGATTGCCCTGAGGCTGGAAAGGATAGGGAGCGTCAGACCGCCGCGAGCTCTTCTTCGAGCTGCTGGCGACGGTGCAGGTCGGCGTAGAGACCACCCTTGACCAGTAGCTCCTCGTGGGTGCCGCGATCGATGATCCGGCCCTGTTCGAGCACGAGGATCTGATCCGCCGTCCGAGCCGCGGAGATCCGGTGCGTCACGAAGAACACGGTGCGGCCGACGAAGACCTTGCGCAGGTTGCCGAGAATCCGCTCCTCGGTCTCCGCATCCACCGCCGAGAGGCAATCGTCGAGAAGCAGGATCCGGGGCTCGCGGAGAATCGCCCGGGCCAGGGCCACCCGCTGCTTCTGCCCGCCGGAGAGCGTGACCCCGCGCTCACCGACCACGGTGTCGAGCCCCTCGGGAAAGTCCACCACGTCACCGGTGAGATCTGCGAGAGACGCCGCGTTCTCGATCTCTTCCCGCGAGGCATCGGGGCGGCCGAAGGCGATGTTCTCGGCCAGGGTCGACGAGAAGAGAAAGGTCTCCTGGGGCACCATCGCCATGCAGCCACGCAAGGTTGCGAGGGGCAATCGCCGGATGTCGATCCCGTCGATTCGGACCTGGTTCGGGGCCGGATCGACCTGTCTCGGCAAGAGCGAGAGGAGCGTGCTCTTTCCCGCTCCGGTCCGCCCGACGAGGGCCACCGTCCGCCCCGCGGGCACATCGAAGTCGATCTCGCGCAATACCGGCTCGCCAACCTCGCCGTAGCCGAACGTCAGATCGTGGAACGAGACCCGGCCTTCGAGGCTCGTCTTCTCCTCCACCGGCTCGACCTCCTCGATCTCCACCGGCGTGTCGAGCACTTCCTGGATCCGTAGCAGGGAAGCCGTGCCTCGCTGGTAGAGATTGACCACCCAGCCGATCGCCACCATCGGCCACACCAGCTCGCCGTAGAAGAGCTGGAAGGTCACGAATTGCCCCACCGTGATGACATCGTGGACCATCAGCCAGCCGCCGTAGCCCAACACCACCGCCAGCCCCAGACCCACCAGGGTCTGCAAGAGCGGCATGAAGGTAGAGTTCCACAGAATCAGCTTGCGGGAGCGGTCGACATATTCCTCGTTCAGCGCCGCAAACGTCTCCTGCTCTCCACTCTCGCGAGCGTAGGCCCGAACCACCCGGGCGCCGGCCAGGTTCTCCTGCACCCGGCCCGAGAGCGTCGAGAACTGGGCCTGCACACTTTCGAAGAGCACGTGCATCCGCTGGCCGAACGTGCGGGTGATGATCGCCACCAGCGGCAGGGTGATCAGCGCCACCAGGCTCAGCCCGGGGTTGACGCTGATCATCAGCGCCAGGGCACCGACCGCGGTGAAGAAGGTGTTGGTGGTGTACATGATCGCCGGACCACACAACATGCGAACCGCGTTGAGGTCATTGGTGGCTCGCGCCATCAGGTCGCCGGTAGAGCTGTTCTGGTAGTACCCGTGGTGCAGCTTCAGCAGATGGTCGAAATAGTCGTCGCGGAGGTCACATTCCACCCGTCGGCTCATGGTGACGAGGAGAATCCGCTGCCCGTAGCGAAAGATCCCCTGCAGAACCGTGAAACCCACCAGGACCAGTGCGTAGATCACCAGGGTCTGGCGGGTCACCTCCGACCGCATGGCGTCGATCGCCTGGCCGATGATCATCGGCCGCGCCAGACCCAGCGCAGAGGTCAACACGGTGACGAAGACTCCCGCCAGAAACTGCTTCCGATACGGCCTGAAATAGGGCAGAAGGGGCGCGGCTCTCATGCCGGGGCGTCGTCCTCGAAGGGTAGATCCACCACCTCGGCAAAACCGCCGGCCACCGCCACCTCGCTCCCGATCTCGGCTCGCTTGTGCAAGATGCCGAGGCCCAGGTGTCGGCCGTCCGCCGCCGGGCTGTAGCTGGTCAACCGACCCACCTCGCGGCCTTCCAGCTCCACCGAGCTCGGGAGCTCGGGGGTCTCGCCTACCGCGGCGTCCAGAGCCAGTCCCCGCAGGAACCGATTCACCCCACCCCGGTAGTGGATACGGGCCACCACCTCTTGCCCGAGGTAGCAACCCTTGGTGAAGCTCACCGCTTCGGTCAGGCCGGTCTCCTGTGGAAGGTTTTCGGGGCCGAAATCGACTCCGAACCGTGGCTCACCAGCGAGAATCCGGGCTCGCTCGACCACCCGCTGCCCGACGGCCCTGGGCTCCGGGTCTCGGGAACGGTCGAGAATCGCTTCGAGCCCGGCGGCGGCCGCCGCCGCGGGAAGCCACAGCGACCACCGGGGGAACCCCGCCCGATCCGCTTCGCGCAGCCAGCGCGCGGTGCCCCCGGCCAGCTCGAGGATTCCGTGAGCTCCGAGCTCCGGGGCTTCCGACGGTCCACCCACAGCGGCCAGCACCTCCAGGGCACATGGCCCCGACCACTGCAAAACCAGCGGAGCCGGCACCTGCCGGATCTCCACTCGATCGACGATGATGTATTTGCCCAGGTGGGCCGCCATCTCCTCGCCGGTACCCGCGGGCACCGAGAGCAGAAACCGGTCGTCGGCAGCCAGCACCCGGAGATCGGCCAGGATCTTGCCCTTCGGGCTGGTCACGAAGCCGTACGTCCCCTGGCCCGGGACGAGCTCCTTCACCTCACAGGTCACGAGCCCGTTGAGAAACCGCTGCCGGTCTTCGCCCGACATTTCCAGCAGCTCTCGACCCGGCAGCTCGTACCAACCGACTCCCTCCCGCAGAGCCCGCGCCTCGGCGTCCAGATCACCGTAGTCGAGAACCACCTCCCGACCCGCCAGCTCACCACGAGCCGCCCCGAGCCGGTCCTGGATCCCGCGGATGGGTGAGCCACCCGAGGCTCCGGTGCCTGCGCTCTCACCTTCCGTTGAAGACTGCATCGATCCTGCCCTCGATTCCCTTGCCGTTGTGTGGAGCCGGAGATTGCCGGCCAGCCGGATCCGAGGATACCAGGGAATCGGCCTCACCTCGCCAACCTGCCGGCCCGTGGAGGCACTCAGCGGCCGGGCCGACGGAGAATCTTCCGGGGTCGCTCGAGCTCTACACTGTCCGATTCACTCGCGAGGTCGAGTCGGTGTGGCTTCCGAGCTCGAGGTCGTAATCTGACAAGTAGAGCTCGTGTAGTGCGTCACAAATCTGGCACCTTGTCTTCGGGCCCTCTCCCGCCCTATCTGCGTGACTCCTCCTCGAAAGATCCTCGAGGCCAGAACGGCCTAGTTCAACTTTGTCAGATTCCCTGGCGGGGTCGAGTCGGCGTTCCTTCCGCCAGGCCTCGAAGGG
>CAZMEL010000170.1:3494-17401 GCA_964565225.1 uncultured Thermoanaerobaculia bacterium | reverse complement strand
TCTGTGGAGCGGGCAGGAAGACGAATCCGAGCCCGGCGGAGCCGAGAAGGGAGCCGGCAAGAAGGAATCGATCGCGCCCGGGATGATGCTCGAAGGTCCGGGCCATCAGCACGAGAAGAACGAGGTGGACCAGCACCAGCGCCTCGGGTCCGAAGAGATCGTACAGCGGCCTGCCGACGAGCAAATAGCCGGGGGCGGCGTCGATCCGTAATCGTCGAGAATCTCCGAAGGATTGCAGTCGCAGGCCCTCGGGCGGCTCCCGCCAGCGATCCGCGGTGCGGTCCGAGTCGGTGCGAGCCCAGACCAGGTCGTCGTCGTGTCGCAGGCTCTCGAAGGCCAGGAGGGGTGTCGTCTCGGGCCGCAGGGGTTTCAGCGCGGAGGCGGTATAGAGCCCTGGGGGAACGGCGCGCTCCGGCAGAATCTGGTCGAAGAGCCCCTGGATCCGCGGCTTGATGCTGATCTTCTCGATGTCGAGAGTGGTGGACGCCCCGCTCCCTTCTCCCTGGCTCTTCGCCACCAGAGTCAGGGTATACGGCGGGACATCGATTTCTTCGGTCGCCCGGTACAGGGTTACCGGCAGATGCCGGACGAACGCCTGGCCCGGCGGAATGTCGAGAGACCGGCTCATCACCTTTTCGCCGCGGCCGTTGTACATCGTCACTACACATTTCGCCCCTGGAGAATCCGGAGCGCTCGAGCCGCGGAGCACGAGTCGAAACTCGATCGGCAGGTCGGGAAGACGTAGGCGGCTCTCGCGAGATACCGGATCGGCCACCAGATGGACGCCACCGAAGGACTCCAGCTGCCCGCGCAGTGGGTCGAAGGCACCTCGGGCGACCAGGTTGGCCCGCCAGGATTCGCTCGCCTTGTAGGGCCAGACATGGAGACGCCGTCGAGGGTCCTCGCGCCAGAGGGCCACCTCCTCCGCCCAGTGCACCCGCCCGGCTTCGAGGGAGCCGAAGAAGCCGAAATCCTCCCCGCAGTGCTTCTGCAGAGGATCGTTGCGAAAGGTGAGGATCCCGACCAGAAGGGAGAAGCCGAGGAGCCCACGGCAGATCCGGGCCCGTCGATCGTGGCCGTGGGTGGCGAGGGCCAGGAGCCAGAAGAGGAGCACCATGCCCGGCAACACGGCGTAGCGGTCGCGGGGCAGGCCGAAGGCGAGCACGGAGGTCGACACCACGAGGGTGAGGAAGGTACAGGGAAAGAGCCAGTACCTCGGGCTCGGCGGCTTGCGGCTCAGGAGCCACACCACGAGGGCGATGAGCACCAGGCTGATCCCGTCGGCGATCCAGGCGGTGGGCAGCCATGCCATCACGGCCTCCCGCGCGGCACGCACGACCTCGAATCCCACGATGGGCTGGAAGACCTGGTAGAACAGCAAGACCTCGATCACCCGCCCCGGGCTTCCGGCCAGACGATCGGGCGCGATGGAGACGAAGAGCACCGTGGCGAGGTAGGTCACCGCCTGCAGCGCCGCGATGCCGCTCACCAGCAGGGCCCGAATCAGCGCTTCACGACGCTCTTCGGCTTTCGTTTCCAGAGCGGCCCGCAGAAAGAACGGGAGGGTCAGAAGACCCGTGTAGACGCCGCTCGAGCTACAGAAGACGAGCAGGCCGCGATCGATCCAACGGCGCCTCGGCGTCTGCCCACGCAGGTTCTCGAAGAGCAGGAGAAACGCCAGCAGGCCACAGAAGATCTGGCTACTGATCGTGGTCAGCCAGATCTCCGGTAGGAGCATCGGGGCCAGCACCAGGAGAGCGCAGGCGACGATCCGGCTGGCCGGCGAAGGCCAGAGCTGTGATCGACCGAAGAGAACCAGGGCGACGGGCGCGAGCTGGCAGAGGGCCGAGACCACCAGGGTGATCAGCGCGGCGTTCTCGATCCCCAGCCCGTGCGCCGCGAGCACCGCCGCGAAGTTGGCCGGCAGCTGCAGGTATCCGGCCGGGCCATCGGACGTCGGTACCAGCAGCAGGCTCTGCAGCGCGCCGTGGCTGTAGGCGTGGGAGAGATGGACCGTGAGCTCCTCGGCGTACACCCGTGGCTCCAGCACCAGCCGTGGAGCCCGCAGAGCCGTGGCCAGCACGCAGAGCCCGAGCACCACGGCACGCTGGGGCAAGGGAAACGCGGGAGGAGATCGGGGCTCGGACATCGCGCGTATTGTACTGGCAGATCCGAGAGCCGGAGAGCCCGACGTCCGCTCGGTGGATCGCTCGAGAGCGTCATGCCACCTCCACCTCCGACGCCTCTCCGGTCTGCACCCGCCATGGCCCGGCGTAGAGGCCACCCTCGGCGAGGAGTTTCTCGTGGGTACCGGCTCCGGCGAGGTGCCCGCGGTCGAGCACGTAGATCTGGCGAATGTGGCGGATGTTGGAGACGGTGGTGACCACCACGATGGTGAAGCCCCGGGTGAGTCAGGTGAGGGGAAGCTCGATGGCCGCCTCGGATTCGTTGACGAGGATCAGCTCGAGCAGCGTGGTCTTCGGGCGAGCCGTCCGCTATCGACCGATGGGGCAACTCAGTCCAGGCGACTTTGATACAGACCACGTCTCGACTCCGCTGGTACGTTCTCGAGACCAGCTCCGCCGTGGAGCGATACCCAGCCTCAGATCACGGACCAGCGGCGACTCGGGCCACTGCTTCGTGTCGTGGAATCGTGGCCTTGCCTGAATCGTTCCAGCGGGCGAATCGTAGTAGGCCCTTCAGGCCAATTCCGCGGAGACTGGACCATAGCAACACTTCTGCAACAGATTCGGAGGGATCAAGATGCACGGCCGACTGTTTCCTCAAAGATTTCGGTTTGTCATTGTTCGAGCTTCGATGTGCTTTGCTCTGTCGAGCCTGGTGCCGGCGATCCAAGCAGAGACTGGCACGGTCGAGCTCACTGGCAGAGTTGTCGATTCTCACGATGTACCAGTAGCTGGTGCTTCGGTGACACTTCTGCCCGAGATCTCCAGGTATGAAGAGGAGAGTATCTTTTTCGGTACGGAAAGTGCTCCGGTGCCCCTTGCGACTGATTCCACCAACGAAGAAGGTGAATATCTGTTGAGGGGCCAACCCGGCGCAGGTTCGGTGCGGATCTCGGCGGACGGAAAACTCCCACAAGTCTTCCAGGTTTTTCCAGCCTTGGAGTCGAAACGACTTCCCAGGGCCGTTCTCCCGTCGGCCAGCCTGGAGAGAATTGAAGTGGTGGATGGGGAAGGCAAGCCGATCAGTGGCGCGAGGGTCCGGGCCTTCGAGGAGGGGACGGAGCGTTTTTGGTCGCCCCACTCCCTTTGGGTCGATACCGATGCTCTCGGGAAGGCCCAGCTCAGTGTCGGCAGGCGGATTGGCGTGGTGGTCGAAGCGCAAGTCCCACGGATGAATTCCAGCGGAGCCCTCATTGGATGGTCGCGTGTGAGACAAAGCCTGAGAGACGGTTCTCGGATTGCTTTCTCCGCAGGAGATGTCCGGCTCCGGCTCAGATTCCTCCGGCAGGGAAAACCCCTTCAGGGTTGTATTTTTCGTGAGGAGAATGGGCTGTGGCTTGCCGATGGCAAGGGAGAGGTAGAGCTTCCCGTTGTTTCGAAGGTAGTGTGGATCGCCGGAACGATTCTGACTCCGGACTCGAACCAGGAATGGGCCTGGACGGGAAATCTGGTCGGCGACTCCGCTGAGGAGGTTTTACTACCTTCTGCCACAATCGTTCGCGGACGGATTCTCGGAGTCGACGGTAGAGGCCTCGAAGGAGCCTATCTGGGTTCGGTCAACAACAAGGACGGACCCTGGGCTCTGACGACCTCTGGAGGTCGGTTCGAGTTTCCTCTCTATCGTGATCGTGGATTCGATGCCATGGCAATGGGTCGGAATACGAAGTCTACCGGAGTGACGAGAGAAGCAGCCTCCGAAGAGATAACGATCGAGCTCGAGCGCGCCGGCATCGTCGAGCTGCAGATGGAGAGCGCTCCCGGAAAGCCCTTACGAGACGTACGGGCAGAGACCTACAAGACCAGTACAACGAATTGGAACTTTCTAGATTCTCCGAGATCTAGAGAGAGAGCTCCGACGGTCAGTGGGCCAGACGGCCGGCTGATGCTGGACTACCTCGAGGCAGGGACCGAGTATTTCGTGTGGCTCGACCATCCCGATTTCGAGCCTCGTAGCTTGCGGTTGACTGCACCGGGACCTGGTGAACGGAAAACGGGTGGAACGATAGAGCTGGAGAGGGGGGGGCGGGTCTTCGGCCGTTTGACGGCCTCCGAAGGCGGGCCTGTGTCCCACTCTGTTCTGCGACTCGAGCCGAGAAGAGAAGAGACGCCCAAAGGACTCCGGCCCGCCGATCTCTTCAGCGAAGTTGTGTTCAGTGAAGCAGACGGTCGATTTCGATTTCCCCGAGTCTCACGCGGCGAGTACTCACTAGAGATCATCGCCGAAGGTAGACCGCGGAAGACGCTCGCCCCCGTTCGGGTCGAAGTGCTCGGTAGCACGGATCTGGGAAACATTCGGATTCCAAGAGGTGCCCAGGCGACCGGGCGTGTCTTTCAGCTCTCGGAGGCCTCCCGCACTCCGATCGAAGGAGCTCGCGTGTCCGTGGTTGGGGCGGAACAACCCACGACGTATTCAGATGCCCGAGGTCAATTTACCCTCTTCGGGCTCCCGAGCGAGGGCGCTGCCACAATTTTCGCCGAATACCGGGGGGCACATGGATTTGCTTCTTGGCAACCCGGTGGTCGCGGCCTGGGCGATCTCTATCTCGACCCGCCCCCGGCCACACTTTCGGGACGGCTGATCGACGAGGCAGGCAATCCGGTCGTGCAAGGTTCGGTCAAGGTCAGAGCCGAGAGTGGCCGGGCCATCACAGCCCGGGTTCATGGTTCCGCTTTCACCTTTCGCCCAAGGAAGGGAGGTGTCTTTCGGATCAGCGCAGTAGCCCCTCGGCTACGGACGCGAAACGAGGTTCGAGTCGAGATCGCCGATCAGCAGTCTCTCGGGGGCATCACCGTAGTCCTCGGACCAGGTGCTACATTGAGTGGAGTCGTTACAGATCGGGCCGGCCGACCTGCGGCCGAGGTGAGGGTCGAAGGGGAGAGCGGCGAGCTGGCACGAACGGATCCAAAGGGAGCCTTCCGCCTGAGTGGCTTGACAGAAGGCAATCAAGTGGTCGAGTTTCGGCACCCGACCCTCGGATTCGCGTCCTGGCACGGGATCCTCCTCAACGATCAACCGGCATCGATCTCTATACGATTGGACAAGAAGACAATTCGAGGCTCGATCACCGATGGGCAGGGGCATCCCCTCGAAGGAGTGGGAGTGACATCTGGATTGGCCGAGTTCGGCAGCCGCACGGGCTCCGATGGCCACTTTGTGATCAGCAACACGCCTCGTGATGCAAAACAAATCTATATCTTCAAAGAAGGTTGTCCGCGGTTGCCACTGAATCTCCCTGAGACTCGAACCGGGGGTGGAGGATCTGATCCGCTGATCGTCAAGGTTGTCTTCGAAGGGTGCCAGGTCTCCTTGTCGACCTGACCCTACTGCCACTCTCCGATCTTCCTGGTGGTCGCAGAATACAGCTTCGGAGGAAGTTAGAGCCTCGAACCTCAGCCCACCTCCACCTCCACCTCCGAAACCGCCCCGGTCTGGACTCGCCACAGGCCGGCGTAGAGGCCGTTCCGGGAGAGGAGCTGCTCGTGGGTGCCGGCTTCGGCGAGGCGGCCGTGGTCGAGCACGTAGATCTGGTGGGCGTGGCGGATGGTGGAGAGGCGGTGGGCGACGACGAGGGTGGTGCGGCCTCGGGAGAGGCGGGTGAGGGAGCGCTGGATGGCCGCCTCGGTTTCGTTGTCGACCGCGGAGGTGGCTTCGTCGAGCACCAGGATGGGGGGATCCTGGAGGACGGCGCGGGCGATCGACAGGCGCTGGCGCTGTCCGCCGGAGAGCTTCTGGCCGCGTTCACCCACCACGGTGTCGTACCCCTGGGGTAGGGAGAGCACGAAGTCGTGGGCCTCGGCGACTCGTGCGGCGGCTTCGATCTCTCAGATCGAAAGAGAGAATCCCTTCAGGCTTGATCCCATCTCTTTGCGGCTTGCGCTCTTGAATATTGCTGGAGCCAAGAGAAGAACGGTAGTTCTTTGTAGTCACAAGAGAAAATATTTGCATTTATCTATTGAAGGGGTCCTGGATGAATCAGGAAATCAGAATCGTTTTTCGACCTAGCTCGAAGGGCCAGGAAGTGTTGCTGGAGTATCGCCCGGGCGCTTGCGAGGCGACGGCGCCCGTCGACTCATCGGCATTGCGGGAGTGCTTCAACCAGGTGATCCACGGCTGGTCGGGAATGCTCGAAGGGAGGGCTCTCCGGGGCCTCGAGAAAGACGGGGACGTTCTCTTTCAGACGGTGTTTCCTGTGGGTGAGGCTCGCAGCTTGTTCGACGAGGCGGTTGCGACCTGGCCGGGGGTGCACCCCCTTCGTCTCCGTTTCGTCTTCGAGGTCGACAACCCGGAGCTGCAGTGGCTCGAGAGGCTTCCTTGGGAGATCCTCTACTGGGATCGCGGAAAGACGTTTCTCTCTCT
Source organism: uncultured Thermoanaerobaculia bacterium (assembly GCA_964565225.1). GTDB lineage: Bacteria > Acidobacteriota > Thermoanaerobaculia > Multivoradales > J023 > CAZMEL01. The sequence goes on along the minus strand of CAZMEL010000170.1, from coordinate 10,858 downwards.
CGATGCTCGCTTCTCCCTGGTCAGATCGTTGCGTGTGCCCGTCAACGTGCCGCGCTCTCACCCCGGGACCCTCCGGTGCCTGGCCGCCGCTCCTCTGCCGACGGGAGTGACGCCTCTGGATCTGATGGCCGAACGGGATGCCGTACAGCAGGAGCTTTCCGCAATTCCGGAGCTTGTCTTCGAAATGGTTCCTTCTCCCACGCTTTCTGCAACAAGGGAGGCGCTCCTGGCATCAAAGGCACAGATCTTCCATTTCATGGGCCATGGATTCCGCTCTCGTCGAGACGAAGGTTTCGAATTCGGCCTGGTCTTCGAGGATGAATTCGGCCGGGAATCGAGGATTAGTGCGCAGGGTTGCGCCGAATGGCTTCAAGGTCTAGGAGCCCAGCTGGTGGTCCTCAATGCCTGCCAAACCGCGGCCGAGAGCACCCAGCAACCGGACCAGCCCTTCCATGGGGTAGCTCAGCGGTTGATTCGGGCCGGCATTCCTGCCGTCGTAGCCATGCGTCATCCCATCGGTGATCGCGCGGCTCGTGGTTTCGCTCGGATGTTTTACCGGCGGTTGACGAAGGGGGATTCCATGGAGCAGGCCCTGATCGAAGCGCGCCTGGAAATGCGGCGCCAGGATCCCGAGAGACATCGATGGATCACCCCCGCGTTCTTTTTGCGGACCGCGGACAGCTGGTTGCTGGAGGCTCCGGCGCCGAATCGAGAACCTGCCGCCGCTGCCGCAACTTCCGCCGAACCCGACCTCGAGATCGACCTGATCCGGGGCGATGGAACCGAGGTTGTCGCTGACGATCTCCAGGGCTCGCTGACGGAGCTCGCCGCCGCTCCCCTCGAGCCCCCTCCGAAGGGCAAGATCCGAGCCGTCGAGGGAGACAAAACGAGGGTTGTCTTGCGACGGCTGCGAAACGCTCGGGAGAGTTGAGCATGGGATTGATGACCGTGGCGTCGATGGGTGGTATCTGGCCGACCGGGTCTTTGGTGGGCCAGATGATCATTTTGGGGATCCTCGCAATGACCGGATACGCCTGGCTCCTGGGGCGGCGGGGTTTGGGTGGGCTCGACTCGGATGAGAGGTGGCTGGGGGAAGCCCGGAAGAATTTTGCCGAACACGAGCAGCAAGAAACCCCAGGAAGTGCGGGGAACCTGGACCCAAATGCGCTCCTCCAGGAAGTTGGGGCCGCGAGCCTGATTCAGCAGCGCATCGAGGTCATCAAACGGTTGCGTAGCCGGCGGGTCGTGGTGAATCTACGGCTTCTCCAGGAGCTTTCGTTGGCGAATCTGGAGGCTCGGAGAGAGCTGGCGATGCCTGGGAGGATCGCGCAATTGGTGATGATGTTTGGAATTCTCGGTACTTTTCTGGGGCTGGCAATGATGGTCCAGGAAATCGAGTTTGCCGTTCCCGACCCGCAAAACCTTACTATCGAAAGCTGGACTCGGGGTCTGGAGAGCTTGACCGCAGTGATGGGCGGGATCAAGACGGCTTTCTCGACCTCACTCTTCGGCCTGGCGGCTGCCGCATTTCTGACCTGGATAGCGCACCGTATCGAGGATCGCCGGGCGAAATATCTGTTTCAACTCGAGCAGTTTACCGTTCGTGACCTGTTGCCGGCCCTGGCTCCCGACCTGGAAGATCGCGAGATGTTGGACGCTGTGTCGCGAAGAATGGAAGACGCCTTCGATAGCCTGGAAGAATCGTTCGAGCGCAACGACCAGGCGCTCGCGAAGCTGTCGGGGATCCATGAATCGTATCTCACCCTTGTGGATCAGTTGAGGGATCTGGGTCGCTTGAAATCGGGGCAGGGATTGAAGCAGCTGACGGAAGATGTGGCTCAGACCAATCTCTCAGTCTTGAAAATTGCCGAAGCCCTACCCAGAACCTTCGATGCCATCCAATCGGGGCAGGAGAGATTCCTCGAACGTCTGAATCCCTGGCATCAGATCCTCACGGGATTGACCAACCTCTGGACAGCTCGGTTGCCCTTCGGAATCCCGGGCTCCCTGGCATTGCTCGTTCTGCTGATTGTGGGGGCTCTGGCACTGAGGAGCTTCTGGTGAAAACCCGGCTGCGATCGATCGGCTCCACTCGGCAGCTGAAGGTCTGGCCGGCTCTGCTCGATCTGTTGGCCGCAACGCTCATCGTTTTTGTGTTGGTGACGTTTATCCAAAAGCTCCTGAGCATCGAGGAGCTGGAGAATCTGTTGATTCGCCAACAACAGGATGCCTTTGTCCGTTTGGCCGAAGAACTGCTCCGGGAAGAGTTTGTAGCAGGTGGCGTGAGATGGGAGCGTCATCAGGACGCGATCGTCCTCACTTTCAGTGACTGGCTCCTCTTCGAATCGGCGGACTATCGTTTGAGACCAGAGGCACACCATGCTCTGAGGCGTTGCCAGCTTCTTTTCGTCGAGTCCGGTCAGGGCTTCGAGCGGGCGCAGGTGGAGGGCCATGCGGATTCCATGAACCTCGACCGGAAGGAATATCCTTCCAACAACTGGCAGCTTTCCGCCGCTCGGGCGATCAGTGTGGTGGAGTTTCTCGCCGAAGATCCTCGTCTTGAAGGGAAGCGTTTTTCTGCCAATGGTTATGGAACTTTCCGGCCGATTGCCGACAACTCTACTCCGGAAGGGCGTGCGTTCAATCGTCGTATCGAAATGCGCATTTTCTTTTCCGGCGCAGGGTTTACCGAGAGCTCGGGGCAATGAGCCTGCAAAAGGCATCCGAGCTGCGACGCCTTCGCCATCAGCTGCCGTGGCGAGCCGATGATTTTCTGGGTGGAGCTCTGACTTCGACGGACGAGGAACGCCATTTCCTGGAGCGGCTCGACGAAGAAATCAAGACCTTGACCGGCCGCGCGGCAGAGTTGCGAAACCACCTGCCTGTCGACGACTTCGGCCTGGCACGGCTCAGCGAGCAGATATCTCGTGCCTCGATTCTACGCCGGTCTTGGAAGGTGTCGAACGCCGGCCGGATTCTGGAAAAAGCATGGAAGCTAGCGGCCCGGCTCGAGGCGAAGCTCGATGTAGCGAGGCTCGAGCAAGACGTCACCGACGAGCTGGACGAGATTTTTCGCCGCCTTGTGCCTGACCTGTGGGGTTTGCCGTCGTTGGCTTCTGCCCGGTCCCTGCTGGAGCTGGCGTCAGAAAGACGAGCCGCCGACGCAGCCGGAGCGGCCGGGGGAATCTTGGAGGTACTGCAGAAGATTATCGATTCATGGCGATGCTTGCGGAAAACGCCTTGGGAGCGGGTGCAACTGATTCTGGCCAGGCTACGAGATCGGAGTGTGGACCGAGCTCTGCTCAAAGAGCTCGAAGATCTCTTTACTACCGACCAGGCCGGCTTGGCTGACCGATTGCTCGCCGAGCTCGACATGCAAACCGGCGACTCTCGCGAGCGAGATGAGGATTGGGCTCACCTTCGGAAAGATCTTGCGATCTCTCTCCAAACCAAGAGCGAGGTGGTGTATAAGAGCTTGTGTGGGTGGATCGAGAAAAGAAAGGGGGAAGGATGGAAAATCTGACAGAAAAGGCTGGCCTGGTGAGGATGTCCGGTGGCCTGGGAAGCGACCCTCGCTGCCACCAGGTGGTATATAGAGAAGTTGGCCAACGGAAAGTGTTTCTGTTTACTTTGCCGCCGGGCACTTTCTTTCGACCTTCGTTGTTGCAGCGCTTTCGCCGCCATGTCGTATATGAGGTCAGCAGCGAAAGGGAGCTGGTGCACGAGTTCAGTCAGCAATTTCATACCCATGACGAGAAACACGATTTTATCCTGAATTTCGTCCTGATCTATCAGGTCAGTATTCCTGAAAAACTTGTCGAAGGTATGGGTCGGGATCCTTTGCGGCTGTTAGAGGGGGCGATTCTCCGGGAGATCGGCGGGCAGGTCAGCCGGCTACCTTGGGAGGTGATCTGGAATGGTGGAAACGAGCTCGATCGGGAGCTGCAGAATCTGCTGGAAAGAGGCTCGGCTGCGGTTCATGATTCCGTGCAGTGGTTGAACGACAGATCTTCAGGCTGGGGTCTCGTGGTGCATCGCCTCACCGTCGACCGGGCTCTGCCGGCCTCCGCGACGTCACCCTTCGAATACAGCTCTATCGCGGGGGAGCGGAAACGGCGGACAACCGTAGCGGAACTGGGTGACCAGGCATTTGTCGAGAAAAAGAAAGGGGACATCGAGTCCGACCGACAAGCTCACCAACTGCAGCAAGAAGAAGACCTTAGAGAGCTCACTCGGGCGCAGGAGCTTCGCGCGGTAGATCACAAGGGACAACTCCTTGCCCGAGGTACCGTAGAGAGATTGGTGGCAAATCTCCACGGTATCTTGGATCGAGCCGCGCAGCAGGTCGACAACCTCCCCCAGCTACAAAGGACCATGGTTCAGCTCCATGGTTTGAAATCCGAGTTGTTTGCCCTGGCTGCTCCCATCGGACCTCCTTCAGCTCCGGCTCTGGCGGAGGGTATCCCGGCGTTGTTGTTGCCCCCCGGATCTGCCGAGGCCGATTCGGGTATCGGCAAGGTATTCGACGAGCTCCATCTTTATCTGACGACGCTTCCGGTGCAAACCCACCAAACCCTGGCCGCACCCATTCTGCGCATCTTGTCGGAGCTCTTCCGGGGGGAGACAGCGGCCGACGAGGTTCTGGCCGAGTGCCGACACGACCTCGAGCAGAGCCTCGAAGAACATTTCGACCTGCTCGATGACGAGCAGGTCGATTTCATAAGGCGTATGAAAGATGTGGATAGCCTACGGTTTCGGCTTGGCCTGGAGAAAAGTGGGGAGGCCCCATGACGGAAGACTTTGTCGAGGATCCTCAGAAAGGTGAGGCAGAAGCTCCGGCCCTCGACGGTGACGTCGATGTTGGTGAAGGCGTTTCGCCGGAGGAAGCACCGCCGGAAGAGCCGGAGGCCGCTGGGACGCCTGGAGTTGGTGCCAGTGTCGGAGTCGGCACGATCCACGGAGAGGGTACCCAGGTCATTGGCAACCAGATCCATGAATTACACGCCCATCTCGAGACCACCTTTGGTGAGGGTTTTGCAGCTTACCGGCCGCTGGGGGCACAAGACTTCGAGAGCTTTTCTTCTCTCCAGGTCAGGGACCGGCTGCGTCATCTGGTCTTCGACCGAGCCGAGGTCCAAGCGCTGGTAGATGCTCTCCGGGATCTTCGAGTCGTTCTGCTGGTGGCACCGAAAGAAACCGGAAAATCACAGCTGGCCATCGCCGCCGCGGGTGTTCTGGTTTCCCTCGAGGGTGATCTGACGGTCTGGCGATCGACGCAGGCGATCGACCGCACCCGTGAGGTCGATCTCCAGCACCTGGTTTCGGAAGAAAAAGACTTCAACCGATCGGTCATCTTGCTCCGCGATGCTCTGCACCACGGGAATCCCGATCTGAATCGCTGGGTCGCCGCTGCCGACCAGATGACCCTCCAGCGCCTCCAGAAAACGCTGACAATCAACCAAAGCTTCTTGATCCTCACCTGCGATAGTGAGAAATGCCCTGATCTCCGCGGCGACTTCCGGTCTTTCCAGATTCGGGCACGGGGCCCGGGCACCGCGGAGCGAAAACGCCACCTGGAGCATCGAGCCAAGGCGCGAATCGAGCGGGCTGATCTGGAAGAAGGTATACGTGAGACTCTTCGAGCCCGCTTGGCGGATCGTATGGAGACCCATGGGGATTCTCTCCTCGAGGGTCTGTCAACGATCGGTTTGGTCGAACGGTTCGTCGAGATCTGGCTGGTCGACTATCTACAGGAGCTCGACCCTGACGAAGCACTGGCGAATGTGCTGAACAATGTCGACCGCCTCGACCGTGTCTTGCAACAAGCGGCGGATCGTGGGGTCGAAGACCTGGCTCTCTTACTGGCCTTGATCTTTTGCCAGTCCGGTCTTCCCGGTGAGGCGGTGGAGTGGTCTGTATTCGATCACATCCGCCAAGTCGTGCTGGAGACCCTGAGCCGCGAGCGATGTTTGGATGGACCCCGAGATCTTCGGGTTCTGTGTGCAGAAACCGAGCAGCTCGAGCGCTACGAGGCGGAATCGGTGCATTCTTCCGAAGGAGCTTTCCTACGATTTCGCGATGAATCAAGGGTGGACCGTTTGTGGGCCGCTCTCTTGGAGTCTGGGCGCAGGCTGCTTTCACTGCTCGAGCCCGAGCTGGTTCGTCTCTGCCAGGCAGAGGGGGTCCCTCCTGCCCTACGGCGCCACGCCGCGCAGGCTCTGGTAGCTCTCGGGAGAGTCGGTCCCGCGGCTGCTTTGGCCCAGAGGTTGAATCGATGGCTGAACAGTGCTTCCGAGCTCGGCGAGCCACCTCTCGAGGCCGCTCGCTGGTTCTTGCGCGCGGTTTTCACCAAGGGATCGAGCCACCTCCAGGCACTCTGTCTCGAACGAGTGGATGGCCTTCTCAACCACTCCCAAGGCAAGCGAGCCCAAACGGGTATTTTTGCTCTGTTCGCCATCGGTGAGCTTCAGTTGCCATTGGCGGCCAAGCGTCTGCGAGGGGTTTTGCAGACGTTGGCACCGAGGTTGGACCTTCTCCGGGCGTTTGATCAGGAAGTGCGGGGAAGAGACGCCAGAATCGGTCAGCTCACCGACGATCGATCGTTCCGCGAGACCGTCGCGGAGATTCATCAGGGTATCTTGTCGCGAGTTCTCGTCGAGCTCTTCGAGCCGCGGGAAGGTTTCCGGATCCTGGGTGCGTCGCAATATGTTCTCATCGGCTGGATTTTTCGCCATGGTGCCGGCGAGGTGATCCCCGAGCTGAATCGGTGGATGCCGGACGGCGATGAAGGACCCCTGGCTGCCCTGCTATCTCTGATTTTCTTGCGCACCGACGTCAACAGCGCCCTCGAAGTGCTGGGGAGGGTCGCCATCAAACGCACAGGAGAAGAATTCACCTGGGACCCCCTGCTGTTTTCGGCTTCGGGATCTTCCGACGGAGCGAAGAACCTGGCGGCTTTTCTCTTCAAAATCTATCGTGGCTCGCTCGCCTACCCATCGGACATGGCGCGAACGCTCCAAGCGAGCCTCTGGCGACAGATCGAAACCTGGATTTGGGCTGCGGAGAACGAGGAAAGCCACCGAGCTGTGTTCCTGAACATATGGCATGCCCTTTCCCGAAGCCACCACCGTGAGTTCCGCGGTCAGCTCTCCGATCTTCTCGGGCGCTACGAGCTTTCATCGATCGACCGGCCGGAGAATATCCTTGTAGAGCTGCGAGAGCTCGTGCCCTGGGGATAGCAATCAACCTCCACCTCCGAAACCGCCCCGGTCTGGACTCGCCACAGCCCTGCATAAATGCCACCCGCGGCGAGGAGCTGCTCGTGGGTGCCGGCTTCGGCGAGGCGGCCGTGGTCGAGCACGTAG
>CAZMEL010000170.1:0-3394 GCA_964565225.1 uncultured Thermoanaerobaculia bacterium | reverse complement strand
GTAGGGAGAGCACGAAGTCGTGGGCCTCGGCGACTCGTGCGGCGGCTTCGATCTCCTCTTGCGTTGCATGAGGTCGGCCGTAGATCAGGTTCTCCCGCACGGTGCCGTGGAAGAGGAAGACGTCCTGGCTCACGAGGCCGATGGCACCGCGCAGGTCGGCGGCGCGCAGGTCCCGCAGGTCGAGGCCGTCGAGGCGGATGGCCCCGGCGGTGACGTCGTAGAAGCGGAGGATCAGCTTGAGCAAGGTGGTCTTGCCCGATCCCGTGGCCCCCACGATGGCGGTGGTCTGGCCCGCCTCGATGCGCAGGTCGAGGGGGCCGAGCACCCGCGGACCGGTGGCGTAGGCGAACTCGACGGCGTCGAATCCCACCGCGCCACGGACCTGCTCGCGGGGCAGGGCGGTCGCCCCGTCGGCGATGCCGGGCTCGGTGTCGAGCACGTCGAGCACCCGGTGGGTCGACGACATCGCCCGCTGGTAGAGGTCGGCGGTCTGGCCGAGTCGGGTGAGGGGCCAGAGGAGTCGTTGGGTGAGGAACACCATCACGCTGTAGGCCCCCACCTCGAGCACACCGTCGAGGGCGAGGAAACCGCCGTACACGAGGGTGGCGGTGAAGCCCACGAGCACCACGATGCGGATCAGGGGAGAGAAGGCGGAGCTGAGACGGATCGCCCGTCGGTTGGCCTGGCGGTAGGCGTCGCTCTCGGCGGTGATCCGGCCCACCTCGCGCTCTTCGGCCACGAAGCTCTTGATGGTGGCGATCCCCCCGAGGTTGTTCGAGAGCTGGGCGTTGAGCGAGGCCACCCGCTCCCGGACCTCGGCGTAGCGCGATTCCATGCGCCGCTGGAAGCGAAACGAGCCCCAAAGGATCACCGGAATGGGCACGAACGACATCCAGGCCACGGAGGGAGCGAGGTAGAAGAAGGCGGCGCCCACCAACACCACCGTGGTGGCCACCTGCAGCAGCTCGTTGGCGCCGCCGTCGAGAAACCGCTCGAGCTGGTTGACGTCGTCGTTGAGAATCGCCATCAGGCCGCCGGTGCTGCGGTCTTCGAAGTAGGCCAGCTCGAGCTCCTGGATCCGGGAGTAGGCGTCGAGCCGGAGCTCGTGCTGCACCGTCTGGGCGAGGTTGCGCCAGAGCACCGCGTAAGCGTATTCGAAGGCCGATTCCAGGGCCCAGATGAGAAAGGTCAGGGCCGCCAGCACCACGATCTGCTGGCGGGTATCGACGATTCCCAGGTCGGCGAGGAACGAGGCCTCGCGACGCACGACGATGTCGACCGCCATGCCGATGAGCACGGGAGGGGCGAGGTCGAAAAACTTGTTGAGCACCGAGCACGAGGTGGCGAGCAGCGTCTGTCGGCGATGCCTGGCCGCATAGCGCCAGAGACGGCGCAAGGGATGGATTCGCGGCGAGTTGTCCATGCTCGGACCCTACCACCCGGAGTGCGTGCTCGGCCGGTGAGTTGGGGTAGTATGCACCCCCGATTCCGGGAAATCGACCACCGGGAGAATGTATGACCTGGGAGATCGTTTTCGTTTGTTTGTTGCTGGCGGTTGCGCTGGCCAGCTTCATCGCCGAGAAGCTTCCGACCGACCAGATCGCCATCGGGGTCTTCGTGGCGATTCTGGTCGCCGGCTCGCTGCCGTTTTCCAAGACCCTGCCGACGGTCGGCGAGATGCTGACGGTTTTCTCGAACGCCGCGCCGATGACGATCGCCGCGATGTTCATCCTCAGCGCGGCCCTCGAGAAGACGGGAGTGATCGATTCCCTGGCAGCGATCCTCGGGCGGCTCACGGCTCTCGGTCCCCGTCGCTTCCTGCTCGTCCTGATTCTCTTCGTCGCCGGAATCTCGGCCTTCATCAACAACACCCCGGTGGTGATGGTCTTCATGCCGGTGGTGCTCAGCCTCTCGCGAACCCTCGAGGTCCCCGCCTCGAAGCTGCTCATCCCCCTCTCCTACGCCTCGATCTTCGGCGGTACCTGCACCCTGGTGGGCACCAGCACCAACATCCTGGCCAGCGGTATCCTCACCGAAGCCGGCGAGAAGCCGATCGGCATGTTCGAGATCGCCTCGGTCGGCCTGCCGCTCCTGGCTCTGGGCTGCACCTACCTGATGCTCTTCAGCGACAAGCTCCTGCCGGTGCGCGACACTCTCACCGCCATGCTCTCGGCCGACCAGCGCAAAGAGTTCATCACCGAAGCCTACGTACAGAAGGGCTCACCCATGGCCGGCCTCTCCGTGGCCGAGTCGAAGTTGCTCAAGCAGCACGGTGTGCGGGTGCTCGAGATCATCCGTCACGACGTTTCCCTGCAGGTGGAGGACACCAAGAGCACCCTGCTCATGGAAGGCGACCGCCTGGTTCTGGCCTGCCGGGCCACCGGTGTGGCCCACGCCCGCAGCATCGAAGGATTGATGCTCTCGGTGACCGAGCGGGTGGGCCTCGAGGCGATTTCGGCCCACGAGGGGGCTATCGTCGAAGGGGTCATCGGACCGAACTCGAGCATCATCGGTCAGTCGGTGCTCGACCTCAACTTCCGTCAGCGCTTCCGGGTGGTGCTCATCGCCATCCACCGCCGCGGCGTGAATCTTCGTGATCGTCTCGAAACCGTGCCTCTCGAAGCCGGTGACCTGCTGTTGATGATGGGCACCGACGAAGCGATCTCACAGCTCCGACGCAGCGGCGACATCATGCTGCTCGACATCCCTCCGGTTCCCTCCCGCAGCCTGCGACCCCAGCGGGCGGTGGTGCTGACGACCATCGTCGGAGTGATTCTCGCCGCTTCGTTCAATATCCTGCCCATCGTCTCGGCCTCGTTGATCGGCGTGGCCATCGTCTTCATGGCGGGCTGCCTGAAGACGAAGGAAGGGTATGCCAACATCGAGTGGAGCATCCTGGTGCTCATCTACGGCATGTTGGCGATGGGGCTCGCCATGCGCACCACCGGCACCGCCGATATCCTGGCCAGTGGCCTGGTCTCTCTCGCCGATTTCGAGTTCATCGCCGAGAGCTATCGGCCCTATCTCATCCTGGGAGCCCTCTACCTGACCACCATGGTGATGACCGAAACCCTCTCCAACAACGCCACCGTGGTGCTCATGACCCCCATCGCCCTCAGCCTGGGCACCACTCTCGGGGTCGATCCCAGGCCTTTCGTGATCGCCACCTGTATCGCCGCCTCGGCGAGCTTCTCCACGCCGGTGGGGTACCAGACCAACACCTACGTGTACGGTGTGGGCGGCTACCGCTTCCGCGATTTTCTGCGCATCGGCCTGCCCCTCAACCTGATCTACTTCGCCGTAAGCGTGTTGCTGATCCCGATGGTCTGGGAGTTCTAACCTGGAAAATTCACCAGGTTTCGTCGTGAGGGGCCGTAGGTTCTTGGAGATACAA
>CAZMEL010000169.1:0-17407 GCA_964565225.1 uncultured Thermoanaerobaculia bacterium | reverse complement strand
GGCCTGGCGGAAGGAACGCCGACTCGACCCCGCCAGGGAATCTGACAGAGTAGAATTAGATACCAGTGAAATTTCTGAAAGGCAAGAGCCGGCATGTTCTCCGCTTCTCTCGTACCGACGAGGCCGCAGCTCGCTCCGGGTACAATCTCCATTCGTCAGGAGGTGACCTTGAACATCGAGTCCATCGATAGCTTTCTCGAATACTGGTCGAGCGTGCGGGGCCGGACCCTTCGGGTCGTGCGAGCGATTCCGCCCGAGCACCTGGAATGGACCTACCGGGAAGGGAAGTTCACCCTCGGTGACCTCGTTCGGCATCTCGCCTCGCTGCAGCGCTACATGTTCGCCGAAAACTTCGCCGGTCGGCCGAGCCGCTACCCGGGCCACGGACCCGAGCTCGCCACCGGCTACGACGCGGTGCTCGCCTTTCTCGAACGCATGGACCAGGAAACCCGAGAGATCCTCCTGGGCCTGCCCCCCGGGCGGCTCGAAGAGAAGTGTGAGACCCCGGGAGGCGCCCGGCTGCGGGTCTGGAAGTGGCTCCGGGCGATGGTCGAGCACGAGATCCACCACCGCGGACAGATCTACCTCTATCTCGGCCTCCTCGGAGTCTCCACCCCGCCCCTCTACGGCCTGACCGCCGAAGACGTCGAGGAGAGGAGCCGCCCCCGGTGAGCCCCGCTGCCGGCGTCGCCGCGCCGGACCGGGCTCGTGACCTTTCGATCGTCGCTTACGAGATGGAAGGGCAGCCCACCGGCGTGGGCCGCTACCTGGAAGGCCTGCTCGGAGGGGTCGCACGTCTCGGCGTCGGCGGATGCTGGTCGCTCTACTTCAAGGGGGATCCCTTCTCTCACTCTCTCTGGGAGGGCGAGAGCCCCACCGGAAGAACGCGCTTCGAGCCCCTCTTCGATCTTCGCCCGTCGGCACGAGCCATTCCCTGGGAGCAGCTCCGCCTCCCCCGTCTGCTGCGCAACCGGCCGGCGGATCTCCTCTTCTCCCCGGCGTACAGCCTGCCCGCCGCACCCGATGTTCCGGCCATGGTCACTCTGCACGATCTTTCTTTCGAGCACCTGCAGCACGAGTTCCGCTGGCGCGAGCGCTGGCGGCGGCGGATCCTCGCCCGGCGTGCGGCCCGGCAGGCCCGCCGGGTGCTGGTGGACAGCCGGACGATGGCGCGAGACGTGGCCTCGACCTATCGCCTGCCCGAGGCCAAGATCGGGGTCGTCCCGCTCGGGGTCGACCCGCAGTTCTTCGCACCGCCGGAAGCACCCGAGCACGAAACGGCCGAGCTGCGTCGACTCGGCATCGAGCCTCCCTATCTCCTCGCCCTGGGATCGGTGCTCCCGCGACGCCGTCTGGACCTGGTGCTCGAAGCCTTCACCACTCTGGCGCGCGAGATTCCGGACCTCCGTCTGGTCCTCTGCGGCGCCAATCGCCTGCGCGATCCACGGCAGCTCGATCGCTGGTGCGAGGCGACGAGGGTTTCGACGCGGATTCTCCGCCCGGGCTGGATCCGCGACGAGATCCTGCCCGCGCTCTACCGCGGCGCGGAAGCATCGATCTACCTCTCCTCCTACGAAGGGTTCGGCCTGCCCCCACTCGAAGCGCTGGCCTGCGGCACCTTGCCGGTGGTCACCCCCGGCCAGGCTCTCGACGATCTCTGGCCCGAGTACCCGTTTCGCGTACCCGCTCTCGACACCGCGGCGGTAACCACGACCTGCCGCCGAATCCTCGACACTTCCTCTACGAACGGGCAGTGGCTCGAGGAAGGGCGCCGTCGCGTCGCGGCATTGTCGTGGGAGCACTCCGCTCGTCTCTTCCTGCAAGAGGTGGAGATCGCTCTCGGCGAGGCGCCGGTGAAGCGATGATCTCGGCGGTGATCGTCAACTACGAGGCTCGGGAGCAGCTCACCGAGACCCTGCACCGCCTCGAGCCCTTCCGGCCCGAGCTGGCGGAGGTCGTGGTGGTCGACAATGCGTCTCGCGACGGCTCGGTCGAGCGGGTTCGCAAGGTCTTCCCCTGGTGCCGCCTGCTCGCTCTCGACCACAACCCGGGGTTCGGCACCGCCAACAATCTCGCGGCCCGAGAATGTCGCGGCGAGTCCCTGCTCCTCCTCAACTCCGACGCCTGGCTCACCGCCGGGGCCCTCGCCGAGATGGTGGCCGAGCTCGACCGGCATCCCGGGATCGGAGCCGTGGCGCCGAGCCTCTACTATCCCGATGGCCGCCGCCAGTTCGCCTGGGCGCCCGAGACCGGCGTTTGGGGCGAGGCGGTCCAGAAGCTACGCAACCGCTGGGAGAGCAACCCCCTTGCACACCGCGCACCTCCCCGCTGGCTGTGGCGAGTCTACGGGCCCGCCTGGCTCACCGCCGCCGTGCTGCTGGTGCGTCGCAGCGCCTTCGAAGACGTCGGGGGATTCGACGAACGTTTCTTCTTGTACTTCGAAGACGTCGACCTGTGCCGGCGGCTGCGGCGCGCCGGCTGGCGCCTCTCCCTCGCGCCCCGGGCCCGGGCCTTCCACATCAAGGGAGCCTCGCAGCGGCCGGCGACGGGTGAAATCGCCTACCGGCGGTCCCAACGCCTGTACTACCACCTCCACCGCCCGCGTTGGGAGCAGGCGGTGCTCGATCACCGCTTGCACGACAAGGCCCGGAACCACCCCGACCCGGAGCTTCGCCGAGCCCTGGCCGACCTGCTCGAAGAGGGGCCGAGAGATGGCTGATACCGGCTCCTTCGGGCCATCGGGAGCGATACCCTTGTGGTAGATTGCCTCGACTTCCGGACCCGATACCGATGATCGCCACCCTCTTCTTCGCCACCTTTCTCGTCGCCTGGCTGGCCCTGGCCGCCGGGCTCTGGTGGGTGGCCGATCGCCATCGACAGGGTCGCCAGGCCATCGACCGCCGCCTGCACGAGAAGGCCCTGGCCGCCGATCTCCGCTTCGACGCTCTGGAAGCACGCCTGGAGACGGTAGAGCTCGGCTTGCGAGTGTCGCATCTCCACGATCTTCTGCAGGTCGCCGAGTCGAGCCGCAAGCTCTCGGCCGAGGCCTGTAGCCGCCTGCGGGAGCACCTCCTGGACCTCGACGCGGAATCCCGGATCACGGGGGGACGATGAGCCCTCTGCGTGTCGGTCTCGACATCACCAAGGCCAGCCGACCCCGGGATGGAATCGGCACCTACACCCGGGAGCTCCTGGAGGCTCTCACCCCGCACCTCGGCACGCTCCAGCTGGTCCTCTACGACTTCGAATCCCGCGATCGAGCCGGGGAGCTGCGAGCGGGTCTCCCAGGGGCTCTAGAGGCCATCGAGATCGGCCATGCGCCGGAGCGCGATGCCCTCGACCTATTCCACGCCACCACCTGGAGCCTTCCTCCCCGCTACCGGGGCCCCCTGCTCTTCACGGTCTACGACCTCACGTTCCTCACCCACGCCGAGACCCACACCGTGGCCAACCGCCTGGCCTGCCTCGAGGGGAGCCTCCGCGCCCGGCTGCGAGCCGCCCACTTCCTCGCCATTTCCGACACCACCGCCGCGGCCCTGCGCCGGCACTTCGAGGTGGAGCCGAGCCGGCTGCACCGGATCTATCCCGGGGTCGGATCCGCCTTCTCCGTCGGCGATCCCGCTGAGGCCCGGCGTCGAGCCCTGGCGCTGGGGATCGGCGGCGACTTCGTGCTGTCGGTCGGCACCCACGAGCCGCGCAAGAATCTGGCGCGCCTGCTCGAAGCCCATGCGGGGCTGCCGGACGCTCTTCGGCAAACCTTTCCTCTCGTGCTCGTCGGCGGCGAGGGCTGGCGGCGGGAAGACCTCGACGACCGGCTGGCCGCGGCCGCCGACCGGGTGCGCCTGCTCGGCTCGGTGTCGAGGGAAGATCTCGTGGCCCTCTACCGCACCACGAGCCTCTTCGTCTATCCTTCGCTCGCCGAAGGTTTCGGGCTGCCGATCGTCGAAGCCATGGCCTCCGGCGCACCCGTGCTCACCTCCGAGGGCGGAGCCACCGCCGAAACCGCCGGAACCGCCGCGGCGCTCGCGGATCCCCGTTCGACCGAGGCCCTGCGACGCGGCCTGGAGGAGCTGCTGTGCTCTACCGAGGCCCGGGAAGACCTGCGGAAACGGGGTCGCGAGCGAGCCCGGGACTTCTCTTGGGAACCGTCGGCCTCTCTGATCCTGAAACTCTATCGAGAGATCGGCACGAGCTCCTGAGATCCGCCGTTCCGTTTCCGCCGAGGTGGACGGAACGTCGGCTCCGGGATAGGAGAACCTTTCGTCCATGGCCTCCAGGAAACCCCGACCCACGGCGCCCGGCCACGGCAAGCCTCCGCCGCTCAACGCCTGCACCATCGTCTCGTGCAACTACATCGCCTTCGCACGGGTTCTGGCGCGATCGTTCCTCGAGCACCAGCCGGAGGGGCGCTTCTTCGTGCTCCTCGTAGACCGCAACGAAGGGCGTATCGACCCGGCGGCGGAGCCCTTCGAGCTGCTCGAGATCGAAGAGCTCGAGAACGTGCCCGACCTGCCGGGGTTCCTCTTCAAATACACCCTTCTCGAATGCAACACGGCGGTGAAACCCTTCGTGTTGGAGCATCTGGTCGCAGAGCACCAGCTGCCGAACCTGGTGTACTTCGATCCCGACATCCTCATCACCGGCTCCCTGGAGCATCTGCGGAGCCTGGTGGCCGAGCACTCCATCGTCGTCACCCCCCATCTCACCGACCCCATCGACGACGACGCCTACCCCGGCGAGCAGGCCATCCTGCAGTCGGGCACCTACAATCTCGGGTTCATCGCCCTGCGGGCCGACGAAACCAGCCGCCGGCTCCTGCGCTGGTGGCAGGACCGCCTCTACGATCGTTGCCTGGTGCGGATCGAGGAGGGGCTCTTCGTCGATCAGAAATGGATCGACCTCGCCCCCGGTCTCTTCCCCGACCTGTTCGTCCTCGCCGATCCCGGTTACAACGCCGCCTACTGGAACCTGCACGGCCGCACGATCGAGGCGAGCGAAGGCTCACCGGAGGAGGGCTGGACGAGCAACGGCCGCCCGCTGGTCTTCTTCCACTTCAGCGGTATCGAGCCCGGCAACCTGCACCGGGTCTCGAAGCACCAGAACCGCTTCACCCTCGGCGAGATCGGCCGGGCGGCGGATCTCTACCAGCTCTACAGCGACCGGGTGCTGGCCGCCGGTCATCGGGAGGCGAGCCCCTGGAGCTACGCGTTCGCCCGTTTCGACAACGGAGCCCGCATTCCCGCCGCCGCCCGCACCCTCTACCATCAGCTCGCACCCGAGACCCGGGCCGCCTTCGGCAACCCCTTCGAAACGGCCCCCGAGAGCTCTTTCTTCCGCTGGCTCAACGCTCCGGCGCCCGGTGCACCCCGCAGGCCGCCCCACGCCACCCGCCTGCTCGTCCACCTGCACGGGCAGCGGGCCGACCTCGTGGGCTCCTTTCCCCGCGTCACCGGCAAGGACTTCCCCGCCTTCTGCTCCTGGCTCGCCGACTACGGTCGCCACGAGCTCGGCCTCGACGAGGCCTTTCTCACCACCCTGCACCGCGAGTCGCGCGCGACCCTGCTCACCGCGGATGGTCTGGAGCGGCGCCTGCGCAACCGGGCCAAGCGCTTCTACCACTCCAGCGCCGGGCGCCGGTGCCGCCAGCTGCTCACCGATACCCTCGGCCGCGAGCGCAGCCAGCGTCTGCGCCAGAAGCTGCGCCCCCCGAAGCCGGGCCCCGCTCCCTCGCCCACCGGGCGCCGGCTGCCCCTGCCCCGGTCGATCGAGGTGCCCGGCATCAACCTCGTGGGGTATCTCCAGGCGGAGACCGGCATGGGTGAGGTGGCGAGAGGGCTGGCGCGGTCTCTCGAGGCAGCCGGCGTGCCGGTGTCGCTGCACAGTCTCGACCTCAACGTCCTCGCCCGCAGCGCCGACCGCTCCTTCGCCCCCGCAACCTCGAGCTTTCCCTACGGCATCAACCTGCTGGCGGTGAACGCCGACCAGGTCGGGCCGGCGGTCGAGCACCTCGGGGCCGATCTCTTCGCCGGCCGCTACAACGTGGGCTACTGGCTGTGGGAGCTCGACGTCTTCCCCGAGGCCTGGCGCTCCGCCTTCGACCCCCTGCAAGAGGTTTGGACCCCGAGCACCTTCTGTGTCGACGCCTTCTCGAGTCTGTCGCCGGTGCCCGTGCGCCGGGTGCCGATCCCGGTGGAGGCTCCGGCGGAGATCGACCCCGGCCGAGAACGCTTCGAGGTTCCCGCGAGCACCTTCACCGTGCTCTACATGTTCAACTACCTCAGCTATTTCGAGCGCAAGAACCCGCTCGCCGCCATCCGCGCCTTCCGTCGGGCCTTCGAGCCCGACGACGACGCCCTGCTCCTGCTCAAGACCTCCCAGTCCGACTTCGGCGGCGAGGCCCAGGAGCGGATCGAGGCCGAGATCGGCGACGCCAACGTGCGCCTCCTCGACGGCTACCTCGACCGCGACGAGATCTGGAGCCTGATCGACGCCTGCGATACCTACCTCTCGCTCCATCGCTCCGAAGGCTTCGGCCTCACCCTCGCCGAGGCCATGGCTCTGGGCAAGCCCGTGGTCGCCACCGCCTACTCCGGCAACGTCGATTTCTTCGACCTCAACCGCGGCCTACCCGTCCGCTACGACCTCGTGGAGCTCACCGCCGACGCCGGCCCCTACCCCAAGGGAGCCCGCTGGGCCGATCCCCACCCTGAGCACGCGGCGCGGCAGCTTCGCCGGCTCTACGAGCACCGCGAAGAAGGTGCCGCGATCGGCGAGCGCGCCCGGAGCTATCTCGAAGCCGAGCTTTCCTACGCCGCGGTCGGCGAGGTGTTGGCCCGGCGGCATGCGGAGATCCTGCGCCGGGTAGAGGGGGAGGTCGGGCCGGGTCCGTTCGTGACGTGACGGTGCTGAAGACTTCGAAATCACGAAGGATCACGTAACAGGAAGAATGCCTTCTGCCCTTCATTCGCTAGAAAACGAGAAAGGACCCATCGGTCACCTCTGTTACCTGTCGCCCCTTGCGGACAGAGGTCCCCTCAGCATTGTCATCAACTAACGGTCAGTTGAGGTACCTCATTCGTGCCCGCGCCCAGTCTCTTCAAATGAAGAGACAACAAGATCTGTTTCTCAGGGGAAAACAAGACAGCCAGGAGACGATCGGCGACGCCTTCGACAGGCACACCAAGAATCCTGCAAAAAAAGTCGAGACTGATGCTTCGCCCGGAACCAAAGAGGGCAAGGGCCAGAATCCTGAGATCGAGAATCGAGTGGTTACAATAGAAGGCCAGGGAGCTGGCAACCCTCACGATCTCTTTGACCGATTCTGAGAGTAGCGGACCCTCTACTACTTCTGCCTGGCCTTCAGCGAACTCTCGAACTCCGACCACGATTTCATCCAACGCAACTCCTCGATGCTCGAGCAGGATCGCGTCCCTGACGGGGTCTTCCACATCGAGCACGGCGGACAGAAGGTGTGAGGCGGTCAGCATTCTCTGCGAAGCGAGAGACCGGTCGAATGCCGAACCGATGATTCGGGCGGCACAGCTGGAAATCGATGGACAGGCAGAGCCCTTTCCGACTCCGGAGCTGATCAAGAAATGGTCGAGCTTGAAATCAAGCGCACAAGGAATCCCGAAGAATCTCTGGCGTAGCTCCTGGTGTTTGTCCAGAAGAACCTCCAAATCGACTCTCTCCCAGAGGACGACTCGAAAGGAGAACTTCTGGCCTACGCCCTGAAGCCATTCCTTGGCACCTGCGCTCAGATCTGCGCAAGTGGCTAAGACAAAGAAGTCCAGACGATGCTGAGAACACTTGACGAGATCGTCCAAGATCGTCGCTCTATCGATCCCTTTCGTATATCTCTTGCATTGAAAGACGAAATGCTCGAGCACGACGGAGGGCCCAAAAAGATTCATTCTCTTGCATACGATATCTCGCCCTTGATCGTTCCCCGACACCCCCAACCAGGAGACGTCGAAGAAACCCTCTTGCACGAGAACCCTGTAGATCAGCTCCTCGAATCTCCTCGGATCCACGTCACTCCATCGAACAACAAGGCCGGCTCCTCGAGGCTCGACTGACTCCTGAAGCACCTTCTTCCACCACCTTCCGAAAACAGTACATACCTAGACTGAACGAACTGATCAGCCAGTGTTGCACTACAAGAGAAGACTCAATGCCTCTGTCAAGGAAATGGCGATCGAAATCAGGCCTACGAGCAGGTAGACCCAGCCCCCTTCGAAGAGATCGAAAGCCTTCGTTCTTCTGTCACCCTTCGAGTGGGCTGCGAATGCAAGGGATTGGGTCTCCAGGAGCGAGTGGAGCCCTTGATTGAGGGGATCACGATCCAGAGCTCTCGAAACGATATCGGATGCAACCTCGGGATAACCGAGCTTTGCCGCGAGCACCGCAGACCTGCTGGCACGATCGCTAGAAGCACCCCTTTGAATCCTTTCTTTATCGAGGAGATCTCGTTCGAGATCGGAGATTTCGGGAGACGGACCATTGTTGAATTTTAGATTCTCTATCAGGGCTCGCGCATCATCCCACTTCTGGCACTCGATCAGCTCTTTTACCGCAACGGAGGCTTCGAAGAGTCCCTTGTCATAGACGGCCGAACCATCATCCTCCCAGAGCTGGAAGAGCCATTCGCCTGTTTCCTCGTATCTCTCGATTGCCGAGCTGATGATCTTAACGAATTGCCCAGCATCCCCTCGGCTTGCAGGATTCTTCTCCAACATCTTGTCGAGGACTTCTTGGAAGGATCTAGGGGCCACAGAGCCTTCGCAGACGTCGTGCAGTGGGGTTGGGTCATCATAGGCATGTGCGCGAAGAAGCTCCGGTGCCGTCGAAGCCTCGAAGGGTGGTTTCTTGGTCAAGAGCCGATAGACGACCAGAGCAAGCGAGTAGAGGTCGCTGCGATGGCTACCCCTCGTAGGTCCTTCTCCCCACGGCCCCAATCCGAGCTCCGGTGGAAGGTATTCGTACTTTCCCATCACCGTACTGATAGGACCGGTGACTTTGGAGTAGTGGGCAGCTCCCAGATCAATGATCTTTAGAACACCTTCCTCGTTGACCATGATATTGTCGGGCGAGATATCCCCGTGAAACACCCCTGATTCTCTCAGGTATTCCAATCCTTCGAGTGCTTGCACAAAGAACTTCATAGCCGACAGAAAATCGAGCGGGCCGTTCTCCAGCATCTCGCCTACCGACTCACCGTCGATGTACTCCATTGCGAGATAGATATACCCGTTCTCGTCTTCATCGACATCGAAAATGTTTACGATGTTCTGGTGGCTCGCCTTGAAGCCGAAGTGGGCTTCACGAAGAAAGAACTGTCTGATTCTCTGATCGTCCGAGTCGCCTTGCAGAACTTTCACTGCCTGATAGGCGCGCAGATGCTTGTGGATGCAGAGGTAGACGGATCCGACACCACCAGATCCGAGCTTCCTGACTACATCGTACTTTCGACGGATGAATTCTCTCGGCGACTGCACTTGATGGTCTTCGACACCCCCAGGGAGCTCTATCGCTTCAGGCCCGTTCGCTCTCATCGGAACTTCGACCTGCGATTGTTCTAGAAATGATTCTTGCGGCGCACTATACATGGCCGAGCCTCCTGGAGTACTTGGTCGTCAAGAACGACACAAAGATGTTTGCGATAGAGAGCATCGAAACAATGAGGAAGCAGTAGATGATCACTTTGAATCGATCTGGAGATTCACAGAACAAGCGACCCTTTACATGATAATAGATAGATACATTCCACAAGTTGATAGCCCAGACCGCCAGATACATGATCGGGGCTCCCAGTTGCAGGCCGTTCGGAGAAATCAGATTCTTCTTCATCAAAATCTGTCGAACGATTCTCGCCTCTTCCCGAGATCTCCTGTCGTAGCGCAGGTAGGAGTTGAGCTCCATACTCCGAATGAACACGAAGACTAGAGCCGCTGAGAAGATGACGCCGAAGAACAACTCTATGGAGTACTTCTCGAGAGTTACACCGATCACAGGTAGCTCGAGGATGTTTTTTCTGTATGCCAGGTTCGATTGCAAATCCTCAATATATTCGGTCCAGGCACTCCGGTCCGTCATGGGCTTGTAGTTCTCTGCGACGAACGCCCTGAATTCTTCGGCAATTCGATTCTCCTCGCGTTGCACCTCGGTCTTGATTACAGGCGGTCTTTGGCCTCCTGGGTGGTACATCCGGGAAACCTTCGCCGCCTCGAGCCAATCCGGAGCCTCGAGATTGGGATGGGCTCCAAGGAGTAGGACCGTATTCCAACAGAGCGCCAAGGTCAGGACCAACACTCCCGTATTGATCTTTCCGGCAACACTCTCAATATTCCGAAACTCTTGCATCTGAACATTGTAAAGCGTGTCTTCCAACTCAGAATGATTCACTTCTCCCCCTTCTTCATGACCGGGCCCAAAGCCCAGGTAGAGGTCCGGTTGCCAGCGGAGTGCAGGTGATCTGCAGATTCCTCGGATTCGCACTGTTGAAGATCAATAACCAGAATCTCAGATGATTTCAGCTCCGCATGGCGACAAAAGAGTGGCTCCTTCTAGATCGCGTCAAACGGCCGGTGGATGGTTCAAGAATCTGCGGAATTTGTTCCCGAATCTTGTCGTTCGGAAGACAGCTGGCTACACCCGAGCGCCTTCGTAGACTCTGACTCGACGGGAGACAACCGTGATCGCTTGCATCCAACATGCCTCTTACCCGCCTGGGCCTCCTCTGCCTCTGCTTTCCCAGCGCTGCGCCGACGCTCTGGCCTCCAGTCTGGTGGTAGTCAGTGGCCCGGAGCATCATCGGCCCAGGCACGCAGGACTCCTGGGCGCTACTCGACGCCTTTTCCGCGATCTGGCGCTCCGCTTTCGATCCTCTGCACGAGGTGGCTGGGGTTCGTGGCGGTCCCCTCTGGTGTCCCGCCAGACCGCCTACGATCAACTTCTACCGCATACAATCTACTTCTACATTCCTCGGGAGACCCATCATGCTGCGAAAAAGCTTCCGCCTTCTTCCTCAACATTCTCTGCCGGTCGCCGCCCTTGCCGTCTGGCCCGCCGCCATCGACGCTGCGACCATCCGTGTTCCCGCGGATCAGCCGACGATCCAGGCGGCAATCGACGTCGCGGCGGCGGACGACCTCGTGCTCGTTTCCGCCGGCACTTACGCCGAGTCCATCGATTTCTTGGGCAAGAGGATCACCGTGCGCAGCGAATCGGGGCCGGAGGTCACAATCATCGACCCCGGTGCCCCCGTACAGGACTTCGTCCGGGATCCGCGTCGCTTCGAACGCCGGCTCTTTACCGACGGCACGGTCGAGATCCACCAGGCCGAGAGCGGTCGCCGAGCTCTGGACGCCGCGGGAGCCCGGCTCCCTGGTTTCCCGGCGCCGCTCGGCAACGGCGTCTCGGTGGTGGTCTTCGACAGTGGCGAGACCCGTGAATCGGTGCTCGACGGCTTCACCATCACCGGTGGCGACGCCTCTTCGGGAGGTGGCATCTGGATCGACGGGGCTTCCCCCACCGTACGAAACAACACTATCGACAGCAACCAGGCCTGCAGCGAAGGCGGCGGCATTGCCGTGGCCTTCGCCTCTCCACGGATCGAGAACAACCACATCACCGACAACCACCAGGCCAACGGCTGCTCCGGGGGCGTCGGTGGCGGCGGAATCGCCCTGCGCGGCGCCGGCTCGGCGGAAGTGATCGGCAACACCATCGTGGGCAACTCCTTCGGCGCGGGCGGCGGCATCTCCCTCTTCGCCGCCGGCACCCCGACCCTGGCCGGGAACCGGCTCGAGGGCAACGCGGGGTCCTTCGGCGCCGGTGGCATCGACATCGTCAACGTCTCCGACGCCCTGATCGTGCAGAACGTGCTGACCGACAACACCACCAGCGGCCCGGACGCGGGCGACGGCTTCGACTGGCTGGTGCCGTCCTCCGGCCGCGGGCCGATCCTGCTGGTGAACACCATCGTCGACAACGGGCAGCTGGAGATCTTCGCCAACGGCTTCGACGAAGACGCCGAGCTGGTCGACAACATCGTGCGGGCGGCCAGCGGCGGCACCGGTATCGAGTGCGGCGACTTCACTGCCCTCGAGCAACCGGTGCTGCGCTTCAACAACGTCTTCGCTCCCGGCGGCGCCGCCTACGCCGGAATCTGCGACGACCCCACCGGCCGCGACGGAAACCTCTCCGCCGATCCCCTCTTCCTCGACCTCGCCACCGCCGACTTCCGCCTGCGCGCCGGATCCCCCTCCATCGATGTGGGAGACGGCGGCGTCGCGGACTTGCCGAAGACCGATTTCGCCGGCAACCCGCGCATCGCGGACGGCGACGGCGACCAGCTGCCAGTCCTCGACCAGGGAGCCTTCGAGCGCCTGGATCCCCAACCCGTCTTCGCCGATGGCTTCGAGAGTGGAGACCTCTCGGCGTGGAGTGTCTCGCAGCCGTGAAGTGAACGAGTCGCTGATCGGCGCCGGGAGTGCGGCTCAGACACCTTCACCCATTACGCCGAGCCCAGCCGCAACGGCAGGCGCCGCAGGCGCTGGCCGGTGAGGTCGAAGACGGCGTTGGCGATGGCGGGGGCGATGGGGGCGATGGGGGGCTCGCCGACACCGGAGGGTTTTTCGGCGCCTTCGAGCAGCAGCACCTCGATCTCCGGTGTGTCGTCCAACATGGCCATGGGGTATTGGTGGTAGTTGGTGGCGTGGAGCTGGCCGTCTTCGACGCGGATTTCTTCGTAGAGGGCGTTGCCGAGGCCCATCATGGTGGCGCCTTCGACCTGGTTGCGGACGCCTTCGGGATGCACGATCACACCAGGGTCGATGGCCTGGGTGATCTTGCGGACGCGGATCCGGCCGTCGTCGTCGACGGTGACCCGGGCGACGGCGGCGACCACGGTCTTGCGGTCTTCGGCGCAGGCGATGCCCCAGCCCTCCCCCGCTTCCCTGGGGCCCGACCAGCCGCTGGCCTCGGCGGCGGCTTCGAGCACGGCGCGCAGGCGCCGGGAGATGGGGTCGGGGGCCCGGAGGTGGTCGAGGCGGAACTGCAAGGGCTCCCGGCCGGCGTGGCGGGCGAGGTCGTCGACGAAGGACTCGACGGCGAAGGTGGTGGTGACCATGCCGACGCCGCGCCAGATACCGGTCTGGAAGGGCAGGGTCTTGTGCCACATCTCGGCGTTCTTGTGGGCGGCGTCGTAGAGGATGTGGATGCCGTGGCCGGCGGAGAGCCAGTCGGCGCCGAAGAACCATTTGGTGGCCGCCAGGGGGCCGTTCTCGAGCAACATGTCGCCACTGGCCATGAGGTGCTCGAAAGCGTGGATCGAGCCATCGGCCTCGAGGCGGGCGCTCAACACGTGGTGGGCGTTGGGGCGCAGGTAGCCGTTGCGGAACTCGTCTTCCCTCGTCTTGAAGACGTGCACGGGCCTGCCGACGGCGCGGGCGATGCGGGCCGCGTCGGCGGCGTTGTGGAGGAAATAGCGTCGACCGAAGCCGCCGCCGAGGAATCGGTTGCGAATCTCGACCTTCTTGCGCGAGATGCCGAGAGCGCTGGCGACATCCTGCTGGACCTGGAAGGGTACCTGGGTGCCGATGATGATCAGGGCGCGGTCGTCTTTCACCTCGGCCACCACGCCGTTGGGCTCCATGTGGGCGTGCGCCGCCAGCGGGGTGCGAAACTCGGCCCGGATGCGTTCGCCCGGACCTTCTTCGATGGCGGCGCTGTGATCGCCGTGTCGCAGCAGGCTCACGCCGGAGCCGTTGCCCACCGTCACCAGCTCCTCGATGTCGGCTTGCTGCCAGCGTTTGGGTACGTCCCATTCGGCCTCGACCTGACGCAGCGCCATCTCCGCCGCATAGCGGCTCTCGGCCACCACCGCCACCAGGTCGCCGTCCCGCACGACCTGCAGGACTCCGGGATACGACTCGGCCCGGGAGGTGTCGAGCCGGGCGAGGGAGCCACCGATATGGGGGCAATACAGAATCGTGGCGTGAACCATGTCCGGGAGCTCGGCATCGATCCCGAAGATCGCCTCGCCGAAGACCTTGGGCCGGAGATCGGTCCGCCGGTGATCCTTGCCGATGAGGCGAAATTCCGCCGCGGGACGCAGCTCCGGGGTGTCGGCGATTTTCCACTCCTCGTCTCCCCGAGAGCTGGCGATCTCGGCATAGCTGGCGCTGTGCTCTCCGGCTCGCAGGTGACCATCGGTCGTCTCGACCCGAGCCACATCCACGCCCCACTGGCGGGCCGCCTCTTGCTTCAGGGTCTCGCGCAGGGTGGCCGCGACCTCGCGGATCGGCACGTAGAGAGAGGCGGTGGTGCTGCTGCCGCCGGTGCCGGCGAAGTCGGTGGCGGTGTCGCTCGTGGAGCTCGGACGCACCTCGATCTGCTCCACCGCCACGTCGAGCTCTTCGGCGGCGAGCAGGGCGAAGCCGGTGAAGATGTCCTGCCCCATCTCGGACTTCGGCGACTTCAGCAGAATGGTGTTGTCGTCGCGGACGGCGAACCAGAAATCGGGCTCGAAGTTGAAGACGCCCGAGGGCAGGTCCATGCCGCGTGCCGTCTCGAACGCCCGGCGGCGAATGTGGCCGTGGCCGAAGAACCAGGTGGCGGCGGTACCTCCGAGAAGAAGCCCGCCGCTGAGCAGGAAGCCCCGACGGGTGAAGAGCCCCTTGCCCTTCTTGGTGCCCTCGCCCTTGCCGCTCACGACTCCACCTCCTCGTCTCCGGAGCCTGTCGAGCGGTGGATCTCCGCCGCCCGCTGGATGGCGCGGAGAATGCGCACGTGGGTGCCGCAGCGGCAGATATTGCTGAGGTTCTGGCGGATCTGCTCGTCACTCGGATCCGGGATCTCCTGCAGCAGCTTGGCGGCGGCCATCATGAAGCCGGGCTGGCAGTAGCCGCATTGGGGCACGTTGTGCTCGAGCCAGGCCTGCTGCACCGGGTGTACCGACTCCTCGGTCGACAGGCCTTCGATGGTGGTGATCTGTTTGCCCTCGGCATCGCGCACCGGCATCGAGCAGCTGCGCACCAGGGCGCCGTCGACGTGCAGGGAGCAGGCGCCACACATCGCCCGGCCGCAGCCGTATTTGGTGCCCTTGAGGTGCAGCAGGTCGCGGACCACCCAGAGCAGGGGCATCTCGGGATCCGCCTCCACACGCACCGCTTCTCCGTTGACCACGAGCTGCAGGGTTCTCGAGCTCATCGTTCCTCCTCCGTCGCCCGCGATCTCCCGGCGGCCGGTTCGTCTTTCTGCGCAAAGCTCGCCAGCCACTGCTGGAGGGCGGCCCGGAAGTCTTCGAGGGGTACCGGCGGTGGCTCCCGCCCTTCCCCGGGCTCCCAGGCCCAGAGCACCAACTTGTCGTGGGTCATATGCTCCACCAGCTCCTCGACGCTGCGACCACCGTTCTGCTCGGGATCCAGCAGGCGCACACGGAGCTCTTCACCACTGAGGCCGATCCAGCCCATGGACCTCGGGGCGAGACCCCAATGCGGCGCCCCGGGAATGCGAGAGTAGGAGTTGTTCTCGTCGCGGTGGCAGGTGGCGCACTGCTGCACCGGTCCGCCGTGATCGCCGTCGCCGCGCTCGACCCCGAAACCGTGAAGGCGAAGGTCTTCGCCCTGGCGGGGGACGTCGTCGTTCGGGTGGCAGTTGAGGCAACGAGGGCTCTCGAGAACCTGCAGTATCGTGGCCCAGGCCGCATCGCCCGCGGCCGAGGGCCCGGGCGGTTCGGCAGCCGCGGAGGCCGCGAGGACCGAGAGGCAGGCGATGAGCCCGAGCGCGGCCGGAATGGCACGCTCGGGGCGCTGGAAGGGTCTGGTGGGTCGAACCGGCATGGGAGAGATCCTCGCCCGAATGGGCTTCCGGAGGTGGCCGGCCGGGCGAGAGATCTCTGGACCGGCCGGATCAGGGCTGGATCAAGACCAGCGCCTGGGCGTCGTTCCTCTCGACGACGCTGTAGAGATTCCGGACCGAAGTATAGGCGATCCCACCCACGAATTCCTGGGTGTGGATGTCGAAACGGCGGCTATAGTCGATCCGCCGTTCGGCCTCGTCGACCGCCACCGAGGTCGACACGGCCCCCGACTCGTTGGCGTAATCCGCCGCCTCCGGCAACGCCTCGATCTCCCAGCCCTCGGGCCAGCGCAGGCGCAGGCGGATCTCGTCGCGATCGGCAAAGCCGAATTGCACCGGTGTTCGGCGCAGATGGGGCTCGAGGTCGAAGGGTTGATCGATGGGGCCCAGGGGCCTGCTCGGAAGCAGCGTGACCTCGTCTCCCAGCACCTCTTCCTCGCGCTGGGTCAGGGTGAAGCTCACCTCCAGCCGACGCTGGTCGGGCTGCTCCGAGATCTCGAGATCGGAGATGTCGAACCCTGCGAAGTCCTCGGCCAGCTGCTCCTCCCAGATCTCCAGCGCTTCTTCGTCGCTGCCGCCGAAGCCGGTCCGGGCCCAGGCGTGATGGCCGTGGTAACGCACCACTCCGGAGCCGGTGAGACGCCCCTCCTCGTCGATCTCGAATCCCACTTCGGCGAGGCGGGCATTCTCTTCCCAGGCAGTCTCCGGCAAGGTCACCACCTCGGGTTTGCGCCGCAGCACGAGGGCCGGCATGCCCTCGTGGTACGGGGCCAGATGCCCGAAACCCGCCCGGGGATCACAGGGGTCGAGGTACACGGTGTCCTTGCCGATCTCGGCCTGCACCAGCACGGTCTCGAACCACCAGGGATTGGCGACCTTGGTATCGATCCGGCCCTCGCGCCGGTCGGCGGCCCAGACCAGCTCGGAATCGATGCCGGCGGCGTCGAGCATGGCCTGCAGCAGCACGGCCTTTTCGCCGTAGCCGCCGCTGCGGTCTTCGAGCACCCGGTCGAGGCCTTTCTCACCGACCACGATCCAGCTCACGGTGTCGGTCCGGATCTCGTCGCGCACGAAACGAAAGAGCGCCTCGGCCTTCGCCCGGGGATCCTTCAGGCCGGTGGTCAGCTCCTTGGCCTTCGCCTTGGCCTTTCGCCCCTTGCGGCGGAAGGGGCCGTAGAACTCACGCTCGAAGAGATCCCCGATGGTGTTCCAGGAGTCCAGGATCGGAAGGACCCTACCCCCGGAGGCCACTTCCTTGGTGACCATCATGAACTTGCTGGCCAGATCTTCCTTGGGAAAGGAGACGGGCTCGTCGGGAACGCTGGGCACGTTCTCCAGCGTCACCTGGATCCGGTTGCCTTTCGGGGTGGCCGACTGCTCCACCTGGAACTCGGCTCGGCCGGTCTGGACCGCCCAGGGCTGCAAGGCCATGTTCTTGGGTTTGAAATAGGAGATCCGGGAGCGCAGGGTAGGCACGGAGTTGTTGAAATACCAGGGCTGGAGAAAGAGATAGGTATCCCAGCGCGTGGTGTAGGAATAGTCG
>CAZMEL010000168.1:0-17518 GCA_964565225.1 uncultured Thermoanaerobaculia bacterium | reverse complement strand
CCCCGGGACAACGCTCGACACGTCCGAGCCCGACTCCAGCTCGGCGGCGGCTTCCCCGGCCTCGATCTCTTCGTCGAAATGCAGAATCACCCGGTTCCCTCCGCGAAGCTCCACGTCCTCCAGCCGTGGCGGCCGGGCCGGCGACACCTCGACCCGGCCGGCCAGCGACCGCTCTCCGAGGCTCGCCTCGAGGTCGTAGAGGCCCGGTCGATCGAAGGTCTTCGCCCAGCGTGCCCCGGTCTCGGGCGGGCTTCCGTCACCGGCGTTCCAGGCCCACGCCTCGTTTCCATCGGGACTCTCGAGCTCGAGACGAAACGGAACCTCCCCCACGTGCCAGCCCAGAGCGAGGGGCGTGGAGAAGACGTCGGGATAGCGATCGGTCGCCGGATTCTGGGTGATCCGCACCGGGTCGGCCCGCAGCTCCAGGGTCCGTGGATCCGTCGCGCCGACGAAGATCTCGTAGTCCGAGGTCTGGTGGTCGTGCTGATCGCGGGAGGCCCCGAACGCCAGCAGCCGGGAGTCGTGGGAGAGCATGGGGAAATAGAGATACCCCTGCCCGGGCGGCAGGCGAGGATCGGACTTGCCGAGGATGTCGAAGCTCTGTCGGGTCGCCAGGTCGATGCGGCGAATCGGCCCCCCGGCCCCGGCGATCCAGAAACCGAAGCGGCCATCGAACGAGAAGTAGGGCTGGCACCCCCCGGGCGTCCGGGTCGTTTCCACCCGCTTCTGCTCGGCGCGATAGGGCGAGAAGGTGGGCTGCCCGGTGGTGGCGTGGGTCAGGGTGCGGTTGATCAACCAGCCGTGCTCGGCTCTGGCCTCGTCGAGGAGGATCTTCTGCTCTCCGGTGAGGATGTCGAGGCTCCGAGTCCGGCCCTCCGGCCCGATGAAGATCAGCTCGTCAACGCTCTTCCACACCACCGCCCGGTGCTCGAAATAGGTCCGTGCCTCGTCGAGCAGGCGGCGGTCTTCACCGGTTTCGAGGTCGAGCAGGTGCAGCGGTCCGGAGGCTCCGTCGAGGGGATACTTCTCGTCACCCCTGGGGAGGCGGAGGTAGGCCACCGAACGACCGTCGGGGGAAATATGAGCGCAGCAATGAGCCGTGGCACCATCGTCCTGCGTCACCTGCCGCGGCTCGCTGCCATCCGCCAGGTCTCGAAGCCACAACCGCCACTTGCCGCCTCGGTTCGACTCCCAGACCACGAAACCGTCGAGCTCGGGCCGGGGGCTCGTCGCTCTCGGCACAGAGGCGTTCGGCATCGAGGCGCTCGTCAGGGTCGCATCGCTCGGCGTCTCGCCACAGCCCCAGAAGACCAGGGCCATCCAGGAGGCCACGAGCAGCGGCCCGACCCGACTCATGGCGCCTTCGCCTTTCCGGTGTCTCCGCCAAGATCCTCGATCCGGTACAGATGGCTCTCGGTGCGAATGAAGAAGGCTCGACCCGCCACCGCCGGTGTGGCGCGAATGGCTCCGTCGAGAGAGTTGGTGGCCAGCCGCTCGAAGCGTTCCCCTGCCCGCAGCACCACCGAGCGCCCCTGGACGTCGAAATTGTAGATCCGCCCCTCGGCGTAGATCGGCGAGGCGTAGTGGCGCCCGCCGAGGCGCTCGCGCCAGATGTCTTCCCCGTGGTGTGCGTCGAGCCACGTAGCGATTCCCCAATCACTGATCAGGTAGAGCCGGTTGTCGATCAGGAGCGGCGACGGGTTCGCCGAAACCTGCCAGTGATACCGCCAGACCACCTTCGAGTCGGTCACATCGCCTTCACCCCCGAGGTGAATCGCCAGCAGATGTGGCTTCATGTACCCGGTATTGACGAAGACCAAACCGAAACCCGCCACCGGCCGCGGCACGTTCGAATACCCCTCGTACCGCACCCGCCACAGCTCTTTACCCGTTGCCGGATCATACGAGCTCACCTGCCCGGCGGCCGGGCTCACGAGCTGCTCTCTTCCGCCGTGCTCCACCACCAGGGGCGTGCTGAACGCCTTGCGGTGGGTGCCCTTCTTCTCTAGGTGTACGGAGCGGTCGGCCCGCCAGGCCACCTCGCCGTTGTCTTTCCGCAGGGCCGCCACGAAGCGCTGGTCGGCACCGTCGCAGTTCACGATCAGGAAATCGCGATGCAGGATCGGCGAGCTGCCCGGCCCCACCTCGTGGTCGATCTCCAGGGCATCGGATCGCCAGACGACGCTCCCGTCGGCGGTCGACAGGGCGGCAGTGCCGTAGGCCCCGAAGTGCACGTAGACCCGGCCCGGCTCGAGCACGGGCGTGGGGGAGGCATAGCTGTTTTCCGGGTGGGAGGCCTGCCAGCTCTCGGGACGAAAGACCGGCACCTGGTGCAGGAGCCGCCCGGTCTCGGCGTCGAACCCCAAGACGTGGAGCTCGCGTTGCTCGTCGAACGCAGTGGTCAGCCAGACTTTTCCTTCCCCCACCACCGGCGAAGAAAAACCATGCCCGGGAACCTCGACGTTCCAGGCGATGTTTTGTTCTTCGCTCCAATGCAGAGGCAGCCCCACGGCGGTGCTGTGGCCATCGCCCGTGGGTCCACGCAGCTGTGGCCAGTCGCTGGCCCAGAGGCACGAAGCCCAGCCGGCCAGAGCCAGCCAGAGGCAGGTGAGGTGTGGAGCTCGGAGGAAGAAATGGCTACGAAGCATGAGTTTCGGCGAGCCACCGCTCCGTGGCTCCACCGAACACGACGCTAACACAAGGGCTACGAAAAAACCGCCAGGCCCGCGGCGTCGGCCGCGGCCCGCAGCCCATCGAGGAAACGATCGGTCTTGCCCTTGAAGCGACGAAGCGCCTCGGGCGAGAGCAAGATCTCGTACCCGTCTTCAGTCTGCGCCACCACCGCCGGAATCCGGTTGCCGACCACCCCGGCCAGCACGCCCTCCAGCTCGTCGCGGTGCACATGGTCGACCGGCAGCCCGAGCTCCTCGCGGCACTCCTGCCACTCCTGTCGCTCCCCGGCCAGGCCGTGGGTCAGGGAGCAGAGAGTACAACCGCCGCCCCCCAGGAGCTTGCGAGCGCTCTCCGCCATGGCGTTGAGGAACCCGGAGTCGGCGTTGTACACCATGACCAGGCGGTGGACCGCTCGGGGCTCGGACATTTAGAGGATAGCCTCCAGGCGACGAGCCACGTTCTCCGCCGTATACCCGAACTCCTGGGCCAGGTCTTTGGCCGGAGCCGACGCGCCGAAGCCTTCTTGCGCCAGAACGTCACCCCGCGGCCCCACGTACTTGTGCCAGCCGATCGGGCTTCCCGCCTCGATCGCCAGGCGACAGGTGAGGCTCGCCGGTAGCACCGACTCGCGGTAGGCCTCGTCCTGCTCGTCGAAGAGGCTCCAGCAGGGCATGCTCACCACCCGCACCGGAATGCCACGCGCCGCGAGCTGCTCCTGGGCCTCCAGCGCCAGAGCGACCTCCGAGCCGCTGGCGATCAAGATTCCGCGAGTTTCTCCCTCCGCCGGATCGGCGACCACGTACCCGCCACGCGCCACACCGTTTCCACCCGCGGTTGATTCGAGCACCGGGAGCTTCTGCCGCGTCAGCACCAGCGCCGCCGGGCGGTTCCCATCGAGAGCCACTTTCCAGGCCTGCGCCGTCTCGTTGGCGTCGCAGGGGCGCAGCACCAAGAGCCCCGGAATCGAGCGCATCGAAAGGAGCTGGCTCACCGGCTGGTGGGTAGGGCCGTCTTCGCCGAGGAAAATGGAGTCGTGGGTGAGGATGTAGATCGTGGGCAGATTCATGAGAGCGGCCAGCCGGATCGACGGCCGCATGTAGTCGGAGAAGATCAAGAAGGTGGCGCCGTAGGGGCGAAACATCTTCGACAGGGCCATGCCGTTCATCACAGCACCCATGCCGTGCTCGCGCACCCCGTAGTGGAAGTTCCGCCCCGCCGTCTCCTGGCGCGAGAAGTAGGGCGCTCCCTTGACCTCGGTATTGTTCGAGCCCGCCAGGTCGGCGGATCCACCCACCAGGTGCGGCCAGTGGCCAGCGATGGCGTTGATCACCTTCCCCGACGCCGACCGCGTGGCCATGGGGCCGTCCTCGGGAGAGAAGGTGGGAAGATCGTCGGCCCAACCCTCGGGGACCTTTCCGGCCAGCCGGTCCTCGAAAGCTCTCGCCAGCTCCGGATGTGCCTCGCGGTAGGCCCGGAAGAGCTCGTCCCAAGCGGCCTCCGCGGCGGCACCGCCCTCGGCCACCGGAGCGAAGGCCTGCCGCGCTTCGTCGGGAATATGGAACGTCTCGGAGGGGCCAGCCGAGGTTTTCGCGGGTGAGCGCCACCTCGTCGGGGCCGAGAGGGGAGCCGTGCGACTTCTGGGAATCCTGCTTGTTGGGGCTACCGAAACCGATGTGGGTTCGCACTCGCACCAGGGTCGGGCGCTCGGTCTCGTCCCGGGCCGCCGTCATCGCCGCGCCGAGTGCCTCGAGGTCGTTGCCCTCGTCCACCTCCAACACGTGCCAGCCCAGCGACCGGTACCGACCGACCACGTCCTCGGTGAAGGAGAGATCGGTAGAGCCGTCGATCGTGATGCGGTTGTCGTCGTAGAGCACGTTGAGCTTGCCGAGGCCGAGATGCCCCGCCAGCGAGCTCGCCTCCGCCGCCACACCTTCCATCAGGTCGCCATCGCTGGCGATCACCCAGGTTTGGTGGTCGATGACCTCGAAACCTTCGCGATTGAAAGCCGTCGCCAGCCACCGTTCGGCGATCGCCATCCCCACCGCGTTGCCCACACCCTGTCCGAGAGGACCGGTCGTGGTCTCCACCCCGGGGGTGTGGCCGTATTCCGGATGGCCGGGCGTCTTGGAGTGCAGCTGCCGAAAGTTCTTCAGCTCTTCCATCGGCAGGTCGTAACCACTCAGGTGCAGCAGCGAGTAGATCAATGCCGAGGCATGGCCACAGGAGAGCACGAAACGGTCGCGGTTGGGCCACTCGGGATTTGCCGGATTGTGGCGCAGAAACCGAGTCCAGAGGGTGTAGGCCATGGCCGCCTGGCCCATGGGCGCTCCCGGATGACCACTCTTCGCGGCCTCCACCATGTCCACCGAGAGGAAACGGATGGTGTTGATGGCGACCTCGGCTTGACGCGGATTCACTGAAGACATCGCTTCGACTCTCCTGGCGGTCACCGCGCGGGGCGGCACACCGATCGCGTGGTGATCAAGGGTGGTTGATCAGAAATTCGCCGTCCGGCTCGGATTTCGTGGCGTAGTTTCTCAGGTGATGCGGGAGATAGGAAGACACCCGGAGGGAAGAAAGCGAGAATGGCGGAGAGGGAGGGATTCGAACCCTCGGTCCGGTTGCCCGGACAACTGCTTAGCAGGCAGCCCTGTTCGGCCACTCCAGCACCTCTCCCGAAATTCCGGGGGAGGCGAATTCTACTGCCACCGCCCCGGGGAGTAAACCCCCGACCTCTCGCCGTGTCTTGAGCCCCGACCCGGACCCGTGCTAGCTTCCCAGGCTGATCTCCCCGGCGCCACCTCGAAGCGGAGCCGAAACACCAGAGGACAGCTCAAATGACCACCAAGCTCACCGGCCCGGTGCGGGTGCGTTTCCCGCCTTCTCCCACCGGCTTCCTGCACGTCGGCGGCGCTCGCACCGCCATCTACAACGATCTCCTGCGTCGCAACCTCGGTGGCGACTTCGTGCTGCGCATCGAAGACACCGACCGCCAGAGGTCCGACGCGGCGATGACCGAGCAGATCCTCTCGGCCATGGCCTGGCTCGGCCTCACGCCCGACGAAGGACCCTTCCTGCAGAGCGAGCGAGTGAAAGAGCATCGGGCCGCCGCGCTCCGGCTGCTCGAAGAGGGCAAGGCCTACCACAGCTTCCACACCCAGGAAGACGTGGAGGCGAAGCGCAAGCCGGCCCTGGCGCAAGGGTTGAACTTCCAGTACCGCACCTTTTTCGGAGAGCCCTCCAGAGAAGAAGTGGAGCGCCGCCTCGCCGCCGGTGAGCCCTATGCCATCCGTTTTCGCATGCCCAAGGGCGACGTGGAGTTCGACGACCTGGTCCGCGGTCACGTGAGCTTTCCCGCCGACGGCCTCGACGACTTCATCATCCTGCGCTCCGACGGCTCACCCACCTACCACCTCTCGGTGGTCTGCGACGATATCCACAACCGTGTCTCCCACGTGCTCCGGGGCGAGGATCACATCTCCAACACCCCGAAACACATCGCCCTCTTCGCCGCTTTCGGCGCCGAGGTCCCGCACTTCGGCCACCTGCCCATGATCCTCGGCCCCAACCGCAAGCGCCTCTCCAAGCGCACCGGCGCCGCCTCGGTGGAAGAGTTCCGCGAGCAGGGCATTCTCTCCCAGGCCCTCTACAACTACCTCGCCCTGCTCGGCTGGTCCCCCGGCGACGAGCGCGAGATCATGTCGCACGACGAAATCGTCGAAGCCTTCACCGTCGAGCGCCTGGTGTCCTCTGCCGCCGTGTTCGACTACGAGAAGCTCGCCTGGATGAACGCCCAGTACATGTCCCACGAGCCCCTCGAAGCCATTCTCGAAGCCGCCCAGCCCTTCCTCGAAAAAGCCGGCCTGGGCGACGCCGACCCCGAGCATCTCGCCGCCGTGGTCGATCTCTACCGCCAGCGGGCCCACAACCTCGTGGAGCTCGCCGAGGTCATCCAGCCCTACTTCCGCGAGCACCTCGACTACGACCCGAGCCTCTGCAAGAAATTCCTCAAGACCGAGAACATCTCCGACCTGCTCGAAACCCTCGCCGACCGCTATGCGGCCCTCGAGACCTTCGACCTCGAAACCACCGAGCAGGCCCTCCGCGATCTCGCCGCCGAAAAAGACGCCAAACCCGGCATCCTCATCCACCCCACCCGCATGGCCATCACCGCCTCCAAGGCCGGCCCGCCCCTCTTCGACGTCGTCGTCCTCCGCGGCCAGAGCGACGCCACCCGCCTCCTCCGCGAGCACGCCAACTACCTCCGCCGCCTCGCCACCGAGATCGCCGAAGCCTCCGCCGAGGAGGCTTGACCCAAACCGGAGAGTTTCGCTAACATCCCGATCCCCGCTGGGAGCTCGTCTAAGGGTAGGACATGCGGCTCTGGACCGTAGAATCGGGGTTCGAATCCCTGGCTCCCAGCCACTTCCTCTTCACCCATCTCAGCCAGCTCGAACTCGATCTTCGGAATCGAGTAGCGGTCTCGTCTACCCCTCGGCTTCGAGCCGACCCAAGATCTCCAATCCTCTGTCGACCGATCCGCGGTCCGCACGAACCCTGAGCCGGGTCTCCACATCGAGCTCGGCAAGCGCCGTCTTTGCAAGCTTCTCGAACAGCTGGCTCAGGCTGACACCGTGGTGCCTGGCCATGAGCTTCAGGCGCTCGTGTTTGTCGTCGGGTAGGCGGACGGTGACGGTGGCCATGGTCACAGCTCCATCAATGCCTTGTTCCACGGTGTAGTTGTTCTGAAGTCGGAGCCCAACGTTGAAGCGTCTCTCCAACAATCCCTGAAGCTCATGCTTCCTTGGGGATATTGTATTTCTTCCGAATGGATTCCAGGACGAGTCTGGCAGGCGCTCCCTCTTGCCGCTCCATAGAAACCAAGCCGCGCCAAATCCCGACGAGCATCTCTCCTCGGTCCGCCCGGTGGCGAAGTCCCTCATCACCTCGCGTGCTCAGATCTTTAAGGGTAGCGGTTCGATGTGGAAATCCCACAGCCTTGCTCCTCTTGGGTTGGTTCCACCGGCTCTGACTTCCAACTTGGCCCTCGCAGTCATACTTCCTTCATGAGAACAGCGCTGTCGCTGATTTCTCAACGAGAGGAGAAAGTATGTCTATCGAAGAAACCATTGTCTACGGTGCCTATCGAGATCTAGTAAACCTTCTGAGTGCCTTCATGGGACCCACCATCGAGCCATCGGAAATGGGACCTTTCATCGAGCCAAACGGCTAGGTGACCTCAAGGGAGCGCCAGAGATGGCGCTCCCTCTGTATGCGCTCAAGTGCACCCTGAAGTACTTCGACGTGATGCAAAGTGAGGCCAGCGGAACCACCACGAATCAGCTCGACCAAGGTGGTCTCGGCGGCTCGCACGATGGCATTGCGGCTCGCATGGCGGGACAGGAGCGGCACAATGGCTTGCACGGCGCTGAGTGCCTCAGCCCGTCGACCGTTCTCAAGGAGCAGTCGCACAAGGTCTACCGCCACCAAGGCGGCCTCGCCACGGTGAATGGGGCGAAACAGCTCGACCACTGCAGAGAGGATCTCGACTGCTTCAGCCGACTTGCCAGAGTCGGCTTTGACCAAGGCTTCGAACCACCGCAGCTTGCCCATGCCCAAGGGCTCCAAGGCGCCAGCAAGACCGAGCGCCTCGGCGAGATACTCCTCGGCCCGGGGGAGGTCATCGGCATCTCTTGCACAGGTACCGAGGATCTGCAGTGCTGCACAGCGATTCCGAAAGTCGTCAGCAGGGAGATGGGCAAGTGCCTGCCTGGAGAATCTCTCGGCGATGGCCACTCGCCCCAGGTGGTAACTCCAAATGCCACGATCCACCAGAGATCGACCGACCCCTGCGAGGTCGCCTACAGTGAGCCAAACGTCCGTCGCTTCCTGCGAGACCGCATGGGCGGTCTCGTAGCTCCCCTTGTCTGCCACGACAAAGGCCAACCGCTGCAACAGATCGCCATACACCTGCTCCTGCCCAAGCTCCCTCGCCAAGGAGCAGGCATACCAGATCGCATGGGTTGCCGGGTCGAGCTCGATCAAGAGACGCTGCGCTGATGCCCATACTCCCAAGAGAAGCGGCACATCGCTCTCGTTCACGAAATCCAGCGCGTTCTCGGTGGCTCGTGCGGCTTTTTCCGGATCGGCATACTTGAGGGAATCCAGTTGGTGGAGGTGATCTCGGAAGATGGTCGGGCGAACGTTCTGCCCGCGCCGAGCCTCGGCTCTAGAAACGATCTCTGGTCGCTTGCCCTTGGGTGGGTCAATGAGGGACCGGACGCCGTTTCTTTCGGGAAATGCCTGACGAAAGAAGCGGGCAGGATGGAGCTCCATCGCTTCGAGCATGCCCATGAGCTTCGACAGCTCCATGGAACCAATCGCTCGACGCTTGCGGAAGTAGCCATCGGCAACGCCAATGGAGCGCTCTGCGGCTCGAATCACTCCACGTCGCTCTCGTCCTTTGCGGTGCAGGCTCGATAGCACCTGCGATGTCCACGCCACAGCGTCGCTCATAAACCGTCCCTCACCGACACGCTTTCTTCTACAACGCACGATCCCGACCATCTGAGGTCAGTATGGAAGGTCGATATCTCTGGTCAACCTCACAATTGTATACGGTCCGTCTCGACACAGGGGGCGCTATGGTTACCAGTCGAGACGAGCACATTGCCGGCGAACTCTTCATGCTGACTCTCGAAGTGTTGCAGGTAATCGTCGAGGGAAGAGATCCGAATGCGAGCATGGATGCATTTCTCCAGGGGTTGAAGCTCGAGCAAGACCTGAAGTGGGTGAGAGCCAGTCTCACTGGCACGATGATGACGCGGCTCGAGGTCAGGAAGCTCACTGAAGAGTGCAAACTCGCCTTGGAGCATCATCT
The DNA here is from genome assembly GCA_964565225.1 of uncultured Thermoanaerobaculia bacterium. Taxonomy (GTDB): domain Bacteria; phylum Acidobacteriota; class Thermoanaerobaculia; order Multivoradales; family J023; genus CAZMEL01. The sequence continues at coordinate 7,965 of CAZMEL010000168.1, read as the reverse complement.
TGGTGGCGACTATTCACTCAACATCAAGTTCGTGCTCGTCTTGGAGGCTCTCTATGGTGATCGGCCACCATTTCATTGATGAGCCGGGGCATTTTCAGCCCCTCATTTTTCCATCCCAGCGGCTGATTCCCGCGAAAGCATATCCTAAAATAGGGTACCCGATATTGGAGTATCGACGTTGAAGCGCTCAAATACCAGCATGGCACTGCGGGACCCGAAGCGATATGATCGAATGCTGGAGAGGCTCAAGCAGGCTCGACGCGAGACTGGACTCCACCAAAGAGAAGTGGCAGCACGCCTTGGAGTTCGCCAAACGCTGGTTTCGAAGATGGAGTTGGGTGAGCGGCGGATCGATCCGATCGATCTGGCTGACTTTGCCGAGATCTATGGCAAGCCGCTGACGTGGTTTTTGGACGGGTAAGTGGATTTCCAAGTGAGACAGGGCCGGAAGCCAAGAAGAATCCTTGGCCACCAGCCAAGTCAAGTCCTTGAACTCAACACGAATGGCCAGAGCCTAGGTAACTGCGTGGGTACGGATGAACCTCGAAGACCTCAGAAACCGACGAGAAGAAATCCTCGACCGAGCGGCCGGGCACGGCGCTCACAACGTCAGGGTCTTCGGTTCTACGGCTCGAGGCGATTCGAGCCGCTCGAGTGATGTTGATCTCCTGGTCGACATCGAAGGCGGCCGAAGCCTGCTCGATCTCATCGGGCTCAACCAGTCTCTCGAAGATCTGCTCGACTGCCGGGTCGAAGTCCTCACCGAAGCCGAGCTCAGCCCCTATTTTCGAGACCAGGTGATGCGAGAGGCTGTCGCACTCTGAGCCCGATGAGCCCTCCTCCGCCCACGAGAGACTCCAGCGCTTTTCGGACTTTCACAAGTTTTCAGCACTTCGAGAGCAAGGCGTCATTCCCTCTTCCTATCTTCGAAAAACTCCTCCTCAGCCACGACCTGGTCTTCATGCCACCGCTGCCATGCGCGCTCCTCTTCCTCATACCGCTCTCGGCTGACGACGCGGGGGCGAGCCTGCTCGACCAGCCCATTCGGAGCAGAAGAAAACACCATCCGGTCTGCATGCTCGGCAATACGCCGCTGGATAAAGAGAGCTCGTCCAAGCGGAAGAACCTCATCCCTTTTCCGAGAAGGATGGCATCCAACTTGTGTCATCAGCAGGTGCTTGGGGCTGAGTGGAAGGAGAATGTCGGTGCCAGAACTTCCCCAGCCACCCTTCAGGTCATACTCTTGATAGCCGTTGAAGTTGAGCTTCAGGACCGGATCGTCACTCGTTAGCCACTCGATTTCCGGGGGAGCCAACATGATGGCCCAACGGTGGCCAACCAGGATGTCAGTGAGGTCTTTCAGTTGATGAACCAGGTGGTACAGCCAGTGCTCACGGCCAATCAACACCTCAGCTCGAAGCAAGGTATATTCCTCTCCAGGCTCAAGATGAATCTTGCCAGGGAAGACCGAAGAGCCAGCTTCCTCTTTCTCCTCCTCAGGAGGCCACTGATTCGAACGATGCAGCTCCTCCAGTTCTTCCACCGCCTCCTCAATGGCGGAATCAAAAGACTCCTGATGATCCGCTCGGTTCAGATGATCTAGCAAGCGGGCAGTTGTTCTCACATCCTGCAAACCTACGAAGCGGGCCAGGTCACGATAATCGGAGCGGCTCAGCCTTGCACCACTCGTCGCCTTCTGGATTGCCCGCTCCCCAGGTGCTTCAAACTCGCGATCAAACCATTTCTCGATCCGGTCCGTCTCCTGCTCTCCGATCGAACTCGTATAGAGGTTGCGCCTCTTGGCAACCCCCTTCGGCGAAGCCGGCCTCCACAGAGGAACCTTCTCGTGTGAAACCAGCGTCCGGTAGCACCAAACCTTCCCATCCTCATCGGCCCAGCGCTTAAGGTAGCTTTGGGGAACGAAGTGATTGTCGCGACGGAATGACATGGATATCCAACCCTACTGCCTTCAAGGAAGAAGAGCATAGCGCTGCTGTGACCACCAAGTCTCTTATTCGTCTATAACAAAAGACTGGTCGGCCCTTCCTCTACGGAAACGTGCTCTGCAAACCGCCATCCCATCCCGGCGATACGGTATCCAGCCAGTCCAGGAATTCCTGCACTTCCTGGTGAACGGGTGTCGTCTCGGTCCATTGTGGATGGTAGAGCGGGTTGGGTGGCGGGCCATAGCCCGTAGGTAGGCCGTTGCGGGCTACGACCCAGGAGGCGGCGGGGCCGCGGCCACCGAATGCGGCGTTGAGCATGGAGACAGTGGCGCTGCCGTAGTTGCCGGGACGAGCATCGAGGTTGCCGGCACGGGTGCTAATGGCAGCTCCGAGGACTCCGTATCGCACTCGGTGGTGGTGCTGCTGGCAGATCTCTACGACATCTCGGACGTCGGCGTTGCTCACTGGCATGGAAACCTCCCGTTCATCAGATTCGCGATTCGGCTCTGGTGCTCTGAGTGTACTCTGAAGCGGAATCGTAGAACCTCTTGCCAACCATCACCGAGATGCCAAGCGGCTGGGCCACCCCCTGAACCGGTAGACTAGCGCCGCGAACACCGAGAGATCTCGACCAGACCCGGTGCACCGACGCTCTTCCTGAATCGGGCGCCGGTCGGCGGGAGAGGGAGGAAGCCCGATGCAGACCGGAAGCTCTGAAGCGCCCGTGGCCGAGGAAGGAGACGCAGCACTCGAAGCCGCGGAAGTCCTGGAGATACCCGAATGGGTTCCCGAGCCGATCGCCCAGGGGTTGGAGCTGGCCAACGACAACCCCTTGCTCGGCTTCTTGTTCTTCATTGTGCTGGCCCTGGTCGGGGCCAAGGTCAGCGAGTGGTTGCTCTGCCGGGTGCTGGCGGGTCTGGCGAGGCGCACCGCGACGGACCTCGACGATCGGTTGATCGAAGCGGCGCGGCGGCCGGTGTTCATCGCGGTGTTCTTCACCGGCCTGGCGCTGGCGGTACGTACGCTGCCGGTGGATCCGGAGCACCTGCTGCCGGTTCTCCGGCTGCTCGGCCTGGTGGTGGCGGTGGCGGTTTCTTTCCTGGTGGCTCGCTGTGCCGAGATCGTGATCTGCCATCTGCTACACCAGGTGGCCAGCCGCACCGCGACGGATCTCGACGATCGGTTGATCGAGCTGATCGCCAAGCCGATCTTCATCACCGTGCTCTTCACGGGTCTGGCGTTTTCGATCCGCAGCCTGCGGCTTCCGGTGGGTTTCACGGAGACCACGGAGAACGTGTTGCAGACGATCGGAGTGCTGGTGTGGCTTCGAGCCGGGTTTCCTTTCTGCGGCCTGCTGCTCGAAGGGCTCGGGCGCCTGAAGGACCGCTTCACCCTGATCGAAGAACGCACCATTCCACTCTTCGACATCACTACCAAGCTGCTGCTGGTGGGCGGAGCGAGCTACGCGGTGCTCCTGATCTGGAGCATCGATCCCACGGCCTGGCTGGCCTCGGCCGGGGTGATCGGTATCGCCGTGGGTTTCGCCGCGAAAGACACCCTCGCCAATCTCTTCGGCGGTTTCTTCATCGTGGCCGACACGCCCTACAAGCTCGGCGACTTCGTGATCCTCGACTCCGGGGAGCGAGGCATGGTGACCAACGTGGGCATTCGCAGCACCCGTCTGGAGACCCGCGACGATGTGGAGGTCACCATTCCCAATGCCATGATCGCCAACGCCAAGATCATCAACGAGTCGGGCGGCAAATGGGTGAAGGAGCGGATCCGGATCAAGATCGGGGTGGCCTACGGCTCCGATGTCGACCAGGTCTGCGAGGTCTTGAAGGCGGTGGCGGAAACGCAGGACCACGTGTGCCCTCAGCCGAGCCCCAGAGTACGAATGCGGGGCTTCGGCGACTCCAGTCTCGACTTCGAGCTCCTGTGCTGGATCGACGAGCCGGTGCAGCGCGGCAAGCTCACGCATGAGCTCAACATGGCGGTGTACAAGGCCCTGAACAAAGCCCAGATCGAGATTCCCTACCCGAAGCGGGACGTGTACTTGCACCGGGTGGGTGACGATGGGGAATGACGTTGGAGAATGACATTGGAGCTGTAACCCCGGCCCGGCCCCTGGCAAATCCGTTTTGAAACCGAGAAACCGCAGAGATCCGGCGCCTCTTCGAATCGCCGGGGAAGACACTGGATGGAGCATTCGATGAACAAGGTGAAAATCGCCGACTGGGACTCTCTCGCCGATCGCGAGCCCGCCTACGCGCTGGTGGCCAACGTCGACCTGGTGATCATTCGCTACGACCAGGACGTATCCGTGCTCTTCGGCCGCTGCCTGCACCGCGGTGCCTTGCTCTCCGATGGACATATCGAGGGAGAGGATCTGATCTGCGGCGTGCACGGCTGGGACTACCGCTTCGACAGCGGGGTGAGCGCCTACAAGAACGACGACGTGCTGGAGAAGTTCGGCGCCTGGATCGAAGACGACGCCGTGTGGGTCGACGAGGACGAGATCGCCGCCTGGGAGAAGAAGAACCCGCAGCCCTATGATCGCGATGCCTACCAGGGGAGCTACCAGGATCCCCACGGCGCGCCGGAAGAGCCCCACAACCCGTTGATCCAGCAGCTGGCCAACGATGGCCTGAGCAAGCTCGGGCACCACGGCCCGGTGTCGGCCATGGGGGTCGATCGGCGGGAGCTGCCGACCTGGGACGACCTGCTCTTCCTGACCGGCCAGGTGGCGACCCTGCCTCAGCTGGAAGACGTGGAGGTAGGCACGGAGCTGGTGATCGGGCCGCGGGCCGCGAAGCCACTCCGCCTCGAGATTCCGCTCTTCGTCTCCGACATGAGCTTCGGCGCCCTCTCGGAGGAAGCCAAGGTCGCGCTCTCCGTCGGCGCAGAGCTGGCGGGCACGGGCATCTGCTCGGGAGAGGGAGGCATGTTGCCCGAGGAGCAGGAGGCGAACAGCCGCTACCTCTACGAGCTCGCTTCGGCCCGCTTCGGTTTCTCCATGGACAAGCTCCAGAAAGTCCAGGCCTTCCACTTCAAGGGTGGGCAGGGAGCCAAGACGGGCACCGGCGGCCACCTGCCGGGGCACAAGGTGAAGGGCAAGATCGCCGAGGTACGGGATCTCGAGGAAGGGGAGCCGGCGATTTCACCGCCGCGTTTCCCCGACTGGGACCACGAAGACGACTACCGCCGCTTCGCCGACGAGGTACGCGAGGCGACCGGCGGGATTCCGATCGGCTACAAGCTCTCGGCCCAGCACATCGAGGAAGATCTCGACGCCGCCCTGCGGATCGGGATCGACTACGTGATCCTCGACGGCCGCGGCGGGGGCACGGGGGCCGCGCCCGACATCTTCAAGAACAACATCTCGGTACCGACGCTGCCGGCCCTGGCCCGTGCCCGGCGGCACCTCGACTCCCGCGGCGCGAGCGACATCACTCTCATCATCACCGGTGGCCTGCGCACCCCCGCGGATTTCGCCAAGGCCATGGCTCTCGGAGCCGACGGCGTGGCGGTGTCGAACTCGGCGCTCCAGGCCATCGGTTGCCTGGGCATGCGTGCCTGCCACACCAACAACTGCCCGGTGGGAATCGCCACCCAGAAAGAACATCTGCGCCAGCGACTGCCGGTACAGATTGCAGCCAAACGGCTGCAGCGCTTCTTCGAGTCGTCGGTGGAGCTGATGCAGGTACTGGCGCGAGCGTGCGGCCACACCCATCTCGACCAGTTCCGGCATCGCGACCTCACCACCTGGAAGCGCGAGGTCGCCTACCTGACGGGGGTCGAGTACGCCGGGGTCATGCCTCTCTGATCCGGTCGACGCCATGAATCAAGAGCTCGGCGTCTTCACACCTCTCGACCACGCCCGCGACCTCGAGTCCGCAGAAAAGGGAAAAAGGCCGGACCGCCTGAGCGATCCGGCCTCGGAGACGGCCACGGTCGGGGGACCGGCCGAAGGCTCGTCGGGGTGACCTTCCTCAGGGGCAGGTCATGAACGCGGCGGTGTCGAGCACCGGCGCGGCAGGGTTGCCGAGGGCGTTCTCGTACTCCCGCATCACGCCCGTCTGGGTGTCGGTGACGGTCAACGTGAACTCCACGTTGGTGGTGGCGGCGAAGAACACCCAGAAGGAATTGAACTCCGAGTCACAGGCATCGAGCACCTTGAGCAACATCTCGATGTTGTTCACATCGAAGAAGTAGAACAGGCCGGAGTCCTGCGGCGTGATGTCGAACGACTCGCCATCTCCCCGGTTGCCCGCGAAGTCGGCGTACTCGACCTCGGCCTTGAAGCGGCCGCCCGCACCCAGGCAGAGGGTGGTCGGACCCGGGTTGCAGACCAGGGCTTCGTCGTCGACGATGGTCAAGATCGCGGCCGCGAGCCCGATCACGGCACCGCCGGTGACGTTCCCGAGGCTCAGGTTCACGGTCTTGTCGCCATCTTCCATGCCGTTGTCGAAGATCTGGATGTCGAAGGTCTTCGGCTCGGCATCGCCGTCCAGCCAGGTCAGGGTGCCGGTGGCATCCTGGAAGTCGGTGCCACCGATCGCGGTGCCGTTGGCGGTGGCGTAGTCGACGGAGACCACACCGTCGATACCGCCCACCCGGTTGACGGTGATGGTGGCGGTGCCACCGGTCTCGAGCACGCTGAAGGAGCCCGAGGCGAACTCGAGGGTGCCGTTACCACCGGTTGTGGTGCCGCCATTGTTGCTCAGAGCACCCTGCGTGGAGCCGCCGGAACCCTGCACCCGCAGGCTGAAGTTGCCGGTGTTGGCGTTCAGCGCGTTGATGTTCTCGGCGCTGGTGGTGGCGGTGCCGGTGGCGACACCGTCACTGAAGGTCGCGTTCAGGTTGATGAACACGTTGTTGCCCTGGAGGATCTGGGCGCCGGTGGGATTTCCGATTCCACCGACCAGGATCCCGAAGGCAATGGAGCTGCCCGAGGTCTGGAGCGAGGCGAAACCCTGGCCTCCACCACCGCTCAGGTTGGCGCTGAGGTCATCGGCCATGGCCACCGCTGGAAGCAGGGCGAGCGCGGCCAGAATCGTGACGAGTTTTCTCATAGTCATCTCCTTGATTTCTCGTATCTCGTGGTCGCGCGGATCAGTTGTCCGAGTAGGTGACCCAACCCTCGTAGACCCAAGGGTTGTTGGGGTTCACGCCGCCGGCGTAGGTCACGTTGTCGAAGAAGGGATCGTTCTGGAACTCGGCGGGCAGGGGACCGGCGTTGCGCGCCGGGGAGCCGCCGGTGGGAGCCACGTCGGGGTGGATCCGGCTCTGGGCGTTGGGCAGCTGCGGGTTGGCCGTGGAGTTCCCCTGGGCCGCGCCGTTGATGTAGGCCGCCACGTCGCCGTTGTCGGTCAGCTGCGCGTTGTTGAAGAAGAAGCTGTTGCGGAGCTGCAGCTGGGTGCCGAGGATCGCGAGGGTCTCCGCCTCGGTCACGCGGACGGCCTCTTCGGGGCCGAACGCGGTGATCGTGTGGGTGATGTTGCCACCGGTGCCACGACGCAGGCGAATCACCTCCGAGGGCTCGCTGGGGTTGAGACCGGCGTTGGAGACGAAGGTCGCGTTGGCGATCATCGGGTTCGAGCGCGGCTGGGCATTGGGGTTGGTCTCGAAGTTGTCGGCCTCGATGGCGCGATCTTCGTTGCCGGCGTTCTGCACGACCACCACGTGCTGCATGCGGCCCTGCCAGCCGAAGGTCCAGTCGAGGCTGTCGTCGTTGGCGCCGGTGATGAGCACGAACTTGGCGTCGGCGGTGCCGCCGAAGAACTCGAGGCCGTCGTCCTGCCCGCGGTGGATCTGGATGTGGTCGATGGTGGTGCCACGGCCCACACCCTGCAGAGCGATGCCGTTGAGCTCGTTCTGATCGGAGAAGAGGATGCCGGCGAACTCCACCCGCACGTAGCGCAGGGTGCCGCTGTTGTCGTTGGGGTTGTTACCGCCGTAGGGGCCGGAGTTGCCTTCACCGGCGGGGTTGGGCTGGTTCGTGGGGGCAAAGCCATTG
>CAZMEL010000167.1:0-17638 GCA_964565225.1 uncultured Thermoanaerobaculia bacterium | reverse complement strand
TCAGCAGCTCGGTGTTCATCTTCTTGAAGAGGTCCTCGAAGAGCAGCGCCAGCTCGGTTTGGATTTCGCGGATCGGGCTTCGCGGATCCTGGTCGACACCATGGCCGAGGTGGCCGAGGAGCTGACCTACGAGCAGCGCCAGGCCCTGGCCGAGCGTTCCCATCGGCATTGAGCCCATGCTGCCCTCGGCGGGAAACCGCAACACGGTTCCCGCCGAGGGCGAAGACACCGGAAGAAACGACGCGGCATGAATCCTCGACTCCTGATGATCGAAGACGACGCCGGCCTCGCCGACATGGTCGCCACCTACCTCGGCGAGGCCGGCCTGCAGGTGACCTTGTGCCGCGACGGAGCCAGCGGCCTCGAGGAGCTCGAGCGCGAACCGTACGACGGGCTCATTCTCGACGTCATGCTCGGTAACGCCGAGCTCGACGGTTTCGAGGTTCTACGCCGACTGCGCCGTCGCCACGAGATCCCGGTGCTGATGCTGACCGCTCGCGGCGAGGCCACCGATCGGATCGTCGGGCTGGAGATGGGGGCCGACGACTATCTACCCAAACCCTTCGACCCCCGGGAGCTGCTCGCCCGAATCCGGGCCATCCTCCGGCGCCGGAACCGGGAATCGTCCGAGCACCGGTCGATCCTGAGCTTCGGCCGGCTCGAGATCGACGCCGAAGCACGAGAGGTCCGGCTCGACCAGGACATCCGCCCTCTCACCGGATATCAATTCGATCTGCTCTGGGAGCTGGCGAGCAACGCCGGGAGAGTGATGTCGCGCGACGATCTGATGAACGCGGTCCGCGGCGTGGCTCACGAGGCGATCGACCGCAGCATCGACGTGCACATCTCGCGCATCCGTTCGGCCATCGAAGACGACCCGCGACGCCCACGACGCATCCTGACCCTGCGGGGCGCGGGTTACCTCTTCGCCAAACAGCAGGACCCTTGATCGATGCGGCGCCTCTATCTGCAGGTCTATGCCATGGCCGTGGGGATCCTGTTGATCTTCGGCATCCTCAGCTCGATCCTCTGGTGGTTGCACGGCGCTCACTCCCAAGACCATCTGCAGCTGCGGGGCCTGGCGGATCTCCTGAGAGCCTCCATCCCTGCCGAAGAGACACCCCGCGAAGAACAAGAGGCGTTCCTCCACCACCTGCACCGGGCCTTCCATGTCCACCTCGCACTCTTCACTGCCGACGGCCAGCGCCAGCTCGAATTCGGCGAGGGCAGGCCTCTGCCGGCCCCTCCGCCCTTCAGGGGCTCGGTCGAGGCCTTCACCCACCGGGCCATGGTCGTCGTGCCACTGCCGGACGGGCGTCAACTGGTGCTGCAACGCGAGCCCCGCTTCTCCCGCCTCCTGGCGACTCTGATCGTCTTGGCCATTGCCTGCGGCCTCGGCGCCTACCCCCTGGCGAGACGTCTGACCCGGCGCCTCGAACGATTGGAGCACAGCGTCCAGGGCCTGGGAGAGGGCGACTTGAGCGCTCGCGTGGAGGTGGAGGGAGACGACGAAATCGCCGACCTGGCCCGCAGCTTCAATCGTTCGGCCGAGAAGATCGAACGCCTCGTGGAGTCTCAGCGCCAGCTGCTGGCCGGTGTATCCCACGAGCTGCGGACTCCCCTCACCCGTCTGCGGATCGCTTCCGAGCTGGTGGCGGCGGAACGCCCCGAGCTGCGAGATGGCGTGCAGCGCGACGTGGAGGAGCTCGACTCCCTGATCGACGAGCTTCTCACCGCCAGTCGCATGGAAGCCGCCCCGACCCTGGTCGAGAGCCAGCCGCTCGACCTCCTGCCTCTGGCAGCGGAAGAGAGCGCGAACTACGGGGTCGAGGCGGAGGGCAGCTCGGCCTGGATCGACGGTGACCCCCGATTGTTGCGCCGCCTGGTGCGCAACCTGGTGGCCAACGCGCATCATCATGCCGAGGACCGCGCCATCGAGGTGGAGGTCCGCCCTGTCGAGCCGGGGCGAGCGCGGCTCGAGGTGCGCGACCGGGGACCTGGCATTCCCGCGGAAGACCGGGAGAGGATCTTCGAGCCGTTCTACCGACCCCCCGGTCGCTCGCCGGAGGACGGCAGAGTCGGTCTCGGCCTCGCTCTGGTTCGCCGTATCGCCCGCCACCACGGCGGCGAGGTCGTCTGCCACCCGAGGCCGGGCGGCGGCACCGTCTTCGAGGTAGAGCTGGGCAACCCGGCAAACGACTGAGCCCCGCTCAAAGACCTCCTGCAGAGGAGGCTCGAGCGGCGGCGAGCCCATCTCTCCGCTCTCGGGCTTCCACCGTCTGCCGGGCTCCCTCGCCCTGTCTCTCGGTGAGCACCTCGAGGCTACGAGCCATGTATTTCTGCCCCAGCTCGGCCTCGCCGCTCTGTGCCAGGAGCCAGCCGTGCACATTCTCCGCGTCGGCCAGGCGCCGATCGGCGTAGAGCTCATAGAAAATTTCGACCGACTCCCCGGAAGCCTCCAAGGCCTCTTCGGTCCGCCCTTGTTTCTGCAGGGTCACCGCCAGGTTACGTAGCGTGATCGCCCGGGGCTCTCTCAGCGCCTCGTTGTCTCCGAGCCACTCGAGAACCTCTCGATAGCTGGCCTCCGCCTCTTCCCACCGTCCCTGCTTGAGTCGCAGCATCGACTCGTTGTTCATCACGACAGGTAGGTGATGCGGGAACTCCCCCTCGGCCAACGAGCGAATCTCTCGCGCCATTTCGTCGGCCTTCTCCAGGCGCCCCATGTCTTGATACAGACTGGCGAGATTGAGCCAGGTAATCAGGACATTCTCGCTGCGCTCTCCGTCGACTTCCTCTTTGAGCCCCAGGGCTTCGAGATGTAGGTCTTCTGCCTCCTCGAATCTCCCTTGCCGGGTGAGGTTGGCCGCCAGATTGTTGAGCGTGGTGAGCACAAGCTCGTCCTTCGTTCCCAGCTCGACCCTGGCGGTTTCAAGAATCTGCCAGTGCAGCTTTTCGGCCTTTTTCAGGCTTCCACCTTTTTCTTCGAGCTGGAGGGCCACTTCCGTGAGCTGATCCAGCATCTCGCGGAGGCCTCCTTCTGGCGCGAGCTCCAGGATCCGGTTGTCGATCTCTCCACTCTCTCCCGCCGTCTCCATGATCCCGACGAACGATCGAACCGTGGTTTGCTGTTGCTCGAGTCGCATGGACCCGAGGTGCTGCCATCCCAGTGCCAGGAGCAGCAAGCCGATCACCGCCGCTCCCGCGAGCTTCCAGCGGTGCACCTTCAGCAGCCGGCTGATCCGGTACACACGCTCCGACCGCCGGGCCTCCACCGGAAGACCGTCGAGGAAGGCCCGGAGATCGGCTGCCAGCTCGTCGACGCTGCGGTAGCGGTCTTCGGGGGACTTGCGCAGGGCCTTCATCACGATGCAGTCGAGATCGCCGGCCAGCTTCCTGCGCAGCTCTTTCTGGTTCCGGGCCCGGGTGGCGCTCACCTCCTCCGGCGTCAGCTCCACCGGCCTGCGTGGCGATCGCCAGGACTTCTCCGTGCGGGTGACGATCTCGCTCGGGCGCGAAGGTTCGTCCTCCACCACGGCCTTGCGGTACTGGGCGAGCTCGGGCCGGTCGATGCGGTGCGGGTTGTGGCCGGTCAGGAGCTCGTAGAGCACCACTCCCAAGGAGTACACATCGCTGGTGGCGGCCACCGTGTCGCCCTGGAATTGCTCCGGGCTGGCGTACCCGGGTGTCAGGGGCATGGCGCCCGCCTCGGTCATCGGCAGGGTGGTCAGGGTGCTGGCGTCCTGGTCGGCTTCGAGAAGCTTGGCGATGCCGAAATCGAGGAGCTTCGGCTCACCGTTGGGCCCCACCAGGATGTTGCCGGGTTTCAGGTCGCGATGCACCACCATCTTTCCGTGGGCATAGCTCACCGCGGAGCACACCTTGAGGAAGAGCGCCACGCGGTCCCTCACGGAAAGCTTGTTCTCGTCGCAATAACGATCCAGACGAATTCCGTCGACCAGGTCCATCACGAAGTAGGGCAACCCCTCCTCGGTGGTCCCGGCATCTCGCAGCCTCGCGATGTTGGAGTGATCGAGGCTCGCAAGAATCTGGCGTTCGCTCTTGAAACGCCAAAGAACCTCTCGCCTCGCCAGGCGCGGCTTGATGACCTTGATCGCCACCTTGAGCTGCACCTCTTCCAGTCGCTGCCCTTCATAGACCCGGGCCATTCCTCCTTCCCCTACCTTGCGCAGGATCCGGTACGGGCCGATCTGCCCGACCTCTCCTTCCTCGGTCACCTCTTCGCGAGGCTCCTCTTCCTCGGCCGCGAGAGCCGGGGTCTCGATGAAATCCTTGGCCGGAATTTCCAGCGCCAGCAACGAATCGACCTCCGCCCGCAGCTCCGGACGTTCGGCACAGGCCTTGTCCAGGTACTCCGAACGCACCTCGGTCGGCATGTCGAGGGCTTCGTTGACGATCTCTCGGACCTCTTTCCAAAATTTCTGCGTCACGTTCTATCTCCCGCCAACCGGCCGGGCTCTGGCATCCGTGGCTATCGAGCTTGTCTTGAAAAAGCAGACACGGAACCCCGGGGCTTCTCGGACTTGAAGCTCGGTTCCGCCTGCCAGGAATCGACGACAACCGCCTCCGGCCAACTTGAGTCGAGTGATTCCGGATGGACGTCCGGATCGGGGAGAAGTGCCGCGGCGGGAGGCCACTGCAATACAGCGGGCCTCGTTTCCTATTCGCGAAGGCCAGTGAGAAAAGTGTTCAGCAGGAAGATGTCTCCAGAATCCACCACAGGAGATTTTTTCCTTCGAATTCCTGGGAATTCGGAATCCGCACCGCTCTCGGGCCTGGCGGTCCGGGCCATGGGCTCCAGCCATTGGTCACCTCCCAAAAGTCTGTTAGATTGATCAGAATCGGTTACCGGGGGGTTATCGGGGTTCGGGTCGAGAGCGCATGCGCATCGGCTGGAATCATCGTGCGATCAAAGTCAAAAACCACCACCGCCAAGGTGGTCCGAGCCATTCCCGACCCTATCTCTTCGTCATGTTCGCGGTCTTCCTTCCCAACTCGTACAAGCTCTGCTTCATGCCTACGGATCTAACAGGCCGTGGTGAGACTCGAGCCGCGCAGCGAGCGGCTGACTTTCACCACGGACTGCTAAGGGTTTCCTCTTCTGAAGCCTCCCTGGGCTCCATCGAATCCCGGGAGCTTCTTCACCCCGGGTCATTCTACAAACCAGAACTCTCGGAATGCCAGAGAGATCATCCCTGGAATCTTGCCCATGGACATCACAGAACTTCTTCGAGAATGGAGTGACGGAAGCCCGGAGGCCCTGGGGCAATTGATGCCACTCGTGGTCGGAGAGCTCAAGAAGGTGGCTCGAGGCCACTTCGCTCGCGAGCCTGCCGGGCATACTCTGCAACCTACGGCTCTGGTCAACGAAGTCTTCATTCGCCTGCAGCGACAACACAACGTCCATCTCGAGAGCCGGGCTCAGTTCCTGGCTTTTGCGGCGAATCTCATGCGTCGAGTGCTGGTGGACCACGCCCGCGGGCGCCACGCCCAGAAACGGGGAGGCGATGTGGTGTTCGTACCTCTGGAAGATCTCGTGGGTACCATCCCTTCGCCCGACGTCGACCTGCTCGCGCTCGACGAAGCGATGAAGGAGCTCGGAGAAATGGACCCCGAGGGCTGCCGGGTCGTCGAGCTACGATTCTTCGCTGGTCTGACCCACCAGCAGATCGCCGATCTCGACGGGGTCTCGCTCAGCAGCGTGCGACGCAAGTGGCGAGCCGCCAAGCTCTGGTTGTTCCGCGAGCTCTCTCGCGGCGAAAGTGCTTGATCACCGGCTCGGCGACTCCGAGCCATCAACCCAAGGAGAACCGTAGAACACCTCCCAAAGAGACCTCCTTGAACACTTTTCGCCCTGCTTCTCGCGTACTCCCTTCGAGGGATTGCAAAACGCTTCGGGTGCAGGAGATCTTCTCTACGAGAAAGAGACCCCCCGATCTCCATTTTTTCCGGCCCGGAGCGGAGAAGAGAAAAGCCCAACCAAGGAGGTATTGCATGTTTTTACACGGGAACGATCCATCCACCGGCCACGGTGGAGACTCTAGGACGGGGAATCATTCGATGAGTAACAACAGGACAGTGCTCTTGGAGGTCCAGGGGACCCATGAGCGAGAAACAACTCACTGGAAAGTGCTGACGCGAAAACAACACTCGATCTGTACTCACTTCCGGGAGCTCTTCGAATCTCTGGAAAGGGTCGAGTTCGTCGATTCCTTGGAGTCGAGAGCACGCGCCAGACAGACCATCATCTGGCAGCTCGTTCTGATCGGGGAGAAGCTGCACTGGGAATCCGAGAGTTTTTCCAAGGACAGCCTGCACTTCCCGGATCCCGCTTTGTTGCGGCATTAGCGGTCCGATCCCAGGCCGCCTTCCGTTCCAGTCGAAGGCGGCCTTTCCCCTCTCCGGTCTCGCCCCACTTTGCCCCGAATCCGCGTCTAGAAAAATGATGGCTCCGTGACGTTTTCGTGAGAACTCGTGAAGGCCTCGTGAGCTTCGCCCTCCAGAATCCTCTCACCGCCGCGGAATACCGCGAGAGCGCCCGAGAACTTTGCAATGAGGATTCACGATGAGCCATCTGGAAAAGACTGTCCGTATTCTTTTGTTCAGCAGCCTCTTGATCGCCCTCCCGGCCTCGGCCTTCGAGGTGGAGGTCACCGTAGAAAACGTCTCCCCTGACGGGGGAGTTCTGCTCACTCCGGTCTGGGTGGGCTTTCACCAGGCCGATTTCGACTCCTACGACGGCGGGGCCTCCGCCGCCGGTTTCCCCGGCCTCGAAGAGATCGCCGAAGACGGCAACGCCGGTCCGCTCTCCGACAGCTTCGCCGCGCAGGTGCCCCTCGGCGCGCAGGGTGTGATGCCCGGCCCCAACGGCCCGCTCGCCCCCGGCGACTCGGCCAGCATGCGTTTCGACCTGGAGTCCGGCCAGCACACCTACTTCAGCTACGTGTCGATGGTCATTCCCAGCAACGACGCCTTCGTCGCCAACGGGAACCCGCGCGCCCACCGGGTCTTCGATGTCAACGGTGTGTTCACGCCCTTCACCTTCTACATCTTCGGTCGTGAGGTGAACGACGCCGGCACCGAGGTGAACGACGAGATTCCCGCCAACACCGCGGCCCTCGCCCAGGCGGCTCCGAACACCGGTGTCGACGAGAACGGCGTGGTCACCGACCACCCCGGTTTCATCCCCGGCGGCAACGTGCTCGCGGCCCGGCCCAACGGCCAGTTCATCGCTCCCGGCTATACCATCGCGAAAGTCACGGTCCGCGCCGTGCCGACCACCAGCGTGCGCTTCCGGGGCGACCAGGGCCAGGAGGTTCCGCCCTCCGGCAGCGACGCCACGGCCGCCTGCTCCGCCTCCCTCGACTCGGCTCTCGACGAGCTGACCGTCGAGTGTGAGCACGATGTGGCCAACGTCACCGCCGCCCATGTCCACCTCGGAGCCGCGGGTTCCAACGGCCCGGTGGAGCTCGCCTTCGACGATCCCACCAGCCCGTTCTCCCAGACCTTCCCGATCAACGCGCTGCAGCTCGCCAATCTCCTCGAAGGCAACTACTACGTGAACATCCACTCCGAGGAGTTTCCCGGCGGCGAGATCCGCGGCCAGGTCGACGGCTGCTTCACCGGCCCCGAAAGCCTCTGCCTGAACGGTGATCGCTTCCAGACCTTCGTCGAGTTCGAGACCTTCGACGGCACCGAGGGAACCGGCCGGGTGATCTCCCAGGGAGACGACTCCGGGCTGGTGTACTTCTTCGACGAGGACAACGTCGAGATGGTGATCAAGGTTCTCGACGGCTGCGCCGACAACGGGAGCTACTGGGTCTTCGCCTCCGGTGTGACCAATGTGGGAGTCGATGTGACGGTGGTCGACACCCTCACCGGCGACGAGTACACGATCCAAACCGAGGTGGGCGAGGCCTTTCCGCCGACCCTCGACAACCAGGCGTTCCCGAGCTCCTGCCCCTGACCCAGGGCTCTCGGCTCCAAGGGCCTACGGAATTGCGAAGGGCGGCTCCGAGAGCCGCCCTTTTCGTTCGCGTCTGGCCAGGGAATGGCCGCGGTCGAGCCCGACCGCTCAGGCGATGATCTCGAGGGATTGTTGCAGCACCTCGAGCCGGCGAGGCACGATCTCCACGATCTCACCGTCGATCATGGTGTGGACCCGGGTCTCGCCCTCGAACCGGATTTGCCTCGCCTGGCGCGCATTCACTTTCTCCAGCTCCACGTGGGTGCCGCGAAAGATCGTCGGAAACGCACGCAGGAGCTCCAGGCGACCCATGGGCGCGACCTGCACCAGATCTGCACGGCCGTCCTGGATGTCGGCACCTGGCGCCATCAACATCTCATTGGCGGTGTAGCGGCTGTTGCTGATGCAGAGCTGCACGAAGGGGTCGTCTTCGAGGGGGCCTTCGTCGAGGCGATAGGACAGTCGATGGAGGCGAATTCGCGCCAGGGTGAGCAACACGCCCAGGATGTATCCCAGCGGGCCGAATCGCTTCAGGCCACCCGCCGTGCGGACGGTCACGTCGACCGGAAAGCCGAATCCCAGGAGGTTGATGCAGTAGAGCTCACCGTCGTCGTGGTGGAGCACCAACACATCGCAACGTCGACACCGCCCTTCGCGCAGAGACTCGGCGGCATGGCTCTGCGCTTCCGGTCCGAACTCGCGCAGGAAAGCGTTCCCCGTACCCAGGGGAAGGAACCCGAGACGCGCTTGCTCGCCATTCGCCCGTGCCAGCGGGAACATGCCGTTCAAGACCTCGAAGCCCGTGCCATCGCCGCCGCAGGCGATGAAATTCCGGTACCCTTCCGCGTAGGCCTCACGGGCCAGGCGGGTCGCGTCCGAGGGTCCCGAAGTCCTCCGCTCATCGATCTCGAGGCCGGCTCGACGCAGCCCTTCGAGAGCCGCAGGAGCCCGGCGTCCGCAACGCCCACCACCCGCCGCGGGGTTGACAATGGCAAGGAATGTACCCGAAGAAACCATGGATCTTGATCTTATCTGATTCGAGCCATCCCCCTATGCGTTCTACCACCACCCCGCCGGGTTCCAAAGAGCTCGAGCTGGAGACAGCCCGAGAGCTGGCGGATGCCTTTGGCTGGAACGCCACCTCGTACCAGATCCTCAATCCGGGGATCGAACGCTGGTTCTCCCGGGCCGGTGACGCCGTGGTCGGCCACGTGACTGCCCACGGCTACCGGGTCGTGGCGGGATCGCCGATCTGCGATGCCGAGCGCCTCGAAGCCGTGGTCGAGGAGTTCGAACGAGACACCCGAGTGAAGGGGTTGAAGTCCTGCTACTTCGCGGCCGACCACCGACTGGCCGAGAAGCTCGCCCGTCGCGGTCCTCTCGATCGGATCCTGCTCGGTGCCCAGCCGGTCTGGCATCCGGCCCACTGGAACCGGGTGGTCGCATGCAAGGCGTCTCTACGGGCGCAGCTGCACCGGGCCCGCAACAAGGGGGTCATCGTCGATCACTGGCCGGTCGAGACCGCTACCGGACACCCCGAGCTGGCCCGCTGCCTGCACGAATGGCTGGAGACCCGAGGCCTCCCACCTCTACATTTTCTCGTCGAGCCCGAGACCCTCGGACGCCTCAACGGCCGGGCAGTCTTCGTCGCCCGCCGTGATCGCGCCGTGGTGGGTTTTCTCGTCGCCTCACCGATTCCTCAGCGGAACGGCTGGCTGATCGAACAGACGATTCGGGGCCGCGGGGCCGTCAACGGGACCTGCGAGCTCTTGCTCGATGCCGCCTGCCGGCACCTGGCAGAGCGCGGAGCAGAGATGATCACCCTCGGCCTCTCACCCCTCTCGAAGCGCGCCGACCTCGATCCGCCGCGCCAGCACCTGTGGCTTCGAGCCCTGCTCGCCTGGGTGCGTGCCCACGGCCGCCGCTTCTACGACTTCGATGGTCTCGACGCCTACAAGGCCAAGTTCCAACCCGAGAGGTGGGAGCCGATCTATGCCATTACCGGGGAGCAGCGCATCGGTCTCGGCACCCTCTACGCCATTGCCGGCGCCTTTGCCCGATCACCTCCACCGGTCCTGGTAGCAAGAGCGCTTCTCCGCGCCCTTCGCCAGGAGCTGTCCTGGCTTCGCGCTCGTTCCCGCACCTGCGCAGGCCCGAAACCTACTGCTTCCAGGGCCGGCGGCCCGGATCCACCTTCAGGGTGACGGGGACCAGGAAGAGAAGAGAGTAGACCATGAAGCTGAAGAGCGGTACCAGCGGGGCCGCCTCCTGGGTCGACGAAGGTGCCATGGATCGCAGGACGAAAAGGAAGCTGGGCGGACCGAAGAGGTAGTTGAGGAGAACTCGTTTTCGGTACCGAGGCAAGGAGCGGACCCGGGCGACATAGATGTTCCCGGAGATCCAGCCCATCACCGAGGCCAGGCTGTAGAGGGAGTACAGATCGAGGGGAAGCTTCCCCGCCAGGGGAACCCAACCCTTGGCGGCAAACAGACCGACTCCCCAGAGCAAGAAGAAAAAACCCGCCATGGCGACCTCCAGGCGGATGATCCGCAGCTTCCTGGAGTCCGTTGTTACCGGCGGCATCCTCTGGCCTCCGAGACCATCAATCCTCGGCCTTGATGAACTCCTCGTACTCCTCCGCGCTCATCAATCCATCCAGCTCCGAAGGATCGGAGAGGCGGATCTTGACCAACCAGGCGGAGGCATGGGGATCCTCGTTCACGGTCTCGGGAGCGTCTTCCAGAGTGTCATTGGTCTCGACGATCTCGCCCGAGACCGGAGTATAGACCTCGGCCACTGCCTTGACCGACTCGATCGTGCCGATCTCGTCGCCCGCACCAAAGGTCTGCCCCACCTCCGGAAGCTCGACAAAAACCACCTCACCGAGCTCGGCTTGAGCGAATTCGGTAATCCCGAGCACACAGAGATCTCCCTCGACCTGTGCCCACTCGTGCTCTTTGCTGTAGAGATTCTTGCTCGAATACATGCCTGGATCCTCTTGGGATTTCGATGGGATGGGCGAAACGTTGGCAAATCATACTTCTCGCGGGCGGCGATAGAAAGGGATCGGAGCAACGACCGCTTCGATCTCCCGTCGACGCACCTGGACCACCACTCGTGTCCCCTCGACAGCGAGAGACTTCGGCACATAGGCGGTGGCGATCGCCCGTTCGAGGGTGGGAGACCAGGTCCCGCTCACGACCTCGCCGACGTCCGCTCCGTCATGCAACACCCGGTGCCCCTGCCGCGCGATGCCGCGACCCTGTAGCTCGAGGCCCACGAGAGACCGTTCGACCCCTTGTTTCTTCTGCTGCACCAACACCGACCGTCCGATGAAGTCGCCCTTCTTGAGCTTGACCACCCAGCCCAGCCCCGCCTCGTATGGGGTCGTCGTGCGGTCGAGCTCGTGGCCATAGAGAGCCATGCCCGCCTCCAGGCGCAGGGTATCGCGCGCTCCGAGCCCGGCGGGTAGCAGTCCGTCGCCGGCTCCCGAGGAGAGCAGGGCATCCCAGACCTCGGGCGCGGACTCGGGGGCCAGGTAGAGCTCGAAGCCGTCCTCCCCGGTATAACCCGTGCGAGAAAAGAGGCAGGGAATTCCGGCGAAGTGGTCCTGCGCGAAGTGATAGTACCGGATGGCCGGAAGATCGAGGCTGGTGTGCCGCCCGAGAATCTCGACCGCCTTGGGCCCCTGCACCGCCAGCAGGGCATACCGCTCCGAATGATCCTCGATCTCACAGCCTTCGTGGGGCTGCGAGAGGATCCACGCCAGGTCTTCCGGAGCATTCGAGGCGTTGACCACCAGCAGGTAGTCGCTCTCCGCCAGCTGGTAGATCAACAGATCGTCGATATAGGTCGCCTGCGGGGTCAACAGCGCGCTGTAGTGAGCCACCCCGGGCTTCAGCTTGGCCACATTGTTCGGGGTCAAACCCTGCAAGAGCTCCAGGGCGCCCTCGCCGCGGACCCGGATCTCTCCCATGTGAGAGACGTCGAAAAGGCCCGCAGCCGTGCGAACCGCACGATGCTCCTCGATCTCGGAAGAATAACGAACGGGCATCTCCCAGCCCGCGAACTCGACGATCTTGGCCCCCGCCTCGACATGTTTGGCATAGAGAGGCGTTCGTTTCGAAGACACTTCGGACATCGTTCATCGGCTCCTGCGCTCTGAGGTTCTCTCCAATTGGAGCCGCAAGATATCACGGGGCCCCCGATCTCCATTCTCCCGTCCCCGATGCCTCACGAGGCCACCCGGGTCATTCGACGGAACAAAAAATCCCCAGATCTACAAACATTCTCAATTATTGACATCGAACCTTTCCATAGTTACGATATTCAGTACTCATGATATCTAATCCTCAGAGAATTCTCTGCCCACACACCTCGTCCGATATGTATCGCCATGTGTAGCCACAGATCCGACACCGACTCTTCTTCCCCTCAGGAACCGATGAGCGAGTACTCGATTCGCCACAACCATGCCCCCGGCTCCCGATGTGCCGGCTGCGAAGAAAAACTCACCGCGGACGGTCCTGTCGGATACATCGGCTCGCTGCCGATCTGCGACATCTGTCTCCTCGTCGGCTGCCCGGACCTGGGTCTGCTCCTGGCCCTCGGCATCCTCGCCCGGGCCTTCGCCGCCGACTCCGAAGGCGCCTCGGCGGCAGAGAGGGCCACGAGCCTCGACCTGCTGGCCATCTTCGCTCTCGTGTTCGATCGCAAGTCCACCTGGCCGCGGCGGAACGAATTCGGCAACGACATCTTGCTCTTCGAAGTGGCCTCCAAGCGGGACCGCGACCGCCAATGAGGCCTTCGAGATCGAAGCAATTCCTCGGCGGAGTGGTGTCCGATATGCTTGGGAGCTATGCAGATTCCCCAGCGCGATTCGCCGGCCGAGGTCAAGTATTGCCTCCGCGGCTATGTGGGAGGTATCGAACGCACCTTCCCGCTTCTACCGGGAGACTGCCACGTCGGCTCTCTGGAGTCGAACCACGTCTTCCTCCCCCGTCGAGGGGTCTCCCGGCAGCACGCCCTGCTCACCGTGGGCGAGGGCACCCTCCGGATCGAAGATCTCTCCAGCAAGAACGGCACTTTCGTCAACGGCCTGCGGATCGAGCAGACGGAGATCTCCCTGGGAGAGGAGGTCCGTTTCGGTCCGGTTGCACTGCGCTTCCACGAGTTCTACCTCGACGACGCGGAGCTGGCGATCGCCATCGAATCGGCGAGCACCGACCAGACGGGAGTCATCAAGGTCATGGACTCGCCACTGAGCGGTGCCGGCCTGGCGGGTGACCTTTCTCGCCATTGGTTACGCCTGGCCGAGTCCTTCCACGCCCGGCTCCACAGTCAACCCCAATACGACATCGGCGCCGCGATCCGGTTGCTCATCGAAGAGCTACGCCTCGACGGAGCCTGCCTTCTGGAGATTCCCGAGAACGGTGAGCCCATCGTGCTCGCCGCCTCCGGACAACTCGAGAAGCAGGCCACGGCCCACCTGGGCAAGATCCTCGAAAAGGCCACCATGGCGTCGGGGAGCCAGGACATCTTTTTCCATACCGACGCCCCCGACCACCTGTCCGGAATCACCTTCGCCGCCCTGGTCGCTCCCGGGCTCGACCCCCTGGTGCTCGCGTTGTGGGGCAATTTCCCGGGCCGCGACAAGAGCGAGCTGCTCCTGCGGCTGCTGGTCCGGATGTTCGAGCCCTGCCGCCCACGGGCCGAGCCCAGCAAGACCTCCTCCAACCATCCCGGGCGCTATCCGGGACTGGTCGTGCCCCCGGACTACGTCTATGCGCAATCCGAGGCGATGCGCAAGATCTACACCCTCATGCAGAACCTCGCCCTCGGAGATCTCCCGATCCTGATCATCGGGGAGACCGGCGTCGGCAAGGAGTACCTGTCGCAGATCCTGCACAGCTCTTCTCCACGGCGGCAGGGCCCCTTCATCGCCATCAACTGCGCTGCCATACCCGCCGAGCTCCTGGAGGCGGAGCTCTTCGGCATCGGTGAGGGCGTGGCCACCGGCGTGGCGGCGAAGAAGGGCCACCTCCAGATGGCCAACGGCGGCACCATCTTCCTCGACGAGATCGGCGACATGTCGGTCGACCTGCAGGCCAAGCTCCTCCGAGCTCTGCAGGAAAAAGAGGTCCATCCGGTGGGGCGCGAGCCGATCAACATCGACGTACGGGTGCTGGCGGCAACCAACCAGGAGTTGATCCGCAGGATCGAGAGCGGCTCGTTTCGCTCCGACCTCTACTACCGCCTCGCCGGCTACGTGCTCGAGATTCCCCCCCTGCGGGAACGCCCGGAAGACGTCCCCGCCCTGGTAGAGCATTTCCTTCGCGACTGCTCCCAGGAGCTCGAGCGCCCGATCCGCGGCGTCACCGTCCGGGCCCTGCGACTCCTGACCCAGTACTCGTGGCCGGGCAACGTGCGGCAGCTGGCCAACGAGGTCCGGCGCGCCGTCTACCTCTGCCCCGAGAACGGCACGATCGAGTCGTCGACCCTCTCCAAGACCCTGCTCGAATTCCAGCCCACCGTAGACCCCGACCATTCCACCGAGGACAGCGATCCGGCAATCGGCCTGCAAGAGTCGGGAGAGGTGCAGGGATTTCCTGCTCCCATGGGCCTGGGGCTCGACTCCCTGAATCTCGAGCAGCTGGAGATCCAGGCGATCGAAGAAGCACTGCGTCGCTGCCGCCAGAACCAGGTGCAGGCGGCCAAGCTCCTCGGCCTCTCCCGCCAGGCCCTGCGTCGACGAATGGATCGTTTCGGACTCTTGCGCTCCGGGGAAGCCAAGAGCCAAAGCACCTGACCGAATTCGGACAGCCAGGTCTGCCCACTTCCGGTCAGGTGCCCAACTTCGGTCTCCTCGGGCTCTCCACCGAGCCGTGTCTGCAATCCCTAGAGAGATCGTCGTATTTCTTGGTAGCAAACATCTTATGAAATCCAGCAAGGTCCGAGAACCGAGACTCGGCATCCGTTTCACTAGCTGGCACGCCGATTGCTTTTGATGTAGAGCGAGAGAGCGGGCTCCGAAAGCGACGGGGCTTCGCAAGGCACAACCGGCGCGGACCGTACTTCCTCCCCTCGAGCCTTCAGCCCTGATCCGGCGCGCCAAAGTCATTCCCCAAGACGCCTACCCTCCCCGTCGCTCCGGAGCCTTTTTCTATTTCCCCTTCCTCCCAGCGCCTCTTCCGCCGGGCGTCTCTAGCCGAGCGCCTCCCGTTCGTGGTTTCAGAAACGTTCGAGTAGACTTCGGGCATGTCCCAGACCTCTACATCGAGCCCGGAAGAGGCTCTACCCATCTCCGACTCGGCGACCACCCGGGTCCTGGTGGCCGACGACCAGAAAGACGTTCTCGAATCCCTGCGCTTCTTCCTGCGCTCCGAAGGCCTGGAGGTCGAGACCACCACGTCTCCCCGGCGCTTTCTGGAGCTGCTGAAACGAGAAGACTTCGACGTCGTCCTGATGGACCTCAACTACGCCCGAGACACCACCTCGGGGCAAGAGGGTCTCGAGCTCTTGCGCGAGATCGGTCAGCTCGACAGCGCTCCGCCCGTGGTGGTGATGACCGCCTGGGCCAGCGTGGAGCTGGCGGTAGAAGCCATGCGCCTGGGGGCCCGAGACTTCGTGGAGAAGCCCTGGGACAACAACCGGCTGCTCTCGATCCTGAAGACTCAGACCGCTCTACGACGCGCTCTGCGCAAGGGAGAACGGCTCGAAGCCGAGAATCGCCTGCTGCGAGGCGACGGCCCCTCGGAGCTCATCGCGCAGTCCCCGGCCATGGGACCGGTGCTCGAGCTGATCTCGCGAGTGGGCCCCTCCGACGCCAACATCCTGATCACCGGCGAAAACGGAACCGGCAAGGGACTGGTGGCCCAGGTGATCCACCGGGTGTCGGCGCGTGCAGAGAAACCCTTGATCACCGTGAACATGGGCGGGCTCTCGGAAACCATCTTCGAGAGCGAGCTCTTCGGTCACGTGAAGGGAGCCTTCACCGACGCCCGCAGCGACCGGGTCGGCCGGTTCGAGCTCGCCGACGACGGCACCCTCTTCCTGGACGAGATCGCCAACATCCCCCTGGCGCTGCAGACCAAGCTCCTGCGCGTGCTGGAGACCGGCGAGTTCGAGCGGGTGGGGTCGTCGCGCACCCGGAAGGTAGACGCCCGCCTGATCTCGGCCACCAACGCAGACCTCGACGAAGAGGTTCGGCAACAGCGGTTTCGCCAGGATCTGCTCTTCCGGCTCAACACGGTGGAAATCCACCTGCCACCCCTGCGCGACCGACGCGAGGACATCCCCCTTCTCGCATCGCATTTTCTCGACACCCACTCGCGCCGCTACCGCAAGTCTCTCGTGAGCTTCGAAGAAGACGCCCTGCGCACCCTGCTCTCCCACCCCTGGCCGGGGAACGTGCGCGAGCTCAGCCACGTGGTGGAGCGCGCCGTCCTGATGGCGGCCGGCACCTCCATTCGCGCCCTCGACCTCGGCCTCCAGGGTCCGACCAGCAGCCCCGCACGTTTCGAAGACCTGACCCTGGAAGATGCCGAGCGCCTGCTGATCCGCAAGGCCCTGGAGCGTTATGTGGGCAACGTGAGCGACGCGGCCAAGGCTCTGGGTCTGAGCCGGAGCGCCCTGTATCGACGCCTCGAAAAATACGGGCTCTGACCCGTGACCGGAACTCGCCAGACCCACGAGGGCCGGATCTTCTGGATGGCCATCGCCGCCGGTCTGCCGGGCTCCGCCATCGCTCTCGGAATCCTCTGGTCCGGCGATTACACCGCCAAGGTGCAGTGGACCCTCTCGGTGTTGATCCTCACCCTCTGGTGGGGTTTCGCCTTCGCCGTGCGGGAACGCACCGTCGTACCCCTCCAGACCTTGGCGAATCTCCTCGAAGCCCTGCGCGAAGGCGACTACTCCATTCGCGCCCGGGAACCGAGCGCCCGCGACTCCCTCGGCGAGGTGATGATCGAGGTCAACAAGCTGGGAGAGCTCCTGCGCAGTCAGAGGTTCCATGCGGTCGACGTCACCGCCCTCCTGACCAAGGTCATCGACGAGATCGATCTTGCCGTCTTCACCTTCGACAGCCGGCGGCGCTTGCAGCTGGTCAACCGCGCGGGGGAACGGATGATGGCCCAACCCCAGGATCGTCTCCTCGGGCGGACCGCGGAAGATCTGGGTCTCGAAGACTCCCTCGAAGGACCGAGCGAAAGAACTTTCGACCGCGACTTTCCCGGTCGATCCGGGCGCTGGCAGTGTCGCCGCAGCTCGTTTCGCGAAGAGGGGCAACCTCACCAGCTGCTGGTGCTGAGTGATCTCAGCCGGGCACTGCGCGACGAGGAACGCCAGGCCTGGCAACGCCTGATCCGGGTGCTCGGCCACGAGCTCAACAACTCCCTGGCGCCGATCAAATCGACCGCCTCGACCCTGGCCAACCTCCTGCGGCGGGAACAGCCGCACCAGGAATGGCGCGACGACGCCCAACGAGGCCTCGGCATGATCGCCGAACGCTGCGAATCCCTGAATCGCTTCGTGGCCGCCTACTCCCGGCTGGCGCGGCTACCCGCTCCGCGGCTGCGTCCGACGCCGATCGGCCCCCTCGTTCGGCGGACCGCTCGCCTCGAGACCCGCCTTCCGGTGCGGGTCTGCGAGAGTGAA
>CAZMEL010000166.1:0-17662 GCA_964565225.1 uncultured Thermoanaerobaculia bacterium | reverse complement strand
CTTCGAGGGCGACACGATCGATCTCGGGCTCGGTCAGGAGCTGGTGAAAGATCTCCCGCTGGCCGCGGTGCTCTTCGGCGAGGGTCAGGAGCTCGTCGGCGGCCTCACGGATCTTGGGCTGGATGGCCGCCACCTGCTCTTCACTGGCGTCCAGCTCTTCGAGCGCCCAGGTGGAGAGAAAGTCGAGGTGGCGATGAACGGATTCGGCGTCTTGACCGTGGCCGAACCCCAGGCCCCGTTGCCAGCGGCCGAATCCTCCGTGGGCGTAGGCGGAAAGGGCGACGCCGGCAAAGGTGAGCAGGGCGACGGCGGAAACGGAGAGACCGATCCACAGGGGGCGGCGGGAGCGGGGAGAAGTCGTAGATTCTGTAGAAGTCATGAATAGCTCCTTTCGAGTGCTACGGCCGGTTCACCCGACCGTTCTGGGAATCTTAGGAGCGCGACATTGCAGCAGTTTGTCGCCAGTGTTGAGAATTGTAAAGAGAGCCTCTTTCACCTTCGCCGGAGGAAGAACCCCGCGGGGTCGCCGGGTTGGGCTCGGCACGTGAGCACGGTCAGCAGGCGATCCCCACCCGCGGTTTCGAAGGGTAGCGTGTGCTCGTCGCCGAGCCGGGCCAGGAGGGGCTCGTCGACCGCGATGGCCAGGCGATCGTCGATCCACACCCGAGAGGGACCGTACGGAGCGAGGCGAAACCCAGACGCCGATTCGGCCGGTTGCAGGGAGTGGGCGAAGGCGATGCAGCGGTCTTCTGCACCCATCATCCTACCACCGTCGACATATGCCTCGAGATCGCGCAGTCTCGGCTGCGAGGCTCGCGGGTACGGGTCGCCGGCCGGAGGCCGGGCCGGGTCCGGGGGCAGATGGAGGCCCTTGGGAAGAACCGTCCAGTCGAGGACGAATTGCCCGGTGACGTCTCCGACCACCTCGTAGAGCAGGGTGTAGCCGTCGTGCCGTAGACGCAGCCTGGGATCGTGGGCCAGCCTCTCGGTGACCAGCTGTGGGCGGTGGTACCGCGACAGCGCGATGTGGTCGCTGAGGAGGTCGCGATGCAGAACCGAGGCGATGTCGGGCTCGCGGCCGTCGAAGAGTCCGCGCAGCGCTCGGTGGGCCTCGGGAAACGGGACCGCCATGAAGATCGGATCGAGCACGTTGAGAAAGGCGGCCTGGGGCGCCCAGAACATGTAGAGATGGGTGCTGCCCCACTCGGCCGCAACGGTGGCGCCCGCCGGCACTCGCCTGCCGAACTCGGCCCATTCTCCTTCCCTGGGAACCGGACCTCGGGCTGTGCCGAGGCCATAGAGCAGCACACCGACGCGGAAGCAACCGAACAGGAGGAGGGCGACCAGGCCCGAGGCCCTGAGGCCGTGGTAGCGGCGCGGTGAGCCGGTCGGGGTCGGCGTCGCGAAGGTGGAGAGGAGAGCCAACGTGGCGAAGGGCAGGAAGTAGGTCGAGAACCGGGCCATCTGCACATAGAGCAGGCCGAACACCGCGGCGCCGATCCACCAAACGATCTGGCGGTCTATCGCCCCTTCCTCGCCGCCGGAAGAGAGCCCGGTGGGTTTCCCACTCTTTCGACGCCGTAGGAGCCAGACGACCAGGGGAGTCGCCAGCAGCCACACCAGGTTGAGATCGAGCCACTCCCCGAGAGTGTGGGGACGGATCTCGGTACCGACGTCGAGAGTGCCCTTGAGCTGGAAGAAATCGATGCTCTGGACTTTCCAGATCACGAGGTTCCGGGGGAAATGGGGATGGAGCACCAGGCCGGCGCCGGCTCCGAGAACGGGATAGAGCAGCAGGCCCCACTCGGCTCTGCGCCGGTGCAGCAGGCGGCCCAGGAACCACAGCCCGCAAAGCCCCAGGAGGGCGTGAAACGCGGTGTAGGCGAGGGTGTAGAGCAAGGTCACCAGGCCGAGCAGGCGATAGCGCCGGCTGCCGGCGCAGACGGCGGCCACCAGCAGGAGCAGCAGAGAGAGCACCTCGGGCCGAAGGCGGATCATACGGCCGAGGAAGTCCAGCGAGCCGGCATAGACCAGGAGTGGAACCAGCCATCCCAGGCGACGCCCGATCGCCCTCTGCCCGAGGGCGGTGAGCACGGCGGCGATCAGGCCGTTCAGCACGGCCAGCGCCCAGCGCCCGCCGACCGTCGCCGTATCGGTATCGGCCCAGGGAGCGAGGACGACGTGAAAGAGGAGCTCCTTGTCGGCGAAATCGTGTAGCAGGCTGAGCTGGGCCCACGGGAGAGTGTCGATGATCCCGTGCCGGGCGTAGGCCCGAGCGATGGCCAGGTGGTAGTAGGAATCCGTGTCGTAGAGCACCGGCAGGCTCTGGAACACTCCGCCGAAGAAAAGGGTCGCGACCACGAACGTGACTGCCGGGGCCAGCCATCCGGCACGGGACTGGTTGTTCTCTGAAGGGCACACGATGGGGATGGCGGAGTCGAGCGGAAAGCGGGGGCTCAACAGCGGGACGCGAGGGTGCCGAGATGCTCGTCGAGCCAGGACTCCGCCTCGCTGAATCGCCGGAAGAGCCGCTCCCGACGGCGAAACTCCGGAGTGTGCAGCCGACGCCGCCCGTTGCGGACCTCCACCGGCAGGTCGGCGTGCAACATCTCGTGATAGACCACCGACTCGACGACGAAGCCGGGTACGTCGGCCGAGTCGAGGCAGCGGTGGATGCGGATCAGCCGGTCGCGGTCACTGTAGCTGCCCAGGCGCACGGAGAAGGTCTTGCCTCGGCGCTGCCGGGAGCTCCGGGTCCGGTGGCCCCAGGTGATATGTGCTTCGATTCGCCCCTCGAAGTACTCGGCGTTCAGGCGATCCCGGACCTCTCGTAGATCGAGAACCTGGCCCACCGGGCGCAAGATTCGGCGCGAGGGCCGGGGTGGCGAGGTAGGGGGGTGGGTCGCGAAATGGCTGCGGATCTCGGCCAGGGCCAGGCGCCTGCGAGCGCTGCCCTTCTCGGCTTGCAGGAAGCGGGCGACCGCTCGGAGCGTGGTGTCGGAGGCAGTGGTGAACGAGTGGTGGATCCGGACGTCGAGCGTCGTACCGTCGCGCCTCGGGCGGGCGGAGAGGATCCGTGTGCGGTTGTTGGTCAGAGTCAGGGAGCCGAGCGTCCCGGACAGCAGCTCGTGCAGCCGTGCCCGCAGCGTCGAGGAATCGCTCTCCGCGGGTCGCGGCGGTGCGACGAGCTCTGGCGAAGCCTCGATCGGCTCCTGGGCAGATCGCGGCGGTGGGATGGCCCGGAAGAGGCTGAGCTGGCGGGCCACTAGCCCGGACGTCTCATGAAATTACGGCCTCGCAACAGGAGCCTGGTCAATCCCAGCATCCCTCCCTCGTCTCTTCGACCAGGAGATCGACCACGGCTTCGAGACTGTTGGTGCGCCGGAAGACCTCCAGCTGGCGGTCGGCACTGGTGCCGGAGTCGAGGATCGTATGCACGTACTCGACCTCCTTCCGAGAGCCGAGCTCGTCGACCACATCGTCGACGAACTCGAGAACCTCGGCGGCCAGAAACCGCATGGGTACTTCCTTTTGTTTGCCGAAGTCGATCAGGTTGCCATCGATGCCGTAACGCACCGCGCGCCATTTGTTTTCGGTAATCAGGTGGTGGCGGTAGGGGCGCCAGCTCTGGTTGGTCATGCGCAGCTTGATGAGCTTGCCGACGATCGCCTGCACCAGGGCCGCCAGGCAAACCGCCTCTTCGACCTTCGTGCAGATGTCACAGACCCGAAACTCCAGGGTGGGGAACTTGGAGTGCGGGCGCACATCCCACCAGATCTTGGTCGCATCGTCGATACACTTGGTGTTGACCAGAGTGTCGATGAATCCCTGGTAGTCGGCCCAGGAGTTGAGGCTCGGTGGCAGACCGGTGCGAGGAAGACTCTCGAAGATCACCGTGCGGTACGACTTCAGGCCGGTGTCCCGGCCCTGCCAGAACGGGGAGCTGGTGGTGAGGGTGAGCAGGTGGGGGAGGAAATACCGCGCCTGGTTCATGACGTCGATCATGAGCTCTCGGTCTTCGATCCCCACGTGGACGTGCATGCCGAAGATCAGCATCCGGCGAGCGAGCTCGGCCATGTCGGTCTGGAGCTGGGTGTAGCGTTCTCCCTTGGAGACATCCTGGGAGGCCCATGCCGAAAAAGGATGGGTGCTCGCCGCGGCTACCTTCAGGCCGTTGTCCGATGCCAGCTTGCAGATCGACCGACGCAGGCGTACCACCTCGGCACGAATCTCCTGCACGTTGCGGCAGATATGGCTACCGACCTCGACCTGGGACTGGAGGAATTCCTGCTTGATCTGATCCTGCAGAACCAACCGCCCCTGCTCGAGAAATTCCTGGATGTACGACCTGAGCTCTCGGGACTCGGGCTCGATGATCTGATATTCCTCTTCGATACCCAGAGTGAGCGGCGGTAGGCTCATGGGGTTTTCTCCCTATCTCGACAAACCTTGCAGGGAAATGCTATTCCTTGGACACGCTCGTGGAGTCTAGCATGTGAGGAGGACCGCTTCACGAGGGACGGAGCCCGGCCCGGAGCCGGGAGGAGCAGGGTTCCGTGAAGTTCTGCTCGCGACCTGGAAACGGTCCGGAAGGGAGAAACATGTCGTTCGAAGAAGGCCGAAGAGCGGAGGTAGGCGAAGGTCCACAGGAGGCGTCGGGACGCCGGGCGAAGCGGCTTCCGATCGGGGATCTGTTGGTCGCTGTCGATGCGCCGGAGGTGGCCGCGGAGCCCTGGGTGGTCGACGCGTTCGACATCAATTCCCTGGGGTTGGGGCTGGTGCTGCCGCCCGAGCTGGCGGAAGGGACCCGGGTCTTTCTGAGCTTCCGCCTGGCCGAGGACGTGGAGTTTTCGCGTCTGCCCGCGGTGGTCTCCCACCAGCTGGGTGTCAGCGGCGGTGTGCGTTTCGAATCCTGGCCGGTGGAAGAGCGTGTGCGGCTTCTCGAGTATCTGATCGAGGTCTACGAAGAGCCGAGCTGAGCCCTTCGCCCCGTGGTCACGGTGGTCGAGGCGCCGTTCCCGCCTCCGGATCCGGAAGCGGGAAGGCGACCGCGGTGTCGTTGGGGCTCGAGCTACCGACCTTCGGGCATGACGACCCAGAGGGCGATGTAGACGATCAGCCCCGGAAATGCGGCGGAGAGGATCGAGACGAGCACGTAGAGGATCCGGGTGGCGGTCGGATCCCAGCCGAGCCATTCGGCAATGCCTCCGCACACTCCGGCGATCAGTTTGTCTTTTCGAGAACGGCGTAGAGCCATGGTAGTCACCTCCGAGAGGAAGCCGGCCCAAGGGCGCCCGGCGGGTCTTCCCTGGACACTACGAAAAACTCCTGCTGTTTGATACACGGCTGGCGGAGATTTTTTCGGGCTTGCTCCGAGCTGGTGGGCACCGACTCAGAGATCGTCGAGATCACCCTGGAGCAGATCGAGCTTGCCGGCGATGGCCCGGGATCGCCCCAGTTGTTGCCGCAGTCTTTGCAGGGTCGGCTTCCAGCTCACCGGATCGGAGTCGGAGCCCACGATCAGGGCATCCAGCTCTGTATCGAGCCCGAGAAGAGTCTGCAGCTCCGAACGCAGGGCCTCGGGAATGTCGGGAGTGGGCTGGCCGTAGGGAAAGAGCGTACGGTGGGCCCGGTTGATCAGCTCGAGATCGTGGTCTTGGAGCTCCTGACGGTGGCTGACCTGTACCAGCAGCTCGGCAAATGCGGCGAGATCCTGCCACAGCCGTTCACCCGCGGCCGGAACCTGGTCGGCGCTGTTGAGCCAGTCGAGGATTCGTTTCAGCAGGCGCCGCAGGGTGACCCGATCCTCGACCCGCAGGAGGGGGTACACACTGAGCTCGCGAAACGCCACGATGCGGTAGAGCACCGAACGCAGGCGCTCTTCCAGGGGTTTCTGCCGGTCGACCGTGTGGCCTCCGGTCTCGCGCCGCAGATTCCAGTACAGCTTGCGAATCTGTAGCGAGACCTCGACGTCGAAC
This sequence comes from uncultured Thermoanaerobaculia bacterium, assembly GCA_964565225.1. Lineage (GTDB taxonomy): Bacteria > Acidobacteriota > Thermoanaerobaculia > Multivoradales > J023 > CAZMEL01. Next base: position 11,684 of record CAZMEL010000166.1, on the reverse strand, counting down.
CAGGCTCGTTTGGGAGGCTTGAACCCTTCGAACTCGTAGACCGCCGATTCCACGGATACGAGGGCCTTGCGCACTCTGCGCAGACCCGACTCGCAGTGGGAGGCGAGCGTCAGCTGGTCACCTCTCTGGGTGGCGGCGAACATCAGCTTCTCGAGGGAGTTGCGCAGGTCGGTGCGGGCGAAGAAGGCCAGGTCGCCGAGGTCACGAGCTGCGAACTCGGTGGAGATCTGGAAACCGATACCGCTCAAGGACTCATTGTCGTCGGCAGTGGCGAGGGGCTTCATCTGGTCGGGGCTGTAGACCTCTTCGACCTGGGAGAGCAGCTCGATGGCTTCCCGCAGGAGCCGGGTCACTCCGGGGACGAGGTCCGCGGCGAGGCTGATCAGGGCGCTGTCTTCCGGCACCCTGACATCGACTCGATCGATGTGGTTGATCAAACGATTGAATTGCCCGGCAAAATTCCGGAAAGCGGTGGTCGCCATACCATTGAAGCTCCGAATCGATCCCCCGATTTCCGGACCCGCACCGACTCTCCCCGAGCGGTGTCCCCATCGAGCGGCGTGGTGCTGATGGGTGGATTCAGCATTCGGTAGAGTACCAGATCGGTCCGTGGCCGAGACAACCGAGAGTCAGTACAGCGAATACACGAGGATCCGGGAATCCAGGGGGCCGTTCATCACCGGCCAGCGACGTTCGGGTCGCAGGCCGATGTGTTTGCCTCGGGTCGGGCCTCCGGCGAGGACCACGGCCCGCCAGCCACGAAAGCTCTGTTTGAGAAGATCGCCGATCTGTCGCCACTGCTCGGGGGTCGCCTCCAGTCGCTCGCCGTAGGAGGGGTTGATCAGCACCAGGCCGTGAGGCACCGGGGCCTGCGACGAGAAAGCATCGCCGCGCCGGACCTCGGCCCGATCCTCGAGCCCGGCCCGGCGCAGATTCGTGCGGGTGGCCGCCACCGCCTGCCGCGACAGGTCACAGCCGTGGAGGGTGACGTCGGGCCCAGGGGTGGGCAGAGGCTCGTTCCGGATCTTCTGGAAGGTCTTGGGGTCGAACGCGGGGAGCTTCTCGAGAGCCCACTGGCGACGCAGCGAACCGGGTGCTCGGCCGAGGGCGAAGAATCCGGCCTCGATCAACAGGGTTCCCGAGCCACACATCGGGTCGTAGACGGCACCTTTGCCGTCCCAACCGCTCGCCAGCACACAGGCTGCCGCCAGTTGCTCCCGGACCGGCGCCGCGGAGGTGACCTGGCGATACCCGCGATGATCGAGCGACTCCCCCGAGGTGTCGAGAGAAAGAGTCGCCTGGTCGCGGTGCAGGCGCAGCCGCAAGGAGAGGTCCGGATCGTCTCTTTCGATCGAAGATCGGCGCCGGTAACGATCCCGCTGCCCGTCCACCAACCCGTCCTTGACCTTGAGGGCGGCCCAGCGGAGATCGGTGATCCGGGATTGGCTGGTGGTGGCGCGGATGGCGAAGGTGCGTTCGGGGGTCAAGAGAGCACCGACGTCCGGCGTATCTCTACGCCCTCGTCTCCGGAACAGCTCCCGGGCCCCCTTGGCGAGGCTCACGGCATCGTCACCGGGCCAGGTGCCCAGCTCGACCAGGACCCGGTTGGCGGTCCGCAGCCGCCAGTTGGCGCGCCAGCAGTCGCGCCAGGAGCCGCGAAAAGTGACCGCGCCGCGCCGGGTTTCGATTCCCGTGACTTCGAGCTCGGTCAGCTCTCGGGCGAGGAGCTCCTCGAGCCCGAGGCCACAGGTGGCGATCATCTGCATCGACATGGGGCGGCATCTTACCCCGAGCGAGAATCCCCCGTGTGCGACTCGTTCCCCGGATCGATCATCGGCAGGTAGAGGCGAACCGCGGTGCCTTTCCCAGGAGTGGAGGACACGCCGATGGCGCCCTGGTGGCCACGCACGACCCCGGCGACGAACGCCAGGCCGATTCCCTTCGAGCCCCGCCGAGTAGAGAAGTAGGGATCGAAGGCGACGGCCAGGGTATCGGCGCTCATGCCGCGGCCGTTGTCGGTGACTTCCAGGAAGACACAAGAAGCGCCGGGCTGGCGACCGTCGACGACCAGGGAGCCGAGCTCTGCCGGAGCGCGGCCCGTACGCAAGACCACCCGGCCTTCGGAAGGAGACTCGCCGAGGGCCGCCGCCGCGTTGAGGATCAGGTGCATCAGGGATTCACGGATCTTGCCACCGTCGGCGAGGGCACGGGTCGGCTCGTCGGCCAGCTGGAGCTCGAGAGAAGCGCCGGGAGGCAGAGCGCCGCGCAGCAGGCGGACCATTTCTCGGGCCAAGCCGCCGAGCTCGACCGGTGCAGGGTCGAGCCGAACGACACCGGCATAGATGTGCAGCTGGTCGGCGAGGACCACGGCCTGCTCTGCCGAGAGCTCGATCTCCCGCAGGATCGGAGCCTGTGGAGAGTCGGGTGGCAGCTTCGGGAGCACCAGGGAGAGATTGCCGAGAATGGCGGTGAGCTGGTTCTTCAGGTCGTGCGCTACACCCCGTGCGAGGCGGTCGAGGCGATTCTGGTCGGAGCACGGAGCCGGGTCGTGAGGTGACATGTCTGGCCGTTTCCCTTCGGTCAGCCGACGCCCTGGGCCGGGCTCGACGGGTGGAGGGACGGAGGGAGCGGAAGGCCCGCCACGGAGGCGAGATCTCGCGCCAGGTCGGCCACGTGGGGGCGGTCCTCGGCTCGTTTCTCGAGGGTCCGGAGCACGACCTCCTCGACCCGTCTCGGAAGCTCGGAACGAAAGGTCCGAAGCAGGGGGGGAGGCTCGCTGAGATGGAGAAGGGCGATCTTCATCGGATTGCCGTCGGGGCACACGAACGGAAGGCGGCCGACGAGCATTTCGAAGAGAAGAATCCCGAGGCTGTAGACGTCGGCACGACCGTCGTAGGGGAGGTCCGAGTAGCGTTCCGGGGCCATGTAGGCCGGTGTTCCGGGGCCGTCTCCTTCTCGAGTGAGCTTGCGACCGGCGCGCGACTCGTCGATCAGCTTGGCGATTCCGAAGTCGAGCACCTTGACCACCTCTCCCTGGCGGCTCTGGTGGAGGAAGATGTTCTGGGGTTTGATGTCCCGGTGCACGATGCCCAGGGAGTGGGCCTCCGAGAGCACCTGGGCGATCTGGAGAACGATTTCCGCGCTGCGCTGCACGGAGAGTTGCCCGTGGCGGATCAGCTCTTCCTCGAGGGTGTGGCCTTCGAGGAGCTCCATGACCAGGAAGGGCATGCCTCCCCCGGTGAGGCTGAAGTCCAGGACCGACACCGCGTTGGGATGTTGCAGGCGGCTCATGGTCACCCCCTCCTGGTGGAATCTCTGCCAGGCGAGGTCTTTTTCTTCCAGGGGCGTGCTGAGAATCTTCACCGCCACGGGGCGCTGGAGCTTGAGGTGGGTAGCTCGGAACACGGCTCCGAACTGCCCTTCGCCGATCTGGGAGTCGAGCCGGTAGCGGCCCTCGATCAGGGTCCCCAGCCGAATATCGGAGAAGATCGGGCGCCCGGGGGTACGACGCTTCGCGCCCGGGGTACGGGAGCGTAGCTGGGTCTGGATCCGGGCCTTGACCACCGGGTAGTCGAGGGGTTTGGTGACGTAGTCGTTGGCGCCGAGATCGAAGGCATTGACCACGTCGTCGCTGGCGCCGTTGGCGGTCACCATGATCACCGGGAGCTCGTTGGCGGAATGGAGGCGGCGCAGGGTCTGCAACACTTCCAGCCCGTCGAGCCCGGGCATCCGCACGTCCAGGAGCACCAGGTCGACCGGGTCCTGCTCGAACACCTGCAGGGCGTTGGCGCCGTCGCGGGCCACTTTCACGCCGTAGCCTTCCCCCTCGAGCTGGCGGCTCAGGGTGCGGACGACGAAATCGTTGTCGTCGACGAGAAGGATCTGGAAGGGAGATTCTGACATCGGATGATCGAAAGGCCGCGAGCCGAAAGGAATACCAACCGTTCGGTACTCTACGCCGATTGTGTTACGAACAAGATTTCGAAAACGGGGCCGAAGCCCACACGGCTACGCGGTGTTGCCGAGCGGGGAGCTCTCGGCGGAGGCCCGAGCCGCCAGCTCGGCCAGGCGCCGGCCCATGGCAACGGCGTCGGGCCGATGCTCGGGCCGCTTGCACAGCGCCTCGGCGACCAGGGATTCGGCCTCCTCCGGAAGCGCGGGATCGAGGGAGCGCAGAAGAGGAGGAGGCTGGGTCATGTGTTTGACCGCCACGTGGATCGGATTGGCATCGGTGGAGACGAAGGGCAGCTCACCGGTGAGCATTTCGAACAGCATCACCCCGACGGCGTAGAGATCGGCCGCGCCGTCGTAGGGCTCTTCGTAGAAACGTTCCGGGGCCATGTAGCTGGGCGTGCCCGGGCCGATTCCTTCGCGGGTCAGGTGCTGCTCTTCGGGGCTGTCGACCAGCTTGGCGATTCCGAAATCGAGCACCTTCACCACCTCACCCTCGGGGCCCTGGTGCAGGAAGATGTTCTGGGGTTTGATGTCGCGGTGCACGATGCCCTGCCGGTGGGCGAGCTCGAGCACCTCGCAAACGGGGTGCAGGATTTCGCAGCAACGGGCGAGGGAGATCCGCCTCTGCTCGGCCATCTCCTCTTCCAGGGTGAATCCCTGTAGAAGCTCCATGACCAGGAATGGATTTCCGGCCGAGGTTTCTCCAGACTCGAGCAGCTCGACGGTATTCGGATGCTGCAGCTGGGAAACGGTCTCGATCTCGCGGCGGAAACGCTCGCGGCTCTCGCGGCTGGGCAGCAGGCTGCGCCGCAGGAGCTTGACCGCCACCTCCTTGCCGTCGGTCTGGCGTGCGGCTCGGAAGACCGCACCGAACTGGCCTTCACCGATGCGTGAGCCGAGGCGAAAGCGCTGTTCGAAGGTCACCGGTTTCTGCTCGCGACACTCTTGCCGCAGGTCTTGGCGGGCGGCACGTAGACGGCGGCGGGTCTCGAGGCGGGCGAGCAGAACCGGGAGATCGACGGGCTCGGTCACGTAGTCGTCGGCGTCGAGGCGAAACGAAAGCACCGCGAGCTCTCGGGGCACGGGATCACCGATGGCGATGACCGGCAACGCTTCGGGAGAGAGCTCACGGCGCAGCTTCCGAAGGCTCTCCAGACCGGTGGGGAAGGCGGCGCCGACCCGCAGCAGGAGAGCTTCGAACCTACCTTCGGTCAGCCGGCGGACGGCCCGTTCCTCGCGGTCGGTCGCTTCGACCTGGAAGCCTTGCCGTTCGAGAAAGCGTAGAACGCGCTCCCGGGCCGGAGTCGTCGGCCCGAGGATCAGAAGAGAGGATTCGGAAGTTGGTCTTGGAAGTCTCATACCGGCTTCGTTGCCCACTTTCAAGACTTTAAACCTGTTTCTATTAAGAAGTTCATTTCAAAATCTTGATATTCCGACCGTTTGGTAGGCGGAACGCCTGCTCTTTTTGCGGACGCCACACGATCGGTTGCTTCAGTGGGCAGAACGTTGCGATGCTTCTTCCTGGGGCTCGGCCTTCTCGGCCGCAGGGAGATCGCCGGGGAGACCGGGCTGCACGATCTCTCGGCCTTCCCGGTCCTTGGTGTCTCGCACCATTTGCCGGACGTCCGCCAGGAGCTCTTTCGCGTCGAAGACGACGCCGTCTTTGATCGTCAGCGAGACTCCGCCGATCCGGCGCGGGATGTTCTCTTCGTCGAGCTCGATGGCGCCGGTGCCGTAGAGCACCTGGAGGTTGGCCAGGGGGTTGGCCTCGACCACTACGAGATCGGCGAGCTTGCCCGGCTCTACACTCCCGAGCTCGTGGTCGCGTCCGATCGCTTCGGCGCCGGAGAGAGTGGCGGCCCGGATCACCTCGAGGGGGTGAAAGCCCGCCTCCCGCAGGAGCTCCAGCTCGCGGATATAGCCGAAGCCGTAGAGCTTGTAGATGTATCCGCTGTCGGAGCCGGTAGTGACCCGGCCGCCGCGGTTCTTGTAGTCCCGGAGGAACTGCATCCAGAGGTGGTAGTTCTCCCGCCAGGCCACCTCGTCTTCGGTGCCCCAGGAGAACCAGTAGGAGCCGTGGGCCTTGCGGTGGGGGCGGAAGAAGTCCCACAGGCTCGGCAGGGTGTACTCGTCGTGCCACTCGGCGCGGCGGGCCCGCATGAGATCGCGGCTCGCCTCGTAGATGGTCAGGGTCGGGTCGAGGGTGAAATCGAGGGAGATGAGCTCCTCGATGACCTCGTTCCAGCGTGGGCTCCCGGGTGCCGCGGCCTGTTTCCACAGGCGACCGGCCTGGCCGAACCGGTCCTGCTCGTTCATGTAGTTGTAGTCGAGCGGGTAGTCCTGGATCGTGCGATCGACGAAGAGCGCCTCCGGCAGGCCATACCAGTGCTCCATGCTGGTCAAGCCCCAGCGGGCGGTGTCGAGCACGTTGACCCGGGTGACGTCGGTCTGGGCGTGGTGGCAGGCGGTGCCCAGTCCTTCCTCTCGTGCCTTCTCGATGGCGGCCCGGAGGATGTCGGGCCGGTAGCCGAAGAACTTGAGGCCGTCGGCCCCCTTCTTGGCGACGTCGGCGACCCATCGCCGGGCCTGCTCGGGAGTGGTGAAGGGCTCGTCACGGCCCTGGCCGAACACCACATAGGCCTCGATCCGCGGTGCGGTGATCTCGCCTTCGTCACTCTTCGCCTTGTGCTCGAGGCAGAAGTCGAGCCCGTTGCCACAGGCAGGATCCCGGACGGTGGTGATGCCGTGGCCCATCCACAGCTTGAAGACGTATTCGGCGGGTGTGCCCTGGGCCACTCCACCGATGTGGCCGTGCATGTCGACGAAGCCGGGCAACACGTAATGACCCGAGAGGTCGATCTCGCGGCCTCCTTCGGCGAGCTCGGGGCGGTCGGTAGGATCGATCGGCACTCCGGGGTTGCCGACCACTTTCACATTACGAATGCGGTTGCCCTCGATCACCAGGTCGACCGGGCCGATCGGAGGAGCGCCGGTGCCGTTGATCAGGGTGACCCCACGCAGGATCAGCTGGTCATAGGGGCCCTCACCTTCGGCGCGAGGGGGAGCCGGAGGAATCGATTCGATCTCCTCGGAGAGAGCCGTGGAGGAGGGGAAAAGGAGAAGTACGACGACGGCGAAGCGAAAAAAGAAATCCAACACGGCTACGGGTCTCCAGGTCGAGGGCTGCGAGCAGCGGTCGAAACACGATCGATCGTCCGATCATAGTCGACCGATGATATGCCGGGCAGCCGTGCACCTGGGAACCGGGGGCCACCGGTGGCCGGTGATCAGACCGCGTGGCTGGCGATGGGCCGGGCGCCGCAGTACTCCAGGACCCGCAGCATCTGGTGCAGGCGACGGCGATAGACCGTGGAGGTCCGGGCACCGAGCGCGTCGCGCTTCATCAGTCGCCAGACCGTGAGCCCCCGGCGGTCGGTGATCTCGGTCTGGGCACCGAGCTCGATCAGATGCCGGGTGGTGGCCGCGAAGCGTTCTTGCGGAGGACGGTCGAGACCGACATCGGCGGCCGCGGCGTGCATCAATGCCGTACGCTGGTTGTGGCCACAGCGCCTGTCGAGCTCGGCTCCGGCCCGAGCGAGGGCCGAGAGCACCTCGAAACGCCGGGGGCTCTCGCTCTGGGCGGCCCATGCCAGGGCGGTGAGACCGGAGTCGGTACGGTCGGTGGCATCGATCTCCACGCCGCCCTCGAGCAGGGCCTCGACGATCTCCAGCTCGCCGAAGTAGGCCGCGGCCATGAGCGGTCGATAGCCCGCGGTATCGGGCTCTTCGAGGTCGAGACCCTCGAAGGCGGAAGGGTCGAGAGTCTCTCCGCCCCCTGCGATCCGCTTCTTCAAGATCTCCAGCTTCTCGATCATGACCTTCGATTCGGCCAGTCTGTGGCTCGCCACCTGGGCAGGGGGCTCGGAAGTGGCTGGAGGAGCCTCGGGCTCCACGGGTGTCTCGGAGTCGGCGTCTGGAGCTGGTCGGGCATCGGCCGCGGGCCCCTCCGCGACGGGTGGGCTCTGCTCGGGCTCGGATTCCCGGTCCTCGGAAGGCTCCTCCTGCGCGGAGCCCCCAGTCGCCGAGTCCTCTGCCGCCTCCTGGGAATCAGCTACCGGTGAAGGCTCGTCCGGGCTGGCCTCTGTGGGCTCCGAATCCGGGGAAGCGGCCGCTGCGGCAGGAGCTGTCCGGTCGGCCGAAGAGTCGGAAGATTCACCGTCCTCCGCGCTCGGTGGCCGAGTTTCTTCGTCGGTGCCTTCGGAGCTCGCCTCGGGCTTCGGCGTGGTGGCTTCGTCTCCGGAATCCCGGGGCTCGTCTCCGGCCGTCGACGTGGCGGCATCGTCGCTGCTCTCGGGGGCTGGCGCCGGAGCCTCGGGCTCCTCAGGGGCTGCCTTTCGACGCCGGCTCCGGGATCGCAAGAGCTTGACCACGGCATCGTGGCCTTCTTCTTGTGCCAGAGAAATGGCGGTGTCGCCATCGTCGTTGGTCTTTCGGGGCCGGGCGCCGGCATCGAGCAGGCAGCGCACCAGCCGCAGGTCGCCAGTGGCCGACGCGGTCATCAGGGGGGTGAAGCCGTCTTCGACCGCCAGGTTGACGTCGGCTCCCGCCTCGAGCAGGGCCGCCACCGTTTCGATGTGGCCTTCCACGACGGCCGCCTCGAGAGGTGTCGTGGCTCCGCCGAGGTTGGCGTCGGCCTCTGCCGCGAGCAGAATACGCACGATTTCCGTATGCCCTGCTTCGGCGGCGAGGGCAAGAGGAGTCATTTCTGTGTTCCCGTCGATTTCGTCGAGAGCTGCACCGGCCTTCACCGCCTGCCACACCTCCCCGACGTCGCCGCTCTCGATTGCTTCGAAAAGTGTCTTCAAGCTCTTCTCCTGCCCGTCTTGTCGATTCGGGCTGCCGTTTCTACAGCGGAGGCGTACAGGCCCCACGAAGCCCTTTCGAAGGGCCGAAGCCTGCGTTTCTCCCTCGGCTGAGATCAGGAAATGGACGGAGACGAAGCACCGGCTCGGAGATCTATCGGCACTTTGGACCGGGCGCCGGGTACCTCTCGAACCAGCCGCGGCACCAGGTAGCCGGGCAACTGTGCCATCAGCTCCCGAGCCAATGCACGGCCTTCGTCTTCATGGATTTCGAAGTGCGCGGCTCCGCGAACGCGATCCACGAGGTGCAAATAATACGGCAAGACTCCTGCTGCAAACAAATCCTTGCTCAGGTCCGTGAGGATCCGAGACGAATCGTTGATCCCGCGTAGGAGGACGGTTTGATTCAGCAGGGTGATTCCGGCCCTTCGCAATCGACGCAGAGCCGCGGCGACTTCGACATCGAGCTCCCTGGGATGATTGGTGTGGATCACCACCACCGGTTGCAGCCGGCTCGCGGTGAGCCAGGCGAGCAGGTCGTCGTCGATCCGCTGTGGCAGGACCACGGGAAGCCGGGTGTGGATCCGCAAACGCCGCAGGTGGTCGATGCTCCCGAGCTCTTCTGCCAGCCGCGCCAGCCGCCGATCGTTCCAGGCCAGGGGATCCCCCCCACTGAGAATGATCTCTTCGACATCGGGGGAGCGCCGGAGATAGGCGACGGCTTCTTCGAAGTCCCGTTCCCGATGCTCTTCGTAGGGGAAGTGGCGTCGGAAGCAGTAGCGGCAGTGAATGGCGCAGGCGCCGGTGGTCACCAGCAGGGCCCGGCCTCGGTATTTGTGCAACAGGCCCGGCGCCGGGGTGGCCTGCCTCTCTCCCAGAGGGTCGGCGACAAAGCCCGGAGGAGCCTGCACTTCTTCGGTCTTGGGTACGACCTGGAGCAGAAGAGGGTCTCGAGGATCACCGTGGCGCATGCGGCCGACGAAGCCGCGGGGGACCAGGAGAGGGAACTCTCGCCGGGCGATGTCGGAGGCGGAAACCTGCTCGGCCGTGAGGCCGAGAATCGCGAGCAGCTCGTCGAGAGAGCGAACGGCCCGAGCCAGCTCCCGTTGCCAGAGAGGAGCCGTTGCCGGGCGAGGGGTGGGAGGGGGGGCCGGCTCGCTTGTGCCGCTGCCTGGCGTTCGAGTTATCATGGGCCGACGTTACCCCTAGCGCGGGGCACGATCAAGCTTCGGCGAAGCCTCGAGGAAGCCGACTTCGAGTACGATTCCGGCGCCGGGCACCCAGCAGCCCGTGGTGAAAGTCAGCCGCTGGCGAGAGCGAGCAATTTTCCGGCAGATCGAGGCGCAAAACCGCAGGAATATCGGTGATCTTTCGAGTTTTTGCAACGCTGAGCTGCCGGAAAAGGGCCGCTCGCAGCGCGGCTCGAGTTTCACCACGGGCTGCCAGACCATCGAAATCCTATCGATCCGCACCGGTTCGAACCACCGAATGAGGAAGATCCATGGCCACCTACACCACCAACCAATTCCGTCCCGGGCTCAAGGTGATGCTCGACGGCTCCCCCTGCTCGATCATCGAGAACGAGTTCGTGAAACCCGGCAAGGGGCAGGCCTTCAGCCGGGTCAAGCTGCGCAATCTGCAGAATGGTCGGGTGCTGGAGAAGACTTTCAAATCCGGCGAATCGATCGAGGCCGCCGACGTACACGAAACACCGATGGAGTATCTCTACTCCGACGGCGAGAAGTGGCACTTCATGGAGCCCAGCACCTACGAGCAGTACGAGGTCGACGAGGCAGCCATGGGGGAAGCCGTGAAGTGGATCAAGGAGCAGGACAGCTGCGACGTGACCCTCTGGAACAACGCCGCCATTTCGGTGACACCGCCGAACTTCGTCACCCTGAAGATCACCGAGACCGACCCCGGCCTCAAGGGTGATACCTCCTCCGGCGGCAGCAAGGCGGCCACCCTGGAGACCGGAGCGGTGATCCGCGTGCCTCTCTTCATCCAGATCGAGGAAGTGGTGAAGGTCGATACCCGCACCGGCGCCTACGTGTCGCGCGCCAAAGACTGATCTCGAGGGCTCCGCGCTCCGATGAGTCGAGTCGAAGCGGGAGCTTGGCGCCCGGTCGCATCGCTGGAAGCCCTGCGCGCCCGGGCCGAGCTCAACCGCGACCTGCGCCGGTTCCTCGCCGATCGAGGCGTGCTGGAGGTCGAGACGCCGTGTCTCGCCTCCGCCCCGGTGACCGACCTGCATCTCGCCAGCCTCGGCAGCCGCCTCGAGACCCCGGCCGGATCCCGGCATCTCTTCCTGCAGACCTCTCCCGAATTCGCCATGAAACGCCTCCTCGCGGCGGGTAGCGGCCCCATCTTCCAGATCGCAAAGGCCTTTCGTGACGGGGAGAGCGGCAGGTTCCACAATCCCGAGTTCACCATGTTGGAGTGGTATCGCCCGGGCTTCGACCATCACGACCTGATGGACGAGGTGGCCGCTCTCCTCACGGTGGTGCTCGGCAGCCGGAGAGCGGAAAAGCTCTCGTATGGCGAGCTCTTCGAAACGTCTCTCGGCGTCGACCCCCACCGGGCATCGGCTGCAGAGCTGGCAGAGGCGGCTCGCCGCGCGGGTGTGGACTGGGGCGGCGAGGAGCCGGAAGCGCAGGATCGCGAGGTCTGGCTGCACCTCTTGATGAGTCATTGCCTGGAGCCCGGGCTCGGCTTGAAGCAGCCGACCTTCGTCTTCGACTACCCGGCGTCCCAGGCGGCCCTGGCTCGGGTCCGGCACGAAGCCGACGGTTTGGCGGTGGCGGAGCGATTCGAGGTCTACGTCGAAGGAGTCGAGCTGGCGAATGGTTTCCACGAGCTGATCGACGC
>CAZMEL010000165.1:0-17737 GCA_964565225.1 uncultured Thermoanaerobaculia bacterium | reverse complement strand
ATCCAGGGGTGGCAACGGCAGACCTGCGTAGCTGACGAGGTCGCCACTCATCGTGCCTTCGAGGGTCCGGCCTCCGGCAGCGTCGGTCAGTCCAAGGATCGTGGCCAGCTGAGGGGCTCCCGGCAAGGTGGCCGTATCCGCCAACGAGACCGTGGTGACCCCGGGCTGGAGCGGGCAGGCCCGGAGTCGGTTGCCGCTGCTGTCGAGCTCTACCAGAGCCTCGGCGATACCGGAATCCAACGCCGCCCGAACGTCCGAAAGGCTGGCGGGAACCGTGGTGAACGTCACGGTGCCGCTGACATGTACCGGCTGGCCAACTCCCCCCACCGTGTAGTCGATCTCGGGAGTCAGCGTCAGCTGGGAGAAGCTCGCGAGGTCGCCGGTGAGCAGACCCCACCTGCCGTTGCCCGGATCGAGCCGGAGCTCGCTCGCGGTCGTGGGATCATCCGGCGATGGGCTCACGATCACCCGACCCCCCGAGCCTCCGGGAATCACGAACAGGCGATCGCCACGCACCTCGACCCGAGCCTCGGTGAATCGGGTGTCGCTGGTGCTCGCGGTCTGGATCGCCGATTCCAGGGCGCTGGCGGCGTCGGCAAGCGTTGTGGGAGAGCTGCCCAGGACCGCGGTCACGGTGTCGCCACCAACCGTGATCAATACGCCTGGTGTGGTCGCGGTGTCGGCTGGCAAGGCCAGGGGCTCTGCGAGGGAATCGCCCAAGAGGCCGGCCTCCGCGGAGGTCATACCGAGGTCTGCGGCGGTGGTGGGGTCGTCACCGGTGCCGGCGATGAGAATCATATCGTCCGAGTCCGTGTCGGGGTCGACGAACAGCGAAGTGCCGATGTTGGTGACCACGCTGTTCATGAATCCCTGGCTCTGGATCGCCGTCTCGAGACGGGTGGCCGCGGTGGCGAGATCGAAGGGGAGATCGGCGCCGAGAGAAGCGGTGAATGGAGCCGGCGTGCCGCCGAAATCGAAGGTCACCCGTACCTCGGGCCGCTGCAGGCCGCTGAACCCCGTAAGGTCGTCGGACCATCGGCAGGCTACGGAATCGGCGCCATTTTCCGAGGTCAGGCGCAGGCCGGTGGCGGTCGCCGAATCGTCTCCGGTGATCAAGAAAGTAGCAGCACCGCTGCCGCCGCCGATCAGCACCAGGAGGCGATTTCCCACCACGAGGACGGAAGCCTCGAGGAAGAAGGGAGATATCGAGATCTCTCGGAGAGCCGCCTGGAGGCTGCTGGCCGCCAGCGTCAGGGTTCCCGGGTTGCTGGCCAGGGTCACGAGGGCCGGAAATCCACCCAGGATGGCAAGGAGCTCCGGCCGTGCGAGCTCGGGGAAGGGCGCCAGCGAGCCGGAGAGCAACCCGTTGACGAAGACCGCCGGGGGTTGCTGGAGCTCCAGCTCCGAGGCGGAAGTGCTGTCGGCTTCGGTGGGGCCGAAGAGGACCTCGTTCACCGGCTCGCCGGGCAGGACCACCAGGAGATCGTTGGAAAAGGCGACCCGGGCAAGGCGAAAGGCGTCCTTCGAGGAAGCGCGGCGCAGAGCGCTCTGCAAGAGCTCGGCCGTGTCCTGGGCCAGGGCGGCACCGGTCCCCTGGGGATAACGCTCGAGGCTCACTTCGAGAGGGCCGGTGTCTCCGAAGGTCACCGCCAGCTGGGGGAGCACGAATTCCGGAAATGTGAGCCCTCCGGAGAGCAGGCCGCCCATGAGGCTCCGGCTGTCGAAGTCGGTGCTTTGGACCAGACCCAGCTCGAGGGCGGTGTCGGTATCGCCGGGAGCAGCCAGGGGGGTGATGGTGATCGAGTCGCCATCGCGGCGGAGGAGCAGACGATCCTCCAGAACGAGCACCGTGATCGGGTCTTCTCCGGTCAGGTTGGCGACCGCCGCCTCGATCAGGCGGCCCGCGTCGACCAGGTCTTCCGGCGAGCGGTCGAGGACGAGGGTCTGCGGAGCACCGGTATCGAAAGTGATCTGCAGGGCGGGTCTGGGAAAGGCCAGACCCGCGGGATCGACGACGCCGGAGAGCAGGCCCTGGACCTGCTCCGCGCCGCCATCCGGTGGCAGCAACAGGCCCATCTCGCCGGCCGTGGTGAGGTCCGTGCCGGCGGATGTGAACGAAACGTCGTTGATCAGGCTCGGCGACAGCACCAGGATCCGGCGCGCAAACGAGAGCACCTCGCCGCCGGAGAAGCCGAGAGTCGAGGCATCGTCTCCGAGCGCTGTGGCGAGCTCGGTGGCCAGCTCTCCGAGGTCCGAAGGCAGTGGGGACGGGGGGGACTGTGAAGCCAAGGTGAGAAGAGCGGTCGAGGAGCCGACGCTCACCACGAGCTCTGGATTCGGAAACAGGGGAAACGGATCCAGCACCTCGCTCATCACACCGGTCACGCTCCGAGCGGTGTCGAAGTGAAAATCGGCGCGGGAGTCCGGGTCACCGAGGGTGGTGTCGATGCGCACCAGGTCCCCGGGCACACCGGGGCGCACCAGCAGCCTCTCCTGCCCCGCGTTGTCCATCCTCAGCAGCTCGACCTGTGCCCCGGTGAACGTCGGCTCCGATCCCGAGACCCGCAGTGCGGCTTGCAGCAGACTGGCGACCTCCCCGAGCGTCTGGGGCTCGGCCGCGAGAGTGATGACCCGGGGCGCCAGGTCGCCGAAGGTGACCAGGATCTGCGGGAAGGTGAAGGGCAGGAAACCCGTGAGGTCGCCCGAGAGCAGACCGTCGAGGGGCATGGCAGGAGGTTGGCGCAGCTGTGCCTTTTCCACCGTGGTGCCATCCCGGGAGGTGCCCGCGAAGCGGACGCTCTCCCCGAGATTGCCCGAGCGAGCCAGCAGGCGGTTCCCCACCTGGATGACCCGTGCCATGGCGAAGCGGTCCGGGTCGGTGCTCGGGATCGCCTGGATGGCCTCCTGCAGCAGGCCGCGCAGATCTTGCAGGCTGGTGGGTACATTGCGCAGGCGGGCGGTGCCGGTTTCGGGTCCCAGCTCGACCTCCAGCTCGAAGAGGGAGCCGAGATCGGGCGGCTCCGTGAGGGCGTCGGAGATCAGCGCCGGCCAGGGGGTTGCTCCGAGCTCGTCGCCATCGGCGTCGAGCACGCTGTCCTCCACCTCCAGGCAGGCCGTCGAGTCCGGCAGGGCCAGGGCGCCCGCCACACTGCTCGACAGGCGGACCTCCAGATCTTCCGCCGCGCCGGTGTGTCGAAGGCTCGGCCGGCCCGGTCGCGGCCGCAGGGTGGTGTGCGTGATCCGCAGATCCATCCCGTCTTCGAGCTCGAGGGTGCCGTCCAGCAGGAGGCCGTTGAGGACTACAGAGGCGCCGCTCGCGCCCCGAATCCGGAAGTTGGGGAGGCCCAGGGCGGGGTCCGCCCAGGCGATCACCGGTCGCGTGCCGTCGGCGGCCTCGAGCACCAGGCGAGCGTCCGGTGCCAGCTCCAAGGTCGGCGCTTCGGGGTACAGCTCGGAGTCCACGATGCGTACGAGGGTGTCGGGTCTGCCCGCGTTGGCCCAGGCGTCGAAAGCACCCTGCAGAGTGTCGAATGAGCCATTGCGGGAGACTTCCAACACCAGTGGAAAGTCCGATTCTTGCGCCAGAGTGCTGCGACGGTCGTAGGGGCCACCTCCCAGATCGGCGCTGAAACCGTAGGCGTGATGCCCGCGCACCGTACCCACCGTCGGGTCGGGTCCGAACAGCACCCGTCCGGAGTGCGGGTCCACCGCGGCCTGCCACGACAGGTCGAGCAGATGGGCCGTTGCGGGGTCTTCTACCGCCGGGCGGACGACCACGGGTTGGGTCGGGTCGCCAGCGAGTAGCAGCAGGCGGTCTTCGTGCAGCAACACCCGGGCGTCTGTATCCAGTCCGGCGATGGCAGCCCGCAGCAGGTCGGCCGCGTGGCGCAAGTCTCTCGGGAGACGCTCCAGCTGGACCGTGCCCGAGGTGCCGCCGAGCTCCAGATTCATCGCTGGAGCGGCTCCGAGAGCTGGAAACGTGGCCAGGTCTCCCGACCACAGGCCCTCGGTGAGAACGGCCGAGACCGGCGTCAGCTTCAATGCCGCCGCCGTGGAGTCGCCCGGAAGGGATGTGAATTCGATCTCTTCGCGGTCGACCCCGGAGAAGATCAGGAGGCGGTCGTCCACGATGGCCACGCGAGCACCGGTGAAGCTCGGGGTACCCGGGGTGGCATTGCGCAAACCTGCCTGGAGCTCGCTGGCGAGCGTGGGCAGATCCCAGGCCGGCAGGTCCGGCGGTGGTGGAGACGGCGGTGGGCCCAGGCTCACCTCGGCGGTGGTGGCCACGCCCACGGCGTCGGTGATCGTCACCGTGACCCGCAGGGGGTTGGTGGTGCCGAGAGTCGGAAGAATGCTCAAGGAGCCGGAGAGCAGTCCCCGAACCTGGGTGGCGCCGTCGGTCGGCCGTAGCCGGAGGTCGGCGGCAGTCGAGGAATCATCGTCTGCCAGGTCGAACGCCACCGGGTCGTTGGCCGTGCCGGGCAACACCAGGAGCCGATTTTCCCCGACGGGCACCCGGACCCGTGCGTTTGCGTACGTCGAGGTGTTTTGCGACCCGCGCAAGGCCTGCTCCAAGATCTGGCGGGCCTCCTGCAGGGTGCCCGGGACGTCGTCGAGCGTGGCTGTGCGGGGCAGGCGGCCACCGAGAGTGACCTGCACCATCGGTCGACGAAGCCGGGGAAATGGCTTCAGGGTGCCGGACAAGGCGCCCGGAGCCGGGGTCGTGGTTTCGAGCCCCAGCGCGGCCAGGGTCGCGGTCTCCTGCAGAGCTCCCGGGCCGGGGGCTGCGGCGAAGGCGACCCGGTCTCCCGGTTCTCCGGAGAGCACCAGGAGGCGCTCCTGGGAGGCCGAGTCGATCAGGCGGTGGACCCGAGCGCGGCGGTAGGCCGGCTGTGAGCCCGCGGCGCGAATGGCCGCTTCCAGCTGGATTGCCGCTTCGGCGGAGGTGCCGGGCACGCCGGGCAGGGCGGCGACGACCGGCTCGAGGTCGCCGAGGGTCACCCGGACGGCTCGAAGGGCCGGGAAGTCGGAGAGCGGAGTGGACAGCAGACCCGAGGTCGACGTGGAGCCGGTGGTGAGTGGCGCCCAAAGGGTGGCCTCGCCCACGGCACTCAGCTCCGGGGCCTGACTGGGATCTCCGGAGAGGACGAGCAGCCGGTCGTCGGTGTCCACCAATACGCGGGCGAGCCGGAACCGCGGGCTGGACGGATTGGCCCTCCGGATCGCCCGTTCCAGCAGGGTTCGCAGGTCGCTGACGCTGGCCGGCGAGCGCTCCAGACAGGCGCGGTACGGACCCTCCGTGCCCATGGTGACATCGACGGCGGGATTCGGAGAGAACAGAGGAAACGGCGGCAAGAAGCTGGCCGAGAGTCGCCCCTGGATCGAGGAGCCGTCGGCAAGTCCGAGGCGTCCGGCCGTCAGGGAGTCGTCGTCCGTCGGGGCGACGCTCACATCGTCGCTGGCGTTCCCGGGAAGCACCAGGAGGCGATCGTCGAGGGTATAGACCCGGGCGGAGGTGAAGGAGGCGCCGGTTGCGTCCTGCAAGCTCGTTTCCAGAATCGCCCGCGCCGCTTCCAGATCCAGAGGCAGACGCTGAGTCTCGTCGCCCAGGGCCGGCGGGGCGACCACCACCACGCTGGGGGTAGTGCCGAGGGTCACCCGGATTTCGGGCGGCGCGAGCTCGAAGTTCGTCTCCAGCGGTTTCGATAGGACCCCGGGAGCGCCCCAGGCGTCGAGGTTGCGGGCGGTGACCTCGAACGGTGGCATTCCGGCGCCATCGTTTTCGATCCACACGCCGCGGTCCGGTCCATAGAAGTCGCTGTTGGCGGGTCGGGCCTCCGGAGCCGTGTCGGCATGGTCCCGGCGATGGGCTTGCAAATCCTGGCCGAGGAGCCGGCGGTCGAGGGCGACCGGAAGATCGGCCGCCTCGGACTGCCGGATCAGATCGGGGCTTCCTTCCGGCGCGTGGAAGAGCTGGAGGTCACGGCCGAGAGGATCGAAGCGGAAGCGGCGGTCCGGCGGGGTGTCGGCCGCGGACGTCGGGCCGTTGGCCAGGCGGTAGGGGCGCAGCCGCCACAGGAAGAACGCCAGATCGGGGACGTTGTAGAGCCCTCTTCCGGTGCCGCCGCTGGTGTCGGCCCGGCGCACATCGACGGTGCGGAAGGCACCGGGAGAGGCGAACGGAGCCCGGGGTGGATCGGTCACAGCGTCGGCGCTGCGGCGGACGTCGAAGGTGCCGCCCTGGCCCGGGCGTACCAGGGCCACGTTCTGGGTGTGGCCGAGGAAACGGAACAGCTCCACCACCCGCCCGGGCCAGCTGAGCACGTCCCGAGCGGCGCGCTCCAGGGACAGGGGAGTGCCCTTGCGCCGACGCAGATCGAGCACGTTGGCCACCTGAGCCCGCGGATGAGCGCCGGCTCCGGCGCCGTCCCCGAGGGCGCGAATGCCGAGGAGATCGGCCAGGTAGGGCACCACCCAGGGCTGGCAGGTCTCGACGAACGCATCGTCGTAGAGGCCATCGATGTCCCGCTCCAGGATCTGCAGCTCGCTCTCGAGCACCGACATCAGGGCTCGAAGGGGTTGGCCCTGTTCGAGGTCCCGCTGGCGGTAGACTGCCGGTAGCAGGTTGTAGAGACGTTCCGTTAGAGGCTGGCTCATGGTGTTCGGGCTCCCAGGGAAATACCGTCGGCCCGAGGGACGAGGAGCTCGCCGGCTCGTGTTTCTCCAGCCACCACCCGGGCGCCTTCCGCACGCAGGATGCCGTGCAGGTCGGGAGGCCGGCCCTCGATGTACAGGGCGTCGAGGTCGACTGCGACGACACCCTCCAGGCTCTGGAGCAGGGCGATGATGTCGGTGGCGTAGATCGGTTGGCCGAGATCTCGCCGCTCGAAGGCAAACGTCGTGAGAAGGGCCTCTTCGGCGCGTTCGAAGACATCTTCCCGGCGGAAGCGCTCGTCGACCACGAGCTTGCCGCTGAGATTCCAATCCAGCCGCGTGTAGGAGGCAACGGTGAGCGGCGGCCCCGGCAGGCGCAGGCTCTCGAGAGCCTGGACGAGATGGTCGTAGAGGTCCGAGCCCAGCGGGATGGCCGCCCCGCCGGCGCCGGCAACGGTGAGGTGGATACCCCGCAGGGGTACGGCCTGGGCCTTGCGGATGCCGGCGAAGGTGCGTGCGAAGTCTTCGAAGTCGCCGAGCGAAACCACTTGCCCGAGGGTTCGCACGGTGACCGGTGCGTTGGCCCGGCCGCGCTCGATGTCCTCGGGGTCGTCGGCGCCGGTGGTTGCGGTGGGATTGCGTACGTCGCGGATGCCGAGGGGGCGGTTGGTCATCAGGCTCAGCTGACCGCTCTTCAGTCGACCGGCCGCGCCGATGCCACTGCGATAGACGGAGGTCACGTTTTCCTGGCCGCTCGGCAACCGGGCACCGCGTCGGCCGTCGCCGAACTCCACACAGGCACGCCCCAGGGGGTCGACCCGGACCTGGTAGGCGCGGTCGCGCGGCTCCTGGGGAAAGAGCGTGTCGACCTCCAGCCAGCGGACGCCGTCGACCCGGACCTCCAGAGTGCTGCGGGCGCCCCCGGGGAGCGGAGCCGAGAGATAGGTCAGGGGTGGATTCTGCAGGCGAAAGCGCTGCCCGCCCCGTTCGCCGTCGCCGCTGCCCAGAACCTCGGCCACCGTCTCTCCATGGGTGGCCAGCACCACGTTGGCGTTGGCCCGTACCGACGCGCGCCGAAACGAGCCCGGCTCCAGGGCCTGCCGGAAGATCAGACGGGTGGGTGCGGAAAGGTCTTCGGGATCGTTGTCCAGACGCTGGAGCAGAACCACCCGGCTCGACTCGGTGCCGTCCGGCGCTTCGCCGGTGATCGCCACGGGTCGCCCGGGCGGGAGGTCGGTGATCCGCGAGCTCAGGGTCAACACATTGTTGCCGTCATCCACCTGTGGATCGGGGTAGGCGGCCTCCAGCGGCAGCTGGGCCAGCGCCAGGGGCTCACTCTGGAGATGGACGACGGTCCGGCGGAAATCGAAGGCCGGTCGTTGGGTGAGGCTCGAGGGCAGCGGGCTACCGTCCGCCTCGCCGAGGGACAGGCCGGTGGCGTCGGAGCTCAGGGCATAGTCGGCCACGGTCGCCAGCTCGGTTTCGAGAACTCGGTAGACCCGGGCTTCCCGCGTGCCCTTCAGCGTACGGCCGACCAGGACGGCCCAGCTCTCGGCCACCACCTCGTCGATCTTGCGGTCCAGGTACAGGGCGGAAGCGCCGGGGCTCTCGGCACCGGCCAGGGCCTGGCCGCGCGAATCCGTCCACACGGTGCGGCCCTGATCCCAATCACTTTCGGGATCCGCCTCGGAGAAGGGGTCGTCCTTGACCACCTCGCTCGTCGGCAGGCTGCCATAACGGGTCGCGTTGTGGCCGAAGATGTTGGCGCGAGTGCGCAGCGCATGGATCTCGACCCGTTCGAAGAGCTCCGGAGTGGAGAGGTTCGTCCATGCAGAGGAGCGAAAGACCAGGGGTGACTCGAGGTCGACCCGGGTGAGGTTGCGGTCGGTGTCGAGCGCCACTTCCTTGGCCCGCAGCGGCAGAACCTCTACGGCGACACGGTTCTGCCGGGCCACCAATAGCAGAAGATCTCCCTGGGAGAGCAGGGTGTCGATCCCCTCGAGGAAGATCTCGCCGGCACCGCGCAGCTCCTGGGGTTTGCTGAGCAGGGGCCCCAGCTCGTTCCACGCCGCCCGTGCAAGCAGGTCGCGGCTGGTCTCGAAGGTCTGCGGCAGCTCGTCTTGCCCGGGAATGCTCTGCACCGGGGTCCCCCGCGGCACATTGGCCTCGGCGGCGGCATCCTCGGCGTCTTCGACGGTGAACGCCAGGAAAGCGCTGGCTGCCACTCCGGGCCCCAGCTCGTAACCCACCTGGCGAGCGAGCTCCAATACCGAACGACGCTCGGTGGCGGTCCGCAGGTAGCTCTCGTTGGCGATCCTCTCCTGGTAGAAGGTCAGGACATCCGCGACCACGGCCCAGGCGTCGAGCAAGGCCATGGTCGGTTCTTCGGAGCTGCGATCGGAGAGGCATTCGAGGGGGCGCTGGCCTGCAAACGGACCGTCCGGCAAGGTCTGCCGCGGCAAGCGGTCGAGCAGCCGCCGCAGCACCGTGCCGTGGGTTCCGACGCGGTAGGCGATGGTCGAGAGGCCGGGCGGATTGGTGGGCCGCCGGGTGGCCTCGACCTCGGGACAGACCCGGGCCTTCAGGTTTTCACGCGGGTTGTCGCCACTCATCGTCCACCCTCCAGGAAGAACCGGATCGTGCCGTTCTGCGGCGCCGTCGGATCGTTGTCCACTCGGGCCAGCTCCAACCCGCTGAGGCGGATCTGGCCCGATTCGAGCTCACCCCTCGGCGGCTGGCCGAAGCGCTGGAAGCGGTTGCGGCGGCCGGCAGAGCCCTCGGTGTCGAGAGCGCGGACCCCCGGTACCTCGAGCGCCGCACGAACGATGCTGCTGAGATACACCGATTCGCCGAGGGTGAAGTTGTCCGGATGGAAGAAACCCCGGGAGCCATCCGGCAGCTCACGGTTGCTGAAGGTCTGGCGGAGTCGGCGTTCCACATCGCCGCGAACCGCATCCGCGGTGAGGAATGTGGTCAGGGCGATGTCGAGCGGCACGAGCTCGAGGGCGTCGATCTGGAGCTCCCAGCTCGCCAGCCGGTGGGATTCGAGGTCGGCGAGCAGGCGGCCGCGGAATTCTTCGTCCACGGGGCGCCCTCCGGGCCGTTCCACCGCCACTCGCAACCGGTGCCAGCTGCCGTTCCAGGCGAGATCCACGGTCGCCCGCTGGACCTCCGGGTGGGCCGTCACCACGCGCAGGAACGAGTCCTGCGGGGTCTCTCGGGTCCGACCGCGCAAGGTTCCCGGCGCTCCCAGGCGGACCTGGGCGAGGGTC
This sequence comes from uncultured Thermoanaerobaculia bacterium, assembly GCA_964565225.1. GTDB lineage: Bacteria > Acidobacteriota > Thermoanaerobaculia > Multivoradales > J023 > CAZMEL01. The sequence continues at coordinate 7,811 of CAZMEL010000165.1, read as the reverse complement.
TCGGGAGCCGTGCCGCCCTGGGCCGGCAGCGGGTTGCGCACCGCCACGATGGCCAGGGCCGGATCGACCACGGCGTGCCCCAGGCTGTCCGGCCCGACATTGCCCGCGGGGCCGTTGCCCACCCGGTAGACCGCCGACAGTCTTTCTCCGGCGGCTGGTGGGATTCCGAGCTCGCCGTCGCCGAAGCGCAGCACCGGTTGCCGGCCGTTGTCGATCTCCACCACGAAGTCGCGAGCGAAGCGGTCGCTGGCCAGCAGATCGGTGCGAGAGATCCAGGGACCCTGCGGGTCTCGCAGATCCATCACCGGCGCCGTTCGGCCCGGATCCTGGGTCAGGGTTGCCGCCGCGGACATCGAGTGGTCGCGGGCCGGATCGTAGGGCGTGCGAAAGGTGAGATCGGTGCCCTCCAGCGGCAGGCGGCAGCGGGGGGCGAGCAACGCCGCCTCCGGTACGACCAGCGGTGGACCGATCGAATCACTCCGCGGTGCGCCTCCACCGGGGTCGACCTGGCTAACCGTACGTCCGTGGTCCGCGAGCACGACATTGCCCCGGGCGACGCTGACCTCGGGTACTCGGGTACCATCGGCCAGGAGGGCGGAGATGCAGAGGTCGAAGGGCAGGGCGTCCTCCGCATGCCACTCCACCTCGGTGAAACGCCCGAGCTCGAACGAGGTACCGGAGGGCAGGTCGGGCACAAAGGGGGCATCTAGGGTGAGTCGGGTGTCGTCGACCACGTCGATCACTCGCCGGCTCTGGGAGGACGCGGTGATCATGTCGCCCACGCGCAGGTCGGTAGTGAAGGTGCTGCCGGTACCGGTGACGGCGGTTCCGGTGCTCTCCAGGGTGCCGTTCCCCGCATCGGCCGGCAGCGAGGTTTCGAGCAGATCCTCGGCTCCCTGGACACGGGTGAGCCGCACCGCGTGCCGATGCTCCGGGTCGGCATCGCCCACCCGCCCGGTCTCGGCCCCCAACACTTCTTCGAGCACCAGAACGTCTCCGGCTTCGAGCTGGCTCAGCCGGCCGACGAGCACGGCCCGCAAACACCCCGCGGGCAGGCGGTAGGCGGCGGCCCCCCAGTCGTAGAAGCGGATCCGGTTGTGGGCGACGTACAGCGTGGCCGGGACGATCGTCTCGAAGACCACCGGGTTCTCGGAAAAGGCCCGGCGAGCCTCGGCCGAGCCAGGGGCCAGCGGTGGTTGCGAGGGAAGGGAGGTCCGGGTCAGGCGCTGGGCGCCCGAGCGATCGAAGGGGGTTCCATCGGCGAGGGGTGGGTCGAAGGGCTCGTCGACCCGTAGGCGGTCGGCCGCGAGGATCTCGCCGACCCGGCGGCTCTGGCCGGCCGCCGTGATCACGTCTCCGGCCTCGAGCTCTTCGAGGAACTCGGTGCCCGTTCCGTTGATCTCCAGAGCGTTGCTGGTGAGGGTACCGGTGCCGGCCAGGAGCCGCAGGCCGTCGGCCCCGGTCTCGACACAGGCCCAGATCCGCGCGTTGCTTCCTTCTCCCAGGTGATAACCCAGGAGACGAGCATGGCGCCGGGCCGAGATCCGGCGGCGGCAGGAGCCGAGGTAGGCCTCGGTGGCCGCCGCATCCTGGTAGTAGCTGAGCTCGTCCGCCGCGTAGGCGAGGGTTTCCAGCAGAGTGATCATCAGGTCGCCGGGGCTGCGCTCTTCCCAATCCGGCAGCAGCTCCGAGAGGCGGCAGATCATCTGTTCGCGGAACGACCAGAAATCCTTGGCCAGGTAATCGATCGCCGGGCTCTGCGGCAGGGCTCGATCGTCGGAGCGGCAAACCTCCGCAGGCTGATGGTCGATGTCGAGCGGTGCCCGGACATCCAGGGAGAACTCGACCCGGGAAAAGAAGGGATCGAGGTTCGGCACGTCGGCCAGGCCGAGGGTGAAGACCGGGGCGGCTCCGAGCTGGCGGATCAACTCCGGGTCGCCGCTCAATCGCAGCTCCAGGGAGACCTGGTCCGACATCGGCTCGTGGCCCACGTTCTCCAGCTCGAACAGGCCGTCGACCGGCACGTCTCCGACCCGGAAGAGCAGGTTGTCGGGCCCGAGATTCTCCAGGCCCTCGTGTTTGCTCCCGCCGCCGCCCGGCACGAAATGAAGGTCGAGCCGGCGACGCCCGGGGTCTCCCGGGTCCGGGTGCACGGTCACGAAGTCCACGCCGATCTGGGAGGGGTGGCTCTCGATGGCCCTCCGGCGTTGGAGCAGGAAGCTCTGGGCTGCGCCGATCATGTTTCCATCGCCCGTTCGAATCGAGCCACCTGGCGCTCCCGATTCCGCACCAAGGTGTATTGCACCGTGACCGTCAGCCGTTGGTCCCGGCTCTGCACCTGGACGGACTCCACCGCCACCCGATCTCCCAGCCATTGCTGCAACGCTCCCTGCACCAGGCAGTGGGCCGTGGTGGCCATGGTCTCGCTGCTGGCGCCGAAGATCATCTGCTGCAGACCACCCCCGAAGTCCGGACGGTTGACCCGTTCGCCCTGGGCGGTGAACAGGATCTGCTCGATCAGGTCGCGAGTGTGGTCCGCCTCGTCGGTGCAGGCGGTGCGACGATGACCGTCGAGGCGATAAGGGAACTCCACGAAGAGGCTCATCTCAGATTCCCTTCACCCGTTGCTGAGTGGTCTTCACGGTGAGCGGGGTGCCGGTGGGAACACAAACCGCCTTGCTGTCCTGCAGCAACACCGGCATACCCATCGCCTTGATCCGCACCGCTCCTATCACCCAGTTGGCGGTCACGCAGGGGCCGTTTCCCGAGGGCGGTGGTGGCAGCGTGCAGCCGGCCACGGTGTAGGGGGCGGGCTGGAGCACGATGGGTTGCCCCATCACCTTGACCCGCGGGAAGGGCACCGTCGGCTGGGCCACGCCCTGGTGAGCGCACTGGACGATCGCACCCTGGTGTAGTAGCGGTCCAGGCATCAGATCACCTCCAGGGCACCGTTGTTGATGTTGACGCTCGCCGGTGTCAGGCGAATGCTGTTCTTGCCGTTCTTGAGCTCGATGCCACTCGAATTGAAGACCAGGCTCAGTGGAGTGGCGACCGCCGGCGGGTTGACCATCAGGGTGAAGCCGCCGCCGCCGGGCACATCGCTGAGCTGCAGGGTGACGGCCTTGGTCTTGAGCAGGGTGATCTGCTCCACCGCCGGCTTGGCCGGCACCTGGCCGGGATTCCAGAAACAGCCGGTCCAGATCGGGCAGTCGACGTCGCCGCCCTCGAACTCGACCCACACGTTGGCCGCCACGGGCGGTAGAGCGAAAAAGCCCGTCACCGGCCCCGCCACCGGCAAACAGGGCATGGCCCACGAGAGCCTGCCATCGCCGAGCACTGAAGGCACGCTCACCTGCACCCGCCCCTGTTGCAGCGGATCGACGTTGTTGGTTACCTTGCCGCGATATTTGCCGAAGAATTCCATGGATGACCGAGCTCCTTGTCTCGCTGTGCTTCAAAAAAGTTCCGGCTAGGGCCGCACCACCGGAGTGACCGAGCCCACGCCATCCCTTGTCAGGGTGAAGCTCTGGGTGTAATCACCGATGCTCAGCTTGTGGGTTACGGATTTCACGTAGTAGAGACCATCGAAACGGTAGCCGGCTCCGCGCAGCCCCACCAGGCCACGGGCCCTCAGCACGTCGCCATAGCGCAGGGCATCGAGCTCGCCGGAGGCGGTCACTACCTGGTCGGTGGAGAAGTCGGTGATCGACTGGGCCCGACCGAACGCTTTGACCGTGCTCGTGCACGCCCGGCGGTAGACCTCCGTGCGCAGGTTGGCCCGGCCGAAAACGGCTTCCGGCTGGCTCGAGAGCGGGATCCGGGTCGGAAGGAAAGTCTTGATCGGAATCTTGGCGTTCGTCCTCGGGTCCTGCACGTCGCCATCGACCAGGGTGGGCTCGATGGCGCTGTGACGAAAATCGATCGAGCGCACGTTGGTCTGGGCGCCGAAGTTCACCGACAGGGCACGCTGCGGAAAACCGATTCGCTTGGGCGGTCCCCAATACGCCTGGTTCACGAGTGGCGCGGGGCCGGGCGTGACGTAGAACACGTGGCCGTGGCGTTGCCCCAGCTCCACGAGGTATTCGAGGTCCGTGCCCTGTTGCACCGGCACCCGCTCGACGGGCAGCGGCGGGTCGATGGCCTTCGGCGGGATCACCACCGGCACCAGGCCGAACCGGGCGTATTTGGCGATCAGCTTGGCGACGATGGCGAGGTCCGGCTGAGCCGGGTGCTCGGCGATCTCGTCGTCCCGGTCCATCGCCAGGCAGACGTCCTCGCCGGTCACGGTGATGGTGCCGGTGCCCGGCTCCGAGCCCGGGTCGTACTGCACGTCGGTGATCAGGCCATCGCTCACCACCTTGGGAAAAACACCGAAGGTGACGATCAGGACGACGCGGTTGAACGGCCGCAGCAACGGGCTGACGAAGAGAGGATCCTCGAGGGCGTGCAGGGCCGAGGCGCGCCCGGCACGAAAGGTGATCTGGAAGCCGGAGCGACCTTCGTCGGTGTTGGTCACCTCCGCCCGGTCGAGCGCCTCGGTGAGCAGGACCGGGGCGGGAATCGCCACGGAACGGCCGATCAACAGCGTCAAATGAATTCCTAGCAGGCTCAAGGTCTCGTCTCTTCCTGTCTTTCAGGGTTCTTGACGGGCTCAGACCGGATCGACGATCTGCGGCACGGCGACCTGCAGAACGGTGCCCGGCTCTTCCAGGTCTCTGGGATTCATGGCGTCGTTGGCGTCGGCCACGCGCCAGCCGTGGTCGGCCTGGCCCAGGGTGCGGGCGGCGATCAGGTCGAGGCGCTCACCCGCCTTGATCCTCACCTCGGTGAGCAGGGGTTGGGTCTCTCCCCGGGGCAGGAAGCGGCGGCGCTTGTAGCTGACCTCCCGTCCGTCTGCCAGGTTCAAGGTGGCCGTCTCGATCTCGAAATAGCGGCTGTCGGGTCGAAACACTCGGGGCTCCTTTCGTTGCTGCCGGCCTCGGAGAGGCTCAGAACAGGCTGACGCTGCCGTCGGCGAGGGCGTTGAGGTTCTCGGCGCTGCCCAGAACGGCGAGGGTCTCCTTCATCACCTGGTAGGCGAGAAAGATGCCGTAGCCCGGATTGGTCAGCGACAGGTCGTCGTAGGTCAGCACCCGCATGCCCAGGGAGACCCGGGCGCGGATCGGATTGAGATTGGCGTCGTGGTACTCCTCGGTCACGCTGTAGCTGCTCAGGCTCACCGGCACTACCCGCTGGGGACCCCAGCTGAAGAGGGTCAGGGGCGCCTGGGGCGGAACGACCTCCACGGTTCCCAAGAGAGAAAGGGCGGCGTTGGCGATCACCAGGGCGCTCTTGGGGTAGACCAGCAATTCGAGGGCCGCGAGCTTCGGGTTGATGCCGAACTGCAGGGCGGTCGTGTCACCTTCCTCCAGCTGGTCGTAGGCGTCGACGATGATCTCGGCGTTGATCGTCTCGATCGGCGCGCCCTTGAAGCGCAGCGCCTCGACCCGGCTGCCGCCGCTCTCGCCGGTGGAGCCGAGCTGCGGATCCAGGGAGCGGCTGAGGCTCTCGGGGTTGTACTGGAAGACGATCACCGAGGCCACGGGATTGAAGACGTCCAGGCCGACGATGGCGCCCTTGAGAATGCGCGGGCCACGTTTGAAGGTCACCATGTCAAGAGCTCCTGGGCTCGGAGTTGTCCGGCGCGGTCCGCGGCGTCGGCGGCGGATCGGACATCCGGGTGTTGGAGGGTGTGGGGGCCGGGGGAGGGCCTGCCGTCGATCGCCCGGCCGTCGCCAGCCCGCCATAGATCGAGCGTGCCCATTCGCGACCGATTTCCTCGGCCGAGGCTCCCGGCATCATGCGCACCTCGGGGACCGTTACATGGGTCCGCTCGCCGCCTCGCCGCCAGGCCTCCGGTGCCCCACGTTCCACCAGCAACCGACCGATCTCGCGCTCGACCACCGTGCCGATACGGCGTCCCTGGTCGGCGGAGACGCCGTACACCACGAGCTGCTCGATGTGCAGATCGATCTTCACGGCTCGAAGCCCTCGGTGGCCTGGGAAAGCGGTGGATCGTAGAGTCTGGGCGTCATCGCTTCCTCCCGAGCTCGGTTGCCGTCAGGGTTTTCTCCAGCTTCGCGTACTCGTTGCGAGCGGCCCGGAAGACGTGGTCCATCACCACCGGCGAGTCGTCTTCGGCGGCCAGGAAAGCCGCTCCAAGGGCGATGTTGGCGATGTTGCCCCCCGCCACCGCCAGCCGGGCGAGCCGGCCGGGATCGAGATCCCGGGTGGGGGTCTGGGCGGGGAAGATGCCGCGCCAGATCTCGGCCCGTGCCGCGGCATCGGGAAAGGGGAACTGGATGCTGAAACGGATCCGCCGCAGAAAGGCCTGGTCGAGGGCACCCTTCAGGTTGGTGGTCAGGATCGCCAGGCCCCGGTACTCCTCCATGCGCTGCAGGAGATAGGACACCTCGATATTGGCGTAGCGGTCGTGGCTGTCCTTGACTTCCGAGCGTTTGCCGAAGAGGGCGTCGGCCTCGTCGAAGAGCAGAATGGCGCCCCCGGCTTCGGCGGCGTCGAAGATCCGCTTGAGGTTCTTCTCGGTTTCGCCGATGTATTTCGAAACGACCGTCGCCAGGTCGATGCGGTAGAGGTCGATCTCGAGCGTCCGGGCCAGGACTTCGGCCGCCATGGTCTTGCCGGTGCCGCTGGGCCCGGCGAACAGGGACGTGATGCCTAGGCCGCGAGACGAGCGCGCCGCGAAGCCCCACTCCTCGTAGACCCGGTACCGCTGGCGCACGTGGGTCGCGATTTCGGCGAGGGTGGCCTTCTGGGCCTCGGGCAAGACCAGCTGTTCCCAATCCGCAACCGGCCGCAGGCGGTGAGCGAGGGCGTCGAGACCCGGGCGGGCCTGGCGCAGGCACGAGCTCCAGAGAGCCCGGCGCAAGGTTTCGGGATCGATGGGCTGGGGGCCGGCGATGGAGGCGGCGGCGTCATCGTCGGCCCGCGGAACGGCCGTGCTCAGGGCTTCCGCGCCGGCCGCTCGGATGGCGCCCGCGGAGAGGTCGAATTGAGCGGAGAGCAGGCGGCACTGCCCGGTGAGAGCTTCCGCCTGCTCCCCCAGGCTGGCGATCCAGAGGGCTTCTTGCTCGGCGGTTTCGGGGCGCTGTACCTCGAGCGGAACCGAGAGTCGGCGCGGCGGAAGCGGACGTCGATCTCGGCTGGTCAGCACCAGCGCGCCCCGGTACCGCTCGGCGAAGGTGGCGATGGCCTGGGACCGCGCCGCGTCGGCCGGCTCGATACCTTCACAGTCGAGAAGCAGCACCCGCCGGCCGAGAGCCGCCTCGCGGCCCAGCAGACGGACGAGCCCGTCGAGCTCGATGGGCTCGGTCGGCAAGGTGGCCGCGCGAATGGCGCTCACCTCGAGGCCGAGAGTGGCGCAGGCGGCGGCAGTGATCGCCGACTTGCCCTCGGTCTCCGGGCCCACCAGCTGGATCACCGGTAGAGACACACCGCTCTCTGGGCGAGTCCAGGCGCGAACCAGGCTCTCGGCCAGCCTGCGGTGCGATGCTACCAGGGGCCCCCCGGGGGCGAGGGGCCTCACCAGGCCGGCGAGCCGTTCCTCCGACACCGAGAGGCCGCGCAGGAAGTGCAGCACCCGTTCCTCGATACGCAGGGGGCTCGAGGTCACGGTGGGGCCGTCCGTGACTTCGAGCAGGCGCCAGTGGCGCAGGGGAGCGTCGGGTGAGAAGGCGCTCCAGTGGGCCTCGGGAAGGGCCTGGAGAGCCAGGCCGAAGCTGGGGAATTGGCGATCCGGGTCGCCCTGGGCC
>CAZMEL010000164.1:0-17763 GCA_964565225.1 uncultured Thermoanaerobaculia bacterium | reverse complement strand
CGGGGGTCTTTCGCGGAGCCCCAACGCCGCCAGGGGCAAAAAGAGCCGATGGAAATTCAGCGGAATTTTCCGCGCGGGACACTGGATACAAGTTCATGGTCGGGGGTGTTTCCACGGACCTTTCTCTTCGGCCCATGATCCATCCACCGAGACCCCTCTGGCCGCTCTCCCCTGTGGGAAATTGCCCGAGCCCTTGCAGGGCGACGAGAGCGCATCGATCGTACGACTCGAGGAATCCTGGCGACGGAGAAACACCCTCCCTTCACTGGAGTATGCGAGAACCCTTCGGAAAGTCGGTCAGCGAAAAACGCAAATTCTTTCGGAATCCGCGCGATCCAGGTCCGCGCGTGACCGAGGCGGAGCGGGGGTGGAGGCTCAGGCGGTGGCGGCGTGGTCTTCGTCGGGCGCCGGCTCTTCGGCTCTCCAACGCCCGGCCCGCAGCCGGCTCGACAGACCCGCGGCGGCGGTGTAGACCACCGGGATCAGCACCAGGGTCACGAGGGTGGAGGCGAGCAGGCCGCCGATCACCACCCGGGCGAGAGAGGCCTGGATCTCGGCCCCGGTGCCGATGCCCAAGGCCAGAGGGGCGAGGCCGAGCACGGTGGTGGTGGTGGTCATGAGAATCGGCCGCAGCCGCAGCCGACCGGCTTCGAGCACGGCGTCGGCGGCGCCCAGGTGCCGTTCCCGCCGCAGCAGGTTGATGGCGTCCACCAGCACGATCGCGTTGTTGACCACGATGCCGATCAGCATCACCAAGCCCATGACACTCTGCAGGTTGAGGGTGGTGCCGGTGAGCAGGAGCGTGGGCACCACGCCGATCAGGGCCATGGGCACCGAGACCATCACGATCAGGGGATCGAGGAAACGCTCGAACTGCGCCGCCATGAGCATGTAGACGAGGGCCAGGGCCATAAGAATGGCCACCGTGAAGTCGCGCCGTGCCAGCTGCTGCTCCCGGTACTCGCCGCCGTAGTAGAGCGAGAAACCCGTGGGTAGAGGCAGGTCGGCGAGCTCGGCGCGCAGGCGTTCGACCGCGCGGCCCAGGGGCATGCCGCTCTCGAGACCGGCCGACACGTAGGTCACCCGCTGGCCGTCGACCCGCTCGATCTCGGTGGGGCCCCGCCCGCGCTGCCGCGTGACCACCAGCGACAGGGGCACGATCCCACCCGCCGGAGCACGCAGGGCGACGTTGTCGAGGTCGCGGGTGGTGAGGCGGTCCTCCGGCCGGAGGCGAACCACGATCGGGAACTCGTCGCCACCGTCGCGCAGGCGGCTGGCCTCGAGACCGCCGACATTGACCTGCACCGTGCGCGCCACCTCACCCACCGAGAGGCCGAGCTCGGCGATGCGGGCGCGGTCGAAGACGAGCGCCTCCTCGGGCCGACCCTCGCGCCGGCTGGTGCGGACGTCGGTGATGCCGGGGACCTGCCGCATCCGTCGTCGCAGCTCGGCGACGATCTCGTCGGCCGCTTCCAGGTCCCAGCCCCGCAGCTCGATCTCGAGATCGTCCTCGCCGCCGCCGGAGCTGAAGATGCGGCGCAGGATCCACAGGCCGGGCTGCGCATCGACCTGGATCTCGGCCCCGGGGATCCGCCCCGAGACCGCGGCGCGCAGGCGGTCGGCGAGGGCCTCGCTCGAGGTCTGCCGGCGGTGCTGCGGGGCCAGCTTGAGCTCGACCTCGGCGTTGTCGCCCCGCACCTCGAGCGAGACCAGGTCGACGTCGGTGGGGGGCAGCACCTCGCGCACCAGCTCCTCGAGCTCGCCGACATAGGCACGCACCACGGCGAGATTGGTGCCCCGGGCCATCTCGATTTCCACGTCGATCTCGTTGGCGTCGGTGGGAGGAGCCAGCTCCACCGGCACCAGCGGCCACAGGGCGAGCACCCCCGCGAGCAGCAGGCCGGTGCCGGCGAAGACCCGGCCGCGGTGGGCCAGGGCGACGCGCAGCTGGCGGGTGTACCAGGTCTCGAGCCGGGCGAAGACCGGAGAGCCTCCACGATCCTCGGCGATGCGCAAGTACCGCGCAGCGAGCATCGGCACCAGGGTCAGGGCCACCAGGAGCGAGCAGGCGAGGGCGAACACCACCACCAGGGCGAGGGCCTGGAACAGCGCACCGCTGGTGGTGCGGGCGAAGACCACCGGCAGGAAGATCACGCAGGTGGTGAGGGTGGAGGCGACGATCGCTCCCGCCACCTCCGAGGCGCCGGTGCGGGCCGCCTCCTCGGGTCGAGTGTCTCCTTCCTCGCGTTTGCGCACGATGCTCTCGAGCACCACGATGGCGTTGTCGACGATCAGACCCACTCCCAGGGCGAGTCCGCCGAAGGTCATCTGGTTGAGGGTCAGGCCGCCGAAGTAGAGCAGGGCGAAGGTCGAGACCACGGAGATGGGGATCGACAGGGCGATGATCCCGGTGGAAGAGCGGTTGCGCAGGAAGAGGTAGAGCACCAGGATCGCCAGCAGCGATCCCCACACCGCGCCGTTGCGCACGCTGTCGATCGACTGGCGAATGAACTCGCTCTGGTCGGCGAAGATCGTCAGCTGCAGGTCGCCGCGCTCGGCGTTGATGCGCTCGACCTCCTCGCGGATTCGCGCCGCCACCGCCACGGTGTTGGCCCCGCTCTGCTTCTGGATGCCGAGACTGATCGAGGGCACACCGTTGGCCTCGGCGAGGTAGGAGACATCCTCGTAGTCGTCGCGCACCCGGGCGACGTCGCGCACCCGGACCGGGTGTTCGCGTTCGCCGCTCTGCGGCCCACGGACCACGGTCCGTTCGATCTCCTCCAGCGAGCGGTACTCGCCGAGGGAGCGTACGTAGAGGTCGGCGAGCCCGCTCTTGACATTGCCGCCGGGCAAGGTCACGTTCTCTCGCGCCAGGGCGTCGCGCACGTCGAGGGCGGTGAGCCCGGCGGCCCGCAGGCGGTCGCGGAACAGGTCGACGTGGATCTCGCGGTAGATCCCGCCCCGCACGTCGATGGCGCCCACTCCGGGGATCTGCTCGAAGCGGCGAGTGAGGTCGCGTTCGAGAATCCGGGTGAGCTCGTCGAGCTCGCGGGTCGAGGTGGCGACCAGACTGATCACCTCCACCCGGTCGAGGTCGAGCTTGAAGACCTCGGGGGCCTCGGCTTCTGCCGGTAGCTCGTCGCGCAGGCGGTCGAGGGCGGCGCGCAGGTCGTTGGCGGCCTCGTCGATATTGGTGCCGCGGGCGAACTCGAGGCGCACCCGGCTCGAGCCTTCCTCCGAGCGCGAGGTGATGCGCTCGAGGTTCGGCAGACCGGAGACCGCGTTTTCGATCGGGTCGGTGATGATCTGCTCGATCTCCGCCGGACCCACGTTGGGGTAGCTCAGCCACACGGTGAGCTGGGTGAACTCGACCTGCGGCAGCAGGTCCACCGGCAGGCTGCGGAAGCTGACCACGCCGAGCACCACGAGGATCAAAAAGACCATCGAGGTGGCCACCGGGCGGCCGATCGAGAGGCGGGTGATCGAGGCCATCAGCTGCCGCCCTGCCCGCCGCCCAGGTACTCTTCGCTCGTGGGCACTTTCGCTCCCACCGACCGCGCCAGGCGTTGCTGTTTCTCCAGGAAGCCGCGCAGCAGATCTTCGCGCTGCAGCCCCTGGAGCTCGAGCACCCGCTCCCAGGTGCTGTGCCGCACCCGAGCCGTTTCGCCGTCGCCTGCCGACAACAGGTGCTGACCCAGGGTCACCACCCATTCTCCGGGCAAGACGCCGCGGATGCCGAGGGTGGCGCGGCCCTGGGCCAGCACCTCCACCTCCCGCAGAGCGACGGGGTACGGGGTTTCCGAGAGCTCGGCGTCGGCCGCGGCCTCGGGGCCGGCCGCCAACCCTTCGACGACATAGATTCCGAGCACCCCGGAACGCGGGTCGTCCCACAGGGCGGCCGCCGGAACCAGGGTCGCCTGCTCGCTCTCGCCGTAGAGGATGTCGACGGTCACGAACATGCCGGAGTGCAGCAGGCCCTGGCGGTTGTCGAGATCGATCTCGCCGACCGTGCTGAAGCTACCGCCCTCGAGAAAGGGCGAGATCCGCGCCAGCGGCGCCCGCAGGGGCTCACCTTCGGCGCTGGGGGCGGTGACCCATGCGGTCTGGCCCGGGCGCAGGTAGCCGAGCATGGCCTCGGTGAGGGGAATTTCCACGATCACCCGGTCGAGGTTGCCGACCCGGAAGAGCAGGGTGCCGGGCTCCGCCAGCATACCGACCTCGGCCCGGCGTTGCCCCACCCGGCCGGCCACGGGCGAGCGCACCACCGTGCGATCTAGATCGGCGCGCCGTTCCTCCGCCAGGGCGGCGGCCTCGTCGACCCGCGCCTCGGCCTGGTCGGCTCCGGCCTCCGCCGCCGCCAGGCGGGCTTCCTGCGTCTCGAGATCGAGATCGCTGATCAGCTCCTGTTGCGCCAGCTTGCGGTTGCGCATCACCAGAGCCTGCAGCTCGTCGACCCGGGCGTGTGCCGCCCGCGCCTCGGCCGCGGCCAGTCGCTCGCTGGCCTCGGCCTGGCGCAGCTGCTGGCGGGCGGTGGCGTCGTCGAGGTGTACCAGGGCCTGGCCTCGCCGTACCTCCTCGCCGCTCTCCACCAGCACGTCCACCACCGGCGCCGAGATCTCGGGCCGCACCTCCACCTGATTTCTCGCCCGGACCACACCGTTCAACCGTTCCTCGAGGGGCAACGATCCCGATCGGGCGGCCACCACCTCCACCGGCGGAGCCGGATCTTCGGGGGCTCCCGCCGAAGATCCCGGGTCGGCGCCACACCCGGTCGAGGCCAGGACGAGGAGGGTGAGAAAGAAGAGGGCGAAAGAGTCCGAGGGTCCGAAGACTGCATGGGCTGGCATGTCGGCATTCTACCGGAGTGCCGACGTCCTCTGCCGGGGGAGAGGACCCCTTTCCCTCTTCGCGGATTGCCGACAAGGCGTGCTCCCCTCGACGATCCGGCGAGCTACCGGCGGGTGGAGGTCGCGACGGCGGAGATAGAGTACACTCTGGCCGAGGCGAAGCAGCCGGTAGAGCAGGAGCTCGAGGCCCGAATGCCCGATCTCGCCGAGCGCGAAGATTGCCTCGTTCGTGGATCTGGAAGCGCGCTGGATCCGCTCGAGGAGCGCTACGGCGACGACCTGGCCGGATGCCCTCTACCGCCACCCGATCAACTGTCATGGGTCCTTCACCGCTATGATCCCCCTGCCTCTGCGCCACGAATCCCGCGAGCGATTGGAATTTGCCCACAGCCCCGGCGGTGGTTGGGGAGTGTCGGCCCTCGGAGCGCTGCTCTACGGCGGTCTGCTGGTGCTCGCCGACGGCGACTGGCGACTGCTGTGGACGTTCGAGGGTGGTGCTCTCTTCGGCAGCTTCGTCAGCTCCGCGCTGTTCGCCGCGGGCCTGTTCGCCGCTCTCTGGCGCCACCGTTTGACGGTCGACCTGCGACGCCGGGAGTGGCAGCGCCAGCGGGGCCTGTGGTTCGCCATTCGCCACTCCCGGGGCAGCCTCGACGATTCTTGTCATCTGGTCCTCGGCCAGCTCGCTGGGCACCCGCAGGAGGCATCGGCTTCGGGCAAGTACCGGCTGCACCTCGAGCTCGGTCGAGGTGCGCCGGTCCATCTCGGAACCTACGAGCTGTTGCACCAGGCGAAAGATCAGATGGCCGAGATGGCCGTGCGGCTACGCCTGCCGGCGACCGACCGCAGCGGTCGGGTCGAGCGTCGTTTCCGCTGGCAGGATCTCGCACCGCCGGAATGAGACGGGCGGCGGCGAGCGGTCGAGGCAGCTCGACCGAGCCCGCGATTCTTGCCGAGCCCGAGTCTTCGCCCGGCCCGGGTCGAGCACGATGCGTGCACCAACGATGGGTCCGTCTCGAGCGGGAGCCTTCAGGGGTGGCCAGGGCGGGCCGCTCAGGTCGGGCTCGGGGAGCTTCTAGCCGAAGCAGATACAGAGACGCCAGACGGCGCAAGCGCCGAATTCGCCACAATCCGCGTCGGTGGTGCACTGGCGATTGGGGTCGCAGGTTGCGTGGGCCCGCTCTTCGAGCTCGGCTTCGAAATCGAAGATCTCCCAGCCGGGTTCGAACGAGCTGGCGGGCTGCTCGCAGATGGCTTCCGGCTCGGGGGCCAGGTCGGGAGCCGGTCCGGCCGCGATCAGTGGAACGGTCGCGACGAGTAGGACGAGAGCGAGGGTGAGTCTGCGGTTGCGCATGAGGATTCCTCCATGAAGGTTGGATGCTGTCGAGATTTCGGCCGCCCTGGCCCGCTGTGATTCCAGCTTACAGCAGGGCAGCGGCTTCTCGGCCCTCGGTGCGGCAAATGTGTGTTTCGCGATCGAGATACTCCACGAAACATAGGCCGCCACAAAGCGGCTGCCGTCGTTGCGAGAGGTGGAGACGAATCTGCAGGCCGTGGGCGCGATAGGCGCTTGCTGAGCAGCCGTGGACCTTGACAATTGCCGCAAATGATCGATAATGGAAAAGCGCTTCGTCTCTGGTCAAAAAATCCAGAATGCGTCCACCGACCTTGAAGCCGAACAATTTTTCGGAGCGAGCCCTCCCGAGATCCGGGATGGAATGGAAAGGGTTTACCTCCGATCTCCGCGAGTCTGGAGATTCCGATGAGTGAGCTTGCGTCGCCTCTCCGTGTCCTCGACCCCGGTCTCCCAGATCCTTCCCCGATCTCGGCCAAGGTCGCCCTGATCAACATGCCTTTTGCGATGGCCGATCGACCATCGATCCAGTGTGGCCTGCTCAAGGCCGGCTTGACCCGACTCGGTCACGAGGTCGACGTCTACTACCTGAACCTGGAGTTTGCGGCCGAGCTCGGCCACGAACGCTACCGTGACGTAGCCCACCTCCGCACCGATCAGATGCTCGGTGAATGGCTCTTCTCGGTCGCGGCGTTCGGCCCCCAGCCCAGCGAAGAGGAATATCGCCACGTCTGCCTCGACAAAGGCCAGGCTCCCGAAACCGATTCCGCGGAATTCGAGGAGCTGCGCAAGCTGCGCAACGAAACCTTGCCGGCATGGATCGAAGGCTGGGCCGAGCGAGTGGACTGGGGGCAATTCGACGTCATCGGCTTCACCAGCACTTTCGAGCAGAACACCCCGGCTTTTTCCCTTGCCAGGGCGATCAAGAAGCGCTTTCCGCAAGTGGTCACGATCTTCGGTGGGGCCAACTTCGACGGCGGCATGGGGGAAGAGTACGTCCGCGTGCTCCCGTTCATCGACTACGCCGTGACCGGCGAAGGCGACCGGGTGCTTCCGGCCTTCGTCGAGAGGGTGGCCCGCGGACAGAGTGTCCTCGATCTGCCGGGCCTGATCGGTCGAGCCGCCGATGGCAGCCTGGTGGTCAACGGACCGGCCTCCGTGATCCAGGATCTGGACGAGGTTCCGGATCCCGAGTACGACGAATATTTCGAGACCCTCTTCCGCCTCGGCAGGGAGCGGGTCCTGGGGCGGCATCCGCCGATGATCATGGTCGAGACGGCCCGGGGCTGCTGGTGGGGTGAAAAGCAGCACTGCACGTTCTGCGGTCTCAACTCGAACGGGATGAAATTCCGTGCCAAGTCACCCGAGAGAGCTGCCGATCAGTTTCGCAAGCTGGCCGCCAAGTACAAGGTCGTGAACTTCGAGGCGGTCGACAACATCATGGACTACAAATACCTGCAGCAGCTCTGCGAGCCGCTGGCCGAGGAAAGATACGATTACAGTATTTTCTACGAGGTCAAGGCCAATCTCACGGCAGAGCAGCTCAAGCTGATGAGCCGTGCCGGGATCAGCTCCATCCAGCCGGGGATCGAAAGTCTCAACAGTCACATTCTCAAGTTGATGCGCAAGGGCATCACCATGTTGCGCAATGTACGGTTGCTCAAATGGGCCTATTACTACGGAATGCGCGTGGGATGGAACATCCTCACCGGGTTCCCGGGTGAGAAGAAAGAAGACTACGAAGAGCAGATGCGGATCCTACCCCTGCTCCGGCATCTGCCGCCCCCGGGCGGTGGCGGCCAGATCTGGCTCGAGCGTTTCAGCCCCTATTTCTTCGATTCTTCCTTTCCGGTCCACGACGTGAAGCCGGTCAGTGCCTATCGTTTCATCTATCCCCGAGATCGGTTCGATCTCGAGAAGCTCGCCTATTTCTTTTCCTATCGCATGGACGACACCCTGCCGCGGGAGTACCACGACGGCCTGAACCGGGAGATCGACCATTGGAAAAAGGTCTGGGGGCAGAATCCCCGGCCCGTGCTCCTGTACCAGCGGGCGCCGGACTGGATCCAGGTGGTCGATCGCCGGGCCGAGAAACCGAAGGTACATTCCTTTTCGGGCATGGAAGCCGATATCTACGAGTACTGCGGAGAGACCGATCGCAGCTCGAAGAGCATCGCGGGCCACGTGGCATCCGGCGACGGAGATCTGAGCCCGGACGAGCTGCAGCCCGTGTTGGATCATTTCTGTGATCTGGGTCTGATGCTGCGGGAAAAGAACCGGTATCTGAGCCTGGCCCTTCCGACCAACCCCAACTGGTGAGGAGGAAGCCCGATGAGCACATCGAAACGCCCCGGCTCGGAACCCGACGTGCCACTGGACGCGCTGCGCCGAGGGCCCGGCGAGGCCGCGGTGGACGGTGAGGTGCTCGCGTCTCTGGCAGCCCGCCTGGACCAGCTCGCCGGGCAGCTTCCGGAAGGGCAGAGGCGGGCCCTCGAGGCCATGCTCCAGGCCATGCCCAGGGATCCGGAGCTCGCGGCCCTGGCCGCGGAGCCGACGGCCTCGGTGCTGGCGGCCGACGAGATTTCCCTGTTCGAAGAGCTGCGCGACCTTCCGGCACCCGAGGGGCGGGGTCTGCGGCCATCGATGGTCATGGTGATGAAAGCGACCCGGCGCTGCAATCTTCGCTGCACCTATTGCCATTTCTGGAGCAACGAAGGCAATCAGACCATGTCTTTCGAAGTCCTGGCGCGAGCGACCCACG
This sequence comes from uncultured Thermoanaerobaculia bacterium, assembly GCA_964565225.1. Classification (GTDB taxonomy): domain Bacteria; phylum Acidobacteriota; class Thermoanaerobaculia; order Multivoradales; family J023; genus CAZMEL01. The sequence continues at coordinate 8,804 of CAZMEL010000164.1, read as the reverse complement.
GAGTGCTCGCGGCCCCGGGCGTACGCTCGACGGAGTTCGTCTGGCACGGCGGTGAGACCACGTTGATGCCGATGTCGTTCTATCGCAAGGCCCTCTGGCTGCAGCAGAGGTTCGCCCGGCCGGGACAGAAGATCACCAACGCGGTGCAGACCAACGGCACCCTGCTGACAGAAGACTGGCTCGACTTCTTTGCCCGCTATCGGTTCAGCGTCGGTGTGAGCCTCGACGGACCGCCGGAGCTGCACGACAAACGACGCTTCGATGCCAACGGACGCCCCACCTCTCACAAGGTGCGGCGCAGCCTCGATCTGCTGCGTTCGAGGGGCATCGGACACGGGGTGTTGATGGTGGTGGACGACGAGGTCGTCGAGCTCGGCGCCGAGCGCCTGCTCTCGTACTTCCTGGAGATCGGGGTCGAAAAGGTCGCATTGCTCAACGCGATTCCCGAGAACGTCCCCGACTCCGAGGAGGATTCCGGTGACTACTTCGAGTGGCAGCGCCTGGTCGCCTTCCTGCGGGAGCTCTTCCATCTCTGGTGGCCTCGATACAAGGACCGGATCACCTTTCGCGAGCTCGGAGACCTGTTGCGCCGTCTCGAGGGGGAGCAGGGGGGGATCTGCATTTTCAACGGCAATTGCATGGGCGGCTTCCTGACGATCGAGCCCCACGGAGAGGTCTCCGCCTGCGACAAATACATCGGCGACGCCGAGTATCGTTTCAGCAACGTTCTGGACACGAGCCTGGCCGATTTGCCGACGTCGCCCGTCCTGGCCCGGGCCAGCGAAGTCACGGCGAGCGGAATCGAGCAAGCGAGCCGATGCCCCTGGTTCGATGTCTGCAACGGCGGATGCCCTCACGACCGCTACCTGCGCATGCGCAACGGATCGTCGGACGAAAGTTGTTGCGGCCTCGACTCACTGCTTTCCGAAATGGCGCAAGCCATAGGGCGACCCCGCCCTTGACACCAACCGCTCGCGGGTGAAAACGCGGGCACCAACGTCCAGGAGGCAGATATGGAACTGACACAATCGGTTCACCCTTCCCTGCCGCCGATGTCGCCGTCGACCAAGATCTCGACGGCCGATGTGAAATCGGTGGCCGGCAAGCTCGAGGAGCTCTCCAGCGAGCTCCCGGATCAGGAACAGGCCGTTTTGGGCTGGATGCTGCATCGTGCAGAGTCCTGCTCCAATGACGACCTGCAGACGGCCGCGGCCATTGCCGACGACTTCAGCGGTCCGGCGCGGCCGATGGCACGGCAGCTGGCCAGCTCGGTCGGGCTCGGCCCACAGTCCTTCGAGGACATCGACGTCACCGTCGAAGTGGTCTGGACCTACCGCTTCTGAGGAGCTCGATCGATCTTGCAAGAGATCGGCTCTAGGGAGGCCCGGCCCGGATCGGGTCCGGGCCTCCCGCACTCTACCGAGTCCGCGGCGCCCAAGGAGCCGCCGGGGTACGGGCGCCTGTCCCGTTCCCTCCGCTATCTGGCTCCCTACTGGAAGCTGGAGCTCCTGGCTCTGGCGGCGTCCCTGAGCGCATCGATCCTCGGGCTCCTCTTTCCCTGGATCAACAAGATCGTCGTCGACCAGGTGGTCCTGGGCAAAGATCTGGACCTCTTGCGAACGGTTTGTGCGGTCCTGGTGGGGGCCGCGGTGATCCAGGCCCTGCTCCGGCTGCTCGAAGGGTACTTCTTTGCATCGATCGGGGAGCGGGCCGTGGTGGATTTGCGGCGGGAGCTCCTGGCCTCGCTGCTGGCGGCCACGATCGGCCATCACGACCGCCTGAAGGTCGGGCGGATCCTGTCGACGGTCACCAACGATACCGGCGCCATGCAGGGGCTCTACGGCAGGACCCTGGTGACGGCGTTCACCGACGGGATCAAGCTCCTGCTCACCCTGATGGTGTTGGCCTGGATCGACTGGCGAATCTCGCTGGCGATCGTGCCCTGCCTGCTGCTCTTCGCCCTGGTCGTGAGGGGGTTTTCCCCACGCCTGCGCGATCTCTCCCGCCGGGCCCAGGGTGAAACGGCGGTCCTCTCCGGCGACCTGCAGGAAACTCTCGGTGGGATCCGGGAGGTCAAGGCCTTGCGCCGCGAGGACCAGGAGCTCGCTCGCCACGACGAGACCTTGCGCCGCCTCCGGGACCTGGGAACCCGGCGGCAGCTGAATGCGGCGGCCGCCGGAGCGGGAGCCGAAAGTGTGGCGATGCTCACCATGGCGCTGGCCCTCTTTCTCTGCGGTTTGCAGGTGGTCGTGGGTGAGATGCAGGTGGGAGTCCTGGTGGCCTTCACCCACTACGTGGGAACCCTGTTTTCTCCGGTCGCCCGACTGACGTCGCTCAATGCCCAGGTCCAGTCCTGCCTCGGCTCGGCGGATCGGGTCTTCGAGATCCTCGACGATGCGAACGCACACGGGGAGACCTGCGGAAGCCGAGCTCTGCCCGAGGCGACCTCCGGGGACGTGCGAATCGAAGAGGTCGATTTCGAATATCAGCCGGGCCGAACGGTGCTCCATCGGGTGAGCCTGCAGGTACCGGCGGGGCAGAAGGTAGCCCTCGTGGGCCCTAGCGGCTCGGGGAAGACCACCCTGGCGATGTTGTTGATGGGTTTCCACGCCTACCGCGGGTCGGTGACGATCGACGGGGTCGAGGTAGCGGAGATCGATCGCCGAGAGCTGCGGGCCCGGGTCGGCGTGGTGTTCCAGGAGCCGTTTCTCTTCGATCTATCGGTGGCCGAGAACTTGCGGCTCGGGCGGCCACGAGCCACCCGGGACGAGATCGAAACCGCGGCCCGCAGGGCTCACGCCCATGCATTCATCCTCGAGCTGCCGGAAGGTTATGACACGCGGATCGGGGAGCGGGGGGCTCGGCTCTCGGGAGGACAGAAACAACGCCTGGCCATCGCCCGGCTCTTCCTGCTGGATCCGCGAATCCTGATTCTCGACGAAGCCACCTCGGCTCTCGATGCCGAGTCCGAGGCGCTGGTGCTCGAGGCCCTCGATCGCCTGTCCCGGGGCCGGACTTCTTTCGTGATCGCCCATCGCCTGTCGACGGTGCGCGCGGCCGATCGCATCGTGGTACTGGATCGGGGACGGGTCGTCGAATTCGGTACCCACGACGGCTTGCTGGCCGATGGCGTTCTCTATCCGCAGCTCTACCGGCGCCAGATGGAGGACGTCGCCGGCCTCACTCCTGCCGTAGCACCGTGATCGGGTCGAGCCGGGTGGCCCGGAGGGCGGGGAGCATCCCGGCCAGGAGCACCGAGACGACCAGCACCGCGGCAACGGTGCCGAGCACCCAGGGGTCGACAGCGGTCACCTCGAAGAGAAGTCCCGAGAGCCAGCGGGTCAGCCAGAGCGCTCCGGCGAGACCCAGGGCCACTCCTCCTATGGCGATCCAGAGCGTTTCCCGCAAGACCAGCCGGCCGATGTCCGTGCCGGTAGCTCCCGTGCTCATGCGCACGCCGAACTCCAGGTGGCGCTGGCCGGCCAGGTAGGAGACGAAGCCGTAGGTTCCGACGACCGCGAGCAGCAGGGCGGCGAAGGTGGCCAGCCCCAGCATCTGCAGGCCGAAACGCATCCGGCCCTGGGCCCTGGCCAGCACCGAGCCCATGGTCCGGGCCTCGGCAACGGGGAGCTCCGGAGCCAGGGTCCGGACCTCATCCACCGCCGCCGGCAGCCAGTCGTCGAGAGGAACCGGCGAGCGGACCACCAGGCTCAGCTCGTGCACCACCCACTCGCCGGGGCTCTGCCCCAACAAGGGGTAGTAGACGGTGGGCAACGGCTCTTCGGTGAGCTGGCGGCTGCGGACGTCCCCGCTCACACCGACCACGGTGTACCAGGGGGCCTCGCCGCCGCGAGACGGTCGCAGCCGTCGGCCGACGGCATCTCCGTCGGGCCAGAAACGCCGCGCCAGGGTCCGGTTGACCACCACCGCACCGCTCCGTCCCTCGGCGTCGCTCCGGTCCAGGGCACGGCCCTGGAGAATCGGAATGCCCAGGGCCGCGAAATAACCGGCGCTGACCCTCTCCACCTCGAAGACCGGCGGTGGGGCTCCTTCGTCGCGCGAAAACCCTTCGACCGTGTGGCCGAGACCCTGGGAAGCACCGCCGAGAGGCAGAGACGAGGTGCCGCCGGCCGCTTCGATCCCGGGGATCGCGCGCAGGCGGTCGAGCACCCGGTGGTGGAGGGAAGCCGCGGCCGTGTCCTCGGGATAGAGGCTCCGGGGCAGGGCGAGCTGAAAGGTGGAGGCTTGATCGGCGGTGAAGCCCGGGTCCAGGCTCGTCAGGGCCTGGAAGCTGCGCAGCATCAGTCCCGAGCCGGAGAGCAGCACCAGGGCGAGAGCGGTCTGGACCACCACCAGCAGGCGGCGTCCCCAACCCCGCACCCGTTGTTGGGCGGCGGTGGCACCCCCACCGAGAATGGCGGCCGGGGGTTCGGTGATCGCCCGCCACGCCGGCCACAGACCCACCGCCAGGCTGGTGAGAAGAGCCAACGCCGCGGCGGCGAGGAGCACGGTTCCGTCGAGCTGGATTTCCTCGATCCGGGGCAGGGTGGACGGTCGCAGGCCATGCAGCAGCCGGATGCCTCCGGCGGCGAGCAGGACTCCGAGAGCTCCACCTCCGGCGGCCAGCAGCAGGCTCTCGGCCAGAGTCGCCGTAGAGGCCCGGCCACGGGGAGCACCGAGAGCCGCCCGCAGCGCCGAGTCGAGCCGCCGGGTCTCGGTGCGGACCAGCAACAGGTTGGCCACGTTGGCACAGGCGATCAACAACAGGAAACCGACCGCAGCGAGCAGGATCCAGAGGGTCTGTCCGACATCGCCGATCAGATCGTCGCGCAGGGGCCGGACCACGGGGGCGAAGCCGGCGCGGGCGAGCACCGGCGCGGCGCGGTCTTCGGGGAAGAGAGCTTCGAGGTCTTTCATCTGCGCCTCGAAACGCGCCGTGGCGTCGGCGGGGGAGATGCCCGCCGCCAGGCGTCCCACGCCGGGGCTCGAGAACCTCGCCAGGGGGGCCCGTGCCGGATCCACGGGCAGCGGGATCCACAGGTCGGTCTCGGGCCGTGGAAAGGCGAAGCCGGGCGGCAGGATGCCGATCAGCTCTCTCGGGACCCCGTCGATCTGCAGCACCGTCCCCAGCGCCGCGAGGTCGCCGCCGAACCGCCGACGCCAGAGGCGGTCGCCGATCACAGCGACCGGTGGCCCCCCGGGGCGCCCTTCTTCTTCATGGAAGCCCCGGCCGTGGGCGGGCGGCACCCGGAGCACGGAGAATAGCGAAGGCGTGACCGCTGCCGCCTGGATCCGCTCCGGCACGGGGCCGGTCGAAAGGTTGAGACGGGTCTCCGAGTAGAGAGCGAAAGCCTCGAGGATGTCGGACTGCTGGCGGTACCAGAGATAGGTGCCCGGCGACTGGGGCGCCTGCTCCATGTCGAGCCCGGGAGCGTGATGCCACACACCCACCAATGTCTCGGGCTCGGGGTAGGGCAGGGGTTGCAGCAGCACCCCGTGGACCACGCTGAAGATCGCCGTGGTGGCTCCGATTCCGAGGGCCAGGGTGAAGATGCAGAGGGCGGTGAAGGCGGGTGCCCGTCGCAGTCGGCGAAAGGCGGCCCCCAGCTCGGCCAGGATCTCAGTCATCGCCGGCCTCCTCTTCCTCGGGCCGGCGGGCGAGCACCGCCGAAAGGCCGTGGCTGCTGTCGTCGAGGCGGCGGATGGAGAGATACTCCAGACCCGCCTGACGCAGCCAGGCACGGTAGGCATCGAGGAGATGCAGGTCGCCACGGGAGGATCGCAGCCCCATGCGCAGGCCGTAGAGAAAATCCGTCAAGGAGGCTTCCTGGCGGCTCAGCGGAATGGTGTCCACCAGGACCAGCAGACCACCCGGCCGCAGGGTGGCGGCGAGGCGTTGGAAGAGGTGGGCCACCTCGGGGCCCGATTCCAGGTGGCAGAGATTGGCGAGGAAGGCGACGTCGAAGGCATCGGCTGGCAGGGGTACCTTCCGCCAGTCTCCCGGGAGGGCGGAGAATCGGCTGTCCTCGAGGCCGGCCTCGGAGGCTGCCGCCCTGGCCACCTCCAAAACCCTCGGACGGTCGACGGCGGTGACCGCGGCCCCGGGGGCTCCGGCTGCCAGCGCCAGGCTCCAGACCGCCGAGCCCGCGCCGACATCGAGGATCGAGGGAGCCCGGGGCAGATCTGCGGATTTGCGGAGCGCAGAAGCCAGCTGCTCGGCCTTTTCGGCGAAGAGACCTCCGAGCACGCCCACTACCGGCGAGTATCGGCCTCCGTCCTCCTGGTCCATGGCGCGAAAGGGCTCGAAGGAGCGGGCCCAGCGCGACAGGTACCCCCAGAACTCGGCGGCCTTTCGCACCGGCGCTCCGCCGGCCTGCGAGCCCTTCGTCTTCGGGTAGGCCGCGGCGAGGGGCGGAGCCAGGAAGTAACGTCCATCCTTCTCGCCGACGAACCCCGCTTTCCAGAGCGCATCCAGGAGACGTAACACGGCGTTTTCCGGCGCTCCGCTCGCCGCCGCGATCTCGCCCGGGCTCTCGGCTCCACGCGCCATGGCGGCCGCCGCACCGATGTCTTCGAGGGCAAGCATCGCCGCCGGCACTGCAAACACCTGCGTGGTCAGCGAAGCGAGCTCCTGCAGGGTCCGGCCTCGGGCCGTGCCGGCCGCTGGCTCGCCGGTGCCCGGCGGATCGGGCGGTGTCTCGGGGCCGCCGAGCAGCGAGGGGAGCTCGCGGGCCCGGCGCGGGGTCGAGCGGGTGATCGGCAGCGCGTTCCGAACCGCGGCAGCGAGGTCGTCTCCGGTGGCGAATCGGTCGGACGGATGTTTCGCGAGGCAGCGACGGACCACCGCCTCCATCTCCGCCCCGATGCCCGGCGTGGTGGCGGCGAAGCCGGGCATCGGTGCCTCGCAGTGGAGGGCGGGGATCTGGCGTAGGTCGTCGGCGTCGAAGGGATACATGCCCACCAGGCCGCGATAGATCACCACTCCCAGGCTGTAGAGATCCGCCCGGCCGTCCACGGGCTCGCCACGCCACACCTCCGGGGCCACGATGTGGGGCATCACCCGCAGGCGCATGGGCCGCTGGGGGCGGCACCAGCGCTCGCCCGTCGGCCGGGCCGAGGCAAAATCGATCAGCACGGGGCGATCTCCCGGGCCGAGCAGGATATTGCCCCAGTGCAGGTCTCCGTGTACCCAACCCGCTCCGTGCAGGGTGTCGAGGGCCGATCCCAGGGCTTCGACCACGGCGAGGAGCAGGGAGTGGGGAAGGCTATCGTGCCGGAATCGCTCACCGAGCGAGCCGCCTTCCAGCCACGGGCCCACCAGGTACGAGCCGGCCCGGGCCCGATGGGCGGAAAACAGGGGTAGGAGATGGGGATCGTCCAGCTGCCCGCGGATCTTCGCCTCGCGCCAGAGGTCGCGCGCGTTGGAACGCCGGTTGTTCCCGTCCACCCGGGCCCGCTTCACAGCCACCCGGCGGTGGGTCAGGGGATCCCGACAACGAAGGATCTCGCTGCAGGCTCCGCGGTACACCTGGCTCTCGATGGTCAGAGAGCCCAGGCGACGGTCGATCACTGATTCTTCCGACATGGACCGATTCTCGAGCAGGTACAGTGGGTCGATACTGCTTCCTGTCCAGAAGATAACACGAAATTTCGCGGGTCGGCGGTGGTGCCGTGCTCGCCCTTCTTTCCGGACATCTGTGGCCTCGGATCAGGACGCCGACGCCCGCGCTCGCCTCCCGACCGGCTCGAGAGCGCAGATCCCCTGGCTTCATTCTTGCTTTCGAAGAGCCTCGAGAATTCTCTCGAACCGTGCTCGACGTGGCGACGGAGCTCGCCGCGACCCGATCGAGAACAACAGCCGAGGCCGCGTGTCCGACGCCGGCCTCCTGGAGGACGCCATGCGCATTTCGAGACCCAGCAGCGGATCCGTCGGGGTAGGAATTGTTTCGGCTCTGCTCTTCGTTCTCTGCTCTCCGCTCGCGGCCCATGCCGTGGGCGCTCGTTTCGTGCGCATCGCCGCGGACGACGCACCTCGCCTCGAAGATCTGGGATTCGAAGAGAGAGTGATCGACTACGGCAGCTTCCTGTGGCTCGAGCTCGGAGACGGCGATCTCGAGCGGCTGGCCGCGAGCGGTGTACCCTTCGAGTCAGCGGACGACGCGGGCCAGGTACGCCTGCCGGACTTTCGCTTCGATCCGCGGGTGGATGGTGAGCCGAGCCTGGCCGAAGGTCTGCGCGCTCCGAGCGATGGAGCCGGGCTGCGGCTGGTGCAGCTCGCGGGGCCGGCGAAGGAAGACTGGCCACGGGCGCTCGAGGCCGCCGGCCTGCGCCTGCTCCAGTACTACCCCCACAACAGCTACCTGGTGTGGTCCGAAGGGGAACGCTTCGTCTCTCCGGGAGACTTCGTGCGCTGGCACGGAGCCTTCCACCCGGCGTACAAGATCAGCCCCGAGCTCGAGACCCGGCAGGGCCTTCTCGAGAACGTCGAGCTCCTGGTCTATGCCGGAGACACGCTCGGGGATCCGCCCGCAGATGCGGCCGAGAGCGCCGAGCTCGCCGCGTTGACCTCGGCGATCACCGCGCTCGGCGGCGAGGTCTTGAACACCTACCCGGCCCAGCCCGACCGCGTGTTGTGGAGCGTGGTGGCCCGGCTCGACGCCGGAGCGGTACCGGCGGCGGCGCGCCTCGCGCGGGTGGTGTGGCTCGGCGAGCTCTCGCCGCAACCCACCCAACACGACGAGATGTCGAGCCAGATCGTGGCTGGCAACCACCCCGACGGTGTGCCGGTGACCGGCTACCTCCCC
>CAZMEL010000163.1:0-17861 GCA_964565225.1 uncultured Thermoanaerobaculia bacterium | reverse complement strand
GTCGTCTACAACAAGAACGGGGCTTCGAGCCTCGATCTCGTGACACTGCGCAACAATCAGGCGTCGGATGTGGGAAGTGCGATCTTCGCCGAGTATGGAACGGTGGACATCCGGCGCTCGGCGCTGACGGCGGAGGTAGGCCATGGCGTGCTCTGCCACGGTGTGGCCTACTTATCCTCGGGAGGGAACAACGCCACCTCCGACGGCTCTTGTGCTCTGTCCGATCCCACCGACCAGAATGTGGGAGCCCCCATCGCGATGAGTGAGCTGGTCGACCACGGAGGTTTTACCCGGGTGCACGTTCCACTCTGTGACTGGAGCGCCGGAACGTGTGGCTCGCCGCTGATCGACCAATACGCCTGCTGTGGATTCGGAGAGACCTGTGCCCCTGGAGAAGAATCGTTTTCGGACCAGCGGTGGCAGTTCGACCGACGTTCGGCACCCAATGTGGGCTGGGCGTTCAGCGGTGGTGATGCCTGCGATATCGGCGCCTACGAGTCGATCTGTGGTGCCAGACTCTGGGGAACGGAATACAACGGGATGCAGAAGAATACGGTGTGGCTGCATTCCTTCCAGAACAGCGAGCCGGATTCTCCCGCGCGGTTGATCGATCACGGGGGGTGTTTCTCTCACGGGGTCGACTTCGGGACCGCCCAATCCGGCTGCCGGGTCGAGTGGAAGGTCTACGGACCCCGGTTGAAGATCCAGAGCATCCTCTTTCTGACCACGACCTGCACCGAGGACTGTTTCTCCGACCCCGATTCCTGCGCCGCCAACTGCGCGGGCAGCCCCCCGTTGGGCTGGAATGTCGATTCGAGCCCGACCGCCGGAACCGCGGCCTACGAAGTCCCGAGCTGCAACCCACCGGCGGAGTCGCGGCGGTATCTGATCGAGGTGTACGACGAGCTCGACCCGGACACGACCTGGTGGGAGGATCCGGAGACCCCGGTCGAGATCGAGATCTGAGGCAGGGGGCTCCTCCTCGGCAGAGCCCAGGGGCCGGTGGCTCAGAGACCGGCCTCTCGACTCGCCCGCACGAGCTCCGGCTCGCGGTAGCCTCCGGCTCGAAGGCGCTCGATCACGATCCGAGCCTCCTCGGCGCGGCCCAGGGCCAGGAGAGCCCGAGCCCACGGATCGAGGAGGTCGGGATCTCGAGAGCTCGCCGCCGCCTGCTCGATTCTCTCCAAGGCTTTTTCTCGGGCTTCTGCGACCGCCGCGGGGTCGAGACCCCGGAGAGCCTCCGCGAGGAGTGAATAGGAGAGGCTGAGGCGGCTGGCGATCACGGGATCGTCGGGCGATCGGGTCCGCAGGCTCTCCAACAGCGCTACGGACCGGCGCGCAGCGGCGGTGGCCAACGAGGGCCTGCCCTGGCGCAGAAACGCCTTTGCTTCGAACCGCAGCACCACCGCCAGCTCCTTCTCCGCCCGAACCGACTGGTACCCCTCGCTGAGCAGAGTCTCCAGCTCGTTTCTGGCTTCGGTGACGAGCGCGAGCCCGGATTCGGGCTCTCCGGTTCCGATGACTGCGTTTCCGAGGAGCCCCAGAGCCACGGCGTGGTAGCGCCGCCAGCGGACGTTCTCCGGGTCGAGCGCTGCGAGCTTCTGGCGCATCTGCACCTGGGCCCGAAACGATTCCATGGCTTCGTCTGTACGCCCGAGCATCCACAACACGGTGCCGGTATAGGCCATCGCCGTGGCCCGGCGCTCTCGCAGGCGGGTGTCGTCGGGGCTCGCGGCGAGCAGCTCGGTGAGGAGCGCGAGGTCGGTGCGGAATTCTTCGAGTGCGGAGCGGAGCTCGCCGAGCTGCAGCTCGATGGCGCCGATGCGGTTGTGTTTGGTGGCGACGGCGAGGGTCAGCTCGGCATCGTCGGGGTACTCAGCGGCCAGGGCCAGGAGCAGCGCCTGGCCCTGGTGGTGCAGGCGCAGGGCCTGGTCGAGGTCGCCTCGGCGGATGGCCAGCTGCCCCAGGTTGTGCAGGCCCGAAGCGGTCTCGCGCCGCCTGTGCTTGTGGTCGGGCTGCTCGCGCACCAGGTCTTCGTAAGTATCCAGGTGCAGCCGGTAGGCCGCCTCGGCTCCTTCGAAGTCGCCGCGTCTCTCGAGCACGAAGCCGAGCCAGAAGCGGCTGTCGGCGTAGCTCGCTCGCCAGTCCTGCCGCTGAGGATCCCGCCGGGTGAGCTGCTGCGCGAGCTCGGCGGCGTCGAGGAAGTGGCTCTGGGCGTCTTCGAGCCGGCCCTGCTGCAGGCGGACGTCTCCGAGCTGACGCAGGGCCTCGGCACGATTCGCCAGATCCTGGTCGGAAAGTCGCCGTGCATCGAAAGACTCGTAGTAGGAGAAAACCTGGTCGATGGCGCCGTCCATGGCGTCGAGCCGGCCGACGGACGCCAGGGTCTGGCGCAGATCTCCGAGCAGGAAGGAAACCAGGGTCTCGGCACGGGATCGGTTGCGGTCGGCCGTCTCCCGGGCCTCCACCGCTTGCCAGGCGAAGAGCGAGACCAGGACGGCTGTGGCAGTGGCGAGCCCCGCCGCCGCAACCCAGAAACGTCGCCGTCGCCGGGCCTGCTCGAGGGCCTGCTGCCCGGCGATCAGCTCCTCCCATTCCCGCTCTTCCTTCTCCTTCTGCTGCCGCCGCTCCTCCAGGTCGCGCAGGCGCTTCGCCAGCTCGCGGGCGGAGGGCCGTTGCTCGGGGGCGAGATCGACGCAGGCCGCGATATCACTCTCGAGAATCTCGTCGCTCACATTGCGGCGCCAGCCGGTGGCGACGGCTCGATCGAGCTCGCCGAGGGTCGCCTGGTAGAGCAACACCCCCAGGGCGTAGACGTCGGCTGCGGTGCTGGCGATCCGCCCTTCGAGAACCTCGGGAGCCATGTAGAGGCTCGTGCCGCCGGAAGAGCTCTGCTTGGTTTCGGTGAACCCCCCGTGAGTGATGCCCGCGGCCCGGAGGCGCTCTCGTTCCAGGATGTGGCCGATCCCGAAATCACAGATCCGCACCCGAGGCCGCTGGTCGGGCTCGAGGTAGACCAGGAGATTGGCCGGCTTGATGTCCTTGTGCAGGACTCCCACGGAATGGGCGGCGGCGAGGGCTTCGGCGGTCTGGGCGACCAGCTCGAGACGCTGGGCGAGAGGGACCTCGCCGAATCCTCCCTGGGCCTCGGCCCACTCGACCAGGCTGCCGGCGGCGGTGTGCTCGGTTTCGATGAAGTAGGGAGCGGAATCGAAGTTCCAGTCGAGGAGGTGAACGATGTCCGGTCGCTGGCCCAGGGTGTTCTTCAGCAGGCGGAAGAGGGTGACCTCTCGCTGCAAGGCCCGCAGGCGTTCCGCCTCGAAGCAGAACTTGAAGGCTCGGCGATCGCCGGTCTTCTGGTGGTGTGCGAGCCAGACCTCGCCGAAGCCTCCTTCCCCGAGCTTCTCCACCAGCTCCCAATGCGGCCTCCCGGGGACCGAGAGGCCGGGAGCCGGGCGCCAGCCGAGGATGGTGTCGTCGGCGCTCTCGGCGCGTTTCGCGCCGTCGCCGTTCGGAGGCACGAGAGGGGCAAGGCCTTCGACTCCGACCTCGAAGATCTCGATCGCCTCGTCCTGGCCCTGGAGCAGGTAGGGGCCGTGGGCGAGCCAGCGAAGCTCCTGCCGTGGTCGGTCGGACGGCGCGGAAATCGACTCGGCCCGTCGGGCGAGGTCGAAGGCGGCGCGGGTGAGCAGGGTCTGGCCGGGCAGGGCCAGTTGCACCAGGCGTCGTCCCGGATTCCCGTCGTCGCCGGTATCCGGAGCCTCCGGCGTCAGGTCCAGGGCCTCGAATTCATCGAGGTGGATCGAAACCCTGGCCCGCGCCTTCCCGTCGATCTCTCCGTGGAGGGCCATGGCGAAGCGAACGGCGTCGACGGGACGAGCGAACAAGACGGTGGAGAGCTCGCCGGTTTCGGGGCGTCCGAGATGTTCGCCCGCGAGCTCGGTCAGTCTCGTGGCGAGAGCCTCCGGGAGAGGGCGATCGAGCGTCTCGGCGAAACCCTCGAAGCGCACCAGGAGCATCGTCTCCAGGGTGTGAGTCCGGGCTTCCCGAACCGTGGCGATCAGCCGATACCCCCGCCGGGGCACGGTCTGGATCACCGTCGGATTGCGCGCGTCGTCGGCAAACGCCCGGCGGAGCTCCCAGATGCAATGGGTCAACACCGCTTCGCCGACGAAGGCATCGCCCCATACCGTTTCGAGGAGCTCCTCGCGCGTTCGCACGTCTCCGGCGTGCGCCACCAGATCGGCGAGCACCGCCGAGGTGCGAGGCTCCAGATGGACCGGCCCCTCGGGGCCCTGCAGCTGGTTGAGGTTGGGCTGGAAGAGACGATTAGCGATGGTCGAATCGCAGGCCACGGGAAGCACCGAAGAGAAGGTAAAGAGGCGATGTATTGTCGCTCAGTCTACCACGGCGCTCCACCGAAGAAGCAGTCGCAGCTCTGCACCAGGCGGCCGCCTGGTGCGGGCCGACGACGCCGATCGGGCGATTCGGGTCTGGTAGGCTCTCGCCCCCATGATGCCTGGAGAACACGCGATGATCGCTCTCGTCCGCCCCGTCGTTGCCTTGGCCTCGGCCCTCGTCGCCCTGCTGGGAATCGGTCCCGCTATCGCCGAGAGCCCGCCCGGCCCGCTTCTCACCTTGCGCGACGTCTTCGAGCTCGAGCACATCTCCGACCCGCGGGTCTCTCCCGACGGAAACCGGGTCGTGTTCGTGCGCAACTTCATGGACATCCAGCACGACCGGCGGCGTTCGACCCTGTGGATCACAGATACCGAGGGGCTAGATCCCCGACCCCTGACCACCGGCCTGGTGAGCGATCACTCCCCCCGTTTCTCTCCGGATGGCAATCGCCTGGCCTACCTCTCCGCCACCGACGACGGCACCGAGATCTTCCTGCGCTGGCTCGATTCCGGCCAGAGCGCGCGGCTCACTCAGCTGCCGCGCTCGCCGTCGGGCCTGGCCTTCTCGCCGGACGGTCGCTTTCTCGCCTTCTCGATGTTCGTTCCCGCGAAGAGCGAGCCCCTGGTGAAGCTGCCCGAGAAGCCCGAGGGGGCCGAGTGGGCGGAGCCGCCCCAGGCGATTTCGGAGATGATCTACCGTGGCGACGGCCAGGGGTATCTCGAAGAAGGTTTCACCCAGGTCTTCGTGTTGCCGGTAGAAGGCGGCACGCCGCGCCAGGTCACCGAGGGCCGATTCCACCACCGCGGCGGCCTCGCCTGGTCGGCCGATGGTGAATTCCTGATCGTCTCCGCCAATCGCCGCGACGACTGGCGCTTCGAGCCCAACGACAGCGAGGTCTTCGAGGTCGAGCTCGCCACTGGAGAGATGCGCGCCCTCACCGATCGCCGCGGACCCGACAACGCCCCGGCCGTCTCTCCCGACGGCCGCCACATCGCCTACCTGGGTTTCGACGAGCGCTACGAGGGTTTCCAGGTCACCGGCCTCTACGTGATGACCCGCGATGGCCGCGACCCTCGCCTCCTGACCGCCGATCTCGACCGCCGCGTCCGCCAGCTCGAGTGGGCGGCCGACAGCCGGGGTCTCTACTTCGGTTACACCGACCAGGGCAACGGCAAGGTCGGTTACGTCTCTTTGTCGGGAGCGGTGGAGAAGGTCGCGGACGATGTGGGTGGCACCTCGATCGGTCGCCCCTATGGTGGAGGATCTTTCGCCGTCGGGGGGCGCGGTGACGAAGAGCTGGTCGCCTTCACCCGGTCGAGCCCTCACCATCTGGCGGATCTGGCCCTGGTACGACGAGGAGGCGAATCCCGCCGCGTCACCGACGTGAACCGCGATCTCTTCGGCCATCGCCAGCTCGGAGAGGTCGAGGAGATTCGGTACCCCTCGTCTCACGATGGCCGCGAGATCCAGGGTTGGATCGTCAAGCCGCCGGGTTTCGACCCGAGCCGGAAGTATCCCCTGATCCTCGAGATCCACGGCGGGCCGTTCTCCGACTATGGCGATCGGTTCGCTGCCGAGATCCAGCTCTTCGCCGCGGCGGGGTACGTGGTGCTCTACACCAACCCCCGGGGCAGCAGCAGCTATGGCAAGGAGTTCGGCAACCTGATCCATCACGCCTACCCCGGCAACGACTACGACGACCTGATGTCGGGAATCGATGCGGTGATCGAGCGGGGGTACATCGATCCGGACCAGCTCTTCGTCACCGGCGGCAGCGGCGGTGGGGTGCTCACCTCGTGGCTCGTAGGCAAGACCCGGCGCTTCCGGGCCGCGGTGGTGGCCAAGCCGGTGATCAACTGGTACAGCTTCGTGCTCACCGCCGACTCCTACAACTTTTTCTATCGGTATTGGTTTCCCGGGTTTCCCTGGGACCACACCGAGCACTACATGCGGCGCTCGCCCATTTCCCTGGCGGGCGAGATCGAAACACCCACCATGCTCCTCACCGGCGAGGAGGACTACCGCACCCCGATCTCCGAGTCCGAGCAGCTCTACCAGGCCCTCCAGCTCCGCGGCATCGACTCCATGCTGGTCCGCATCCCCGGAGCCTCCCACGGCATCGCCCGTCGCCCCAGCCAGCTCATGGCCAAGGTGGCCTACATCCTCGCCTGGTTCGAGAGATATCGAGGAGAGAGAGAGTAGGGGCGGTTCTCCGGAGCCATGCCCGGTCTTCGACCTGGCCCCACTGCGAGCACCGACATGAGCGAGACAAGAGGACCCGATCGCGTGGATGTCACCGCCTGGCTGCGGGAGTGGGACGCAGGCGACGAGCAGGCGCGGCTGGTGGTGTTCGAGCTGGTCTACGACGAGCTCAAGCGCACGGCTGCGGGTGTCTTCCGCGGCGAGCGGCAAGGGCATACCCTGCAACCCACGGCAGTGGTGCACGAGGCGTGTTTGCGTCTCATGGCCGGGCAGGGCATGGGATGGCAGAATCGTTGCCATTTCTTCGGTGTGGCCTCCCGGGTCATGCGCCAGGTTCTGGTCGACCACTGTCGGGAAAAGGGAGCGCAGAAACGTGGCGGTGACCATCTTCGGGTCACCCTGCCGAACGACCTGTACGCCGAGGTGATGGACTCCGTTCAGCTGCTCGCGCTCGACCGTGCCCTCGAGCGCCTCGAGACGCGGGACGAAACGCAGGCCCGGATCGTCGAAGCACGTTTCTTCGGCGGGCTCTCGGTGCAAGAAACGGCCGCCTTTCTCGACCTCTCTCCGACCTCGGTGAAGCGGCACTGGAGGCGAGCGCGCGCCTGGCTGCACGCCGAGCTCGGGGGTACCTCGGGGTGAGCGAGTCCGAGCGCCACCGGCTCGTCGGCGAGCTCTTCGACCACGCCCTGGAGCTGCCCGAGAGCGAGCGCGCCGCGTTCCTAGATTCCGCCTGTGGCGAGGACACCGACCTGCGCCGGGAGGTCGAGCGCTGGATCGAGCACGATTTGGGTGGCACGGGTCCGCTCGACCGGCCGCCTCGATTTCTCGACGTGCCCGTTCCGGCCGGCCACGCGCTCGAGGCCGGCGCTCGCCTCGGTCCCTACCGACTCGAGCGTATGCTCGGTCGCGGCGGCATGGGTACGGTGTTTCTCGCCAGCCGGGACGACGAGGAGTTCACCCGCCAGGTGGCGATCAAGCTGGTCACCGCGGGCTCTCGCGCGGCCCGAGACCCGTGGCGTTTCTACCGCGAGCGGCAGATTCTCGCCCATCTCGAGCACCCGAACATCGCCCGGCTCTACGACGGCGGCCGCACCGGCGAGGGTCAGCCCTACCTGGTGCTCGAATATGTCGACGGAGAGCCGATCGACGACTACTGCGAGCGTGCCGAGGCGAGCCTCGAAGAGCGCATTCGCCTGGTGCGCGAGGTGTGCTCGGCCGTCGACTACGCACATCGCAACCTGGTGGTGCACCGCGACCTGAAGCCGAGCAACATCCTGGTCGACCGGGACGGCCGCCCGAAGCTGCTCGATTTCGGCATCGCCAAGCTGATCTCGCCGGAAGGGACCGATCGAGGTCTGCGGACGACGGTCGAGAATCACAGTCCGCTCACGTTGTCCCACGCCAGCCCGGAGCAGATCGCCGGCGAGAGCATCACCACCGCCAGCGACGTCTACTGCCTGGGGATCGTGCTCTATGAGCTGCTCACCGGTCTCCACCCCTTCGACGATGGCACGGAGTCGACCCCCTACGGCTTGATGCAGCGGGTCAGCGAGTCCGAGCCGGAGCCGCCGAGCCTCGCGTTCGCCCACCACGCGGCCGAGCATCCCGAGGCCGCGGAACAGCTCGCCGCGGTGCGAGGGTCGAGCCCCACGGGTCTGGTCCGCGCCCTCGAGGGAGACCTCGATACGATCCTCATCCAGGCCCTGTGCCGGCAGCCCGAGCAGCGCTACGCCTCGGCCCACGAGCTGGCGGAAGACCTCCTCCGGCACCTGGAAGACCGGCCGATCCGGGCCGGCTCTCCGGGCCGTGTCGATCGCGTAAAGAAATTCGTCCGGCGCCACCGGGCGGCGGTTGCCGTGGCGAGCCTGGCCACGTTCGTGCTCGCCCTTCTGGCGTCGACCTTCGTGCTCGCGCTGCTGGGTCAGGTCGAGCGCACCGAGAGAGAGAAGGTCAAGGCGGAGCGCCTGGTGCGTTTTCTGATGGACACCTTCGCCGTCTCGGATCCCGAATCGAGCCTCGGTGAGACGGTGACGGCCCGCGCCCTGCTCGACGAGGGCGCGAAACGGATCGCCATCGAACTACACCAACAGCCCGACACCCAGGCCGCCATGCTCGACGCCATGGGCCGGATCTATCAGCAGATCGGCCTCTTCGAGCCGGCGCGAGAGCTGGTCACGAGAGGCCTGGAGATCCGGCGTCAGGGCGGTGGAGACGTCGTCGGTCTGGTCGAGAGTCTGAGCCACCTGGCCTCGATCGAGGCGACCGAGGGAGAGCTGGACGAGGCCGGGGCGAGAGTCGCGGAAGCGCTCGACCGGGGAGCCGATCTCACCGGCGATCAGCGTGCGGCGTACGCGGAAGCGCTCGAGGTGCAGGCCCTGGTGCTGCGCCTGCAATATCGCTATGAAGGTGCCGAAACGGCAATTTCCGGCGCCATCGAGCTCTACCGCCAGCTCGCCGACCACCCGCGGGACCTGGCGGAGGCCCTGCTCGAATACGGCTTCCTGCTGCAGGAGCAGAGTCGGTTCGACGAGGCGGAAGCGGCCTACCGTGAATCCATGGCCCTGATTCGCCAGCTCTTCGGTCCGTCCCATCCGGCGGTCGCCGACGGCCTGGAGAAACTCGCCGAGCTCGCCTACGCCACGGCCGACTACGCGGTCTCTGAAGCTCACTTCCGCGAGGCACTCGAGATCCGCCTCGACGTCTCCGGCGAGCGCCACTTCGCGGTTGTGGATCTGAAGAATTCCTTCGGGTTGCTGCTCGGTGACATGGGCCGGATCGAAGAAGCTGTGGCGATGTTGCGAGACGCGGTGGAGACCTGTGAGCAGCTCACCGGCAAGTCGACGGAATACGCCACCATGGCGAGCAACCTGGCCAACTATCTGACGCTAGCCTCCGAGCTCGACGAGGCTGAGAGACTGTTTCAGGAAGCGCTTTCGATTCGCGTCGGGGCGCTGGGCGATGCGCATCCACTGGTCGGACAGACTCACTTGACCATCGGCCGCATGCAGCGTCGCCAGGGACGACTGGACGAGGCCCAGGCCTCGTTCGAGAAGGCCGCCGAGACGGCCCGCCGCTTGCCGGCCGGGCATCGCGCCATCGCCTACCCCAGCCTGGCCCTCGTCGACCTGTTGCTCGAGCGGCGCCGGGGAGCGGAGGCCGAGTCGATCCTGCGCTGGGCCCTCGCGGAGCTCGAGGAAACGCACGGTCCCGACCACTGGCGTACCGCCATGGCGGAAGCCAACCTCGGCCGTGCCCGCCAGCTCCAGGGGGATCTCGAAGGCGCCGAGCTGCACTTGCGCGGCGCGCTGGAGACCCTCGTCGGTGAGGCGGAAGATACCTCGAACGAAACGCGCGTCTCGGAGGTGGGGACCGGGCTCGACGCGCTTTCGAAGTAACTCCTCTCGCGGATTATTTGTCGTAGGGATCGGGCTGGTCGACCAGGAAGTCGATCAACCCGTCACCATGCACGATGCTGACGTCGACCCGGGACTTCGTGCCGTCTTCGTGCACCACCAGGTCGGTCGACATGATGAGCTCGAAGAGGCCTTCCCCATACATTCGCTTCACCTCCTGGGCATAGAACCAGACCTCGGGCACAGCGGTGTAGACGTGGGTCGAGTGTAGCGCGTGTTGAAGGCGCGGGACCTTTTCGAGGTAACCGAATCTGGCGAAGACCGAGCCACCGACAAAGTACGAGGTGAGGTAGGCTCCTTGAAACAGCTCCGGGCACCCGCAGACTCCCTGGCCGAAGTTGCCCGTGGCCTCCATCATGTAGCCGCCCTGCGGTCGCCCGGTGTCGACTCCGAAGCCTTCGAACACCTTGGCGCCGCCGTCGATCACCTCGACCACACCGAAGGTTGCCAGCGCCGTGCCACCGAGCACCCCGGCGGTTCCGCCGAGAGCCGCCACGAGGCCGACGGAGGCGGCGAGCGGCGCGGCGGCAACCACGAGACCCACCGCCCCGGCCACGGCCGCGATGCTGCCCACGACCTTCAACGCTCCGAGCCCGACTTTCTTCCACTTGATCTTGCCCAGACCGGTGGGATCGACGTAGCCCACCGGATTGTTGCCGACATATTGGTAGAGGTTGTACGTCGCCGGCAGGTAGGGATCGAAGTCGCGGATCAGATCCGGTTTCGTGAAGCGGGCCGAGGCCGGGTCGAAGTAGCGGGCGTGCATGTTGACCAGGCCCGTGCCGTCGTTTTCGTGGCCCGAGTAGCCATGGACGCCGACGTGTGGCTTGGCTCCCCCGACGGCGAGCGGCAGGCCGTAGGGCGAGACTTCGAAGACGTTCTCGCCGCCATCGCCCCAGGAGAGCGCGGGATGGCCGAGCCGGTCGGCGAAGGTGAGCTGGACCTCGGGCGCCGCATCGGCTTCGAAAGTGGCTCGCAGCACCTGGCGGCCGTCGAAGATTAGATGCTCGCGCACTTGTTGCAGCTCGTGGGCGCGGTCGCGCACCTCTTCGGCGATCAAATCGCCGCCGCTGTCGCGGAAGCTGTAGGAAACGCGGTCGGGCTCGAGGGTGCGCACCCGGCGCCCGGCGGCGTCGTAGAGGTAGTGCGCAAGAAAGCTGCCGGTCTCGCGGTCGAGCACCAGGCAGAGACGCCCGGCGGCATCGTAACGATATCGTCGTTCGTCGTCCTCGAGCAGGCGGCCGGCATCGTCGTAGACCCAGCCGGCACGACGATTGGCGAGGTCGTAGTGGGCCGAGGGCAGGGCGGGAACGCCGAGCGCGCCGCCGCGGGACTCGAGATTTCCGCGCGCATCGTAGCCGTAGTCGATGCGTGAGCCGCCCCACTCGAACGAGCGCAGCTGCCCCTGCGGGGAATAGCCGTATTGCACCTGGGTGCTGCCGACCGCGCGGTCGTTGCGGTCGAAACCGAGCAGCAGACCCCGTTCGTCGTAGCGCAGAGCGCTGGCTCGGTAGTCGTGGCCCGAGACACCGATCGTGGCGAGCTGCATGGAGTCGAGACGCTCGAGCGGGTCGTAGGTGAAGCTCGCGCGCCGTGCCGTCTGCCCGGCGAGGCCGGCGTAGTCGAAGCTCTCGAGCGCCCCGTGCTCGCCGTAGACGGCGTTGTCCACCACCTGGTTACCGTCCCAACGGACGGCGGTCGGTTTGCCGAGATAGTTGTGCTCTGTATGGCGCTGGCTGCCGAAGGGTGATTCGACCATCGCCTGGTGACCGTAGGCGTCATAGCCGGTGCGGGTCGTGGCTTCGATCTCGCCGCGGGAAGGCGCCGCCATCAGCAGCGTGAGCGCCCCCGCCACGGCCACGGTGGTGCCGCGAAGGAATTTCTGTTGCATGTCTATTTCCTTTGTCGAAAAGAGGATTCGAAGGTTGATGAACGGCCGGGAGAATGGCCCGTCGGGGATTCGGCAGCTCATTCGCCGTACTCGTCGATCAACAGATCGCAATCGTTGTCCCAGCCGTCGCCGGCCAGCTCCAGGCCGTTCTCCGCCAGGGACTCGTCGCTGTTCCAGATGTAGGGCTCGTTGTGCGGCTCGTGCCACAGGTTCGGCGGAATCTCACCGCCGCCGCAAACGGCTCGCAGGCAGTAGGGAGAGATCGGCTGGCCGAAGCTGTCGTGCACGTAGTCCTGCCAACCCTCGACAGTGAGCCAGACCGGCGACTGATCGACTTGATAGTCACCGTCCCAGGCTCCGAAGCCACGGCAGTAGTGCTCCTGGCCGTTGATCATCACGCTCTCGCTGCAGGGCCGGTCGCAAGAGCCTCCGGGCACCGGTGGATCGGTCGGTCCCCCGAGAACCGTGAGATCCACCCGGTAGGACGTGGTGGTGTCTCCGTGGGTGACGTAGGCCTGGTAGGACACGCTCTGCTGCGGCGTCACCGTGGCCTGAAAGACCGCCGGCACATTCCCGAAGCCGACCACCTGGAAGTTGTCGGCGTCGGCGAAATCCCAGCTCAACGTCGCCGAGTCGCCCGCGTCGATGGTTTCGGGGTCCACACGGAAGGGCGGGCCCGCCGGTGCCGCGCAGGACCCCTCGAGACGCCGGGCCGGTGCGGCCGGCGATTCCACGCCGCTGGCGCCGTCCACGGCGGTCACCACGTAGTAGTAGCTGCCGCCGGCGATGATCGTCGAGTCCTCGAATGAGGTACCGACCACTCCGGAGGCGATGCGAAACGCCGAGTCCGCCTCGACGCCGGGGTGGGCGCCGCGGTAGACGTCGTAGCGCAGGCTGCCGCCACAGTGGGAGGTTCCCGGCTGCCAGCCGAGCACGGCCACGCAGTCGGTGCCGGCTTGCGGCGCCGACGAGAGACCGGCGAAGGTCGGTGTCGGATTCGAGCACGAGGTGCCGGTGCAGCCATGGGCGCAGGCGGGAACCGGCGGATCTCCGGAGATCGGCCCGCTATAGCTCACGTGCTGGGGCCCGCGGCTCTGACCGGGCACGACCTCACCCGTCTGGGTGTCCACGAGGTACAGGCTCACCGTCGCCTCCCGGCCCAGGCAGAGATGGGTGCCTTCGACTTCGTCCCACCAGCCGGTCTGCAAGAAGCGGAGCGGCAGAGGGCCGTTCTGGTGACTCGACAGGAGCTTGTCGTCGAGCCGGCAGAAGGGATGGCCGTCGATCGAGTGGGTCGAGACCAGGAGTCTGATCTCGTAGCGGCTCTCCGCCGGACAATTCGTCGACCACGACACGATCGGCAGGCTGTCGGTCGGCTGCAGGCCCGGGATCGGCGGCTGGTACATGCCGAAGTCCAGGATCTCGCATGGATCCTCGATACCCGGTAGATCGGGGTGGATCTGGTCGTTGTGGTTGACCACCGGCTCGGTGTCGGACGCCGGCCAGCGCACGACCACACCGCCGGGGCCCTCGGCTTCGAGCACCAGGCCCGCTTCGCGGAGGGCCTGGCCGTACGTGCCGTTGCCACCGGCCTCCCCGCGACAGTCGAAGGTGCCGTCGTAGTCGTCCGCCAGGCCGATGTCGTAACCGCCGACCATGAAGGTGAGCGCGTTCGGGCCGTCGGGCTCGCGGCTCCAGACCTCGCCGTTCAGGCGACAGGCGGCGGGCTCGAGGGATTCATCGGTATAGACCCGCAGGCGCACCGCCTGACAATTTCCCGACGTGCCCCAAACCGCCTGCGGCAGGCGACCGTGCAGGCCGTTCTGTACGGCGAAGTAGTCGATACGGCAGGCACCCTCGGGCGATCCGGCCGGCGGCAACGAATAGGTCGCCCGCAGGGTCTTCTTGATCAGGTTCTGGGGCTCGGCCAGGGATCCGCTCTGAGGGTCCCAAAGGTTGATCGCGAAGTCGAACTCCACCCGATCGCGACCGGCGGCCACCATGTCTGCCACCGGGTCGCAGAAGACGCCCTGCTCGCCGGGATATCCGTAGACCATGAAGCTGGCGTCGCGGGCGCCGAAACCGGCGGTCTGCCACAGCTCGTTGCGCAAGAGGCAGCGCAGATCCTGGGGCACGCCGACCGTGCTGCGCGTCAGCTCGACCTCGAGACCTTCGCAGTTGCGGGTTTCCCAGCCGATGATCGGCACCAGGCCGGGCGCCGTGGCTTCGGTGAAGAGGCGTGTATAACACCCCTCCACGAGTCCGCCTTCGGGCTCGACGAAGGCCGGTATCGGGGTCGATTCGAAGATCTCGCCGTCGCTGGCGGTGACGCGGACATGGAAGTACGCCCACTGGACGGGCGGACACTCGACGCCGCCGAGGCCGGGGTAGCCGTCCAACATGAAGTGGGCGAGAACCTGGCCCGACGGGCCCTGGCCGAGCACTCCGACCTCGCGGCAGGAGAGCGCGTCCGGTCCGGTCGCCTCGGCCGTCGCCACCAGCTCGACCAGGTCTTGCTCGCAGTCCTGGGTCTGCCAGCGGATGGCCGGCGCCGTTCCGCCGAGACCATCGATGACATTGACGTTGCGCACGTCGCAGACACCGCCTTGCACGACCCGGCCGATCTGCGGCCCGACGGCGTGCACCTCCTGCCCCTCCGGGTCGCTGACCACGCCTCGGAACGAGGCTTCGGACACCGGCGCGCACTGCGGCGCGTTCGGATCCGCCGGCAGCACCGGCGCGCCGTCTTCCATATCCCATCCGGTCACCATGAAGTAGGCACGTTTGGGTCCCAGCTTGTCGGCCGCGAACAGGGCGTCTTCCAGAGAGCAGCCCGCGGACGGGTGCTCGACGGTGGTCATCAGGCGCACCTCGAACGGGCCCTGCTCCGGACAGCTCGCCGTGCTCCACTCCACCAGGGCGCCTTCGCCGACTCCGTCTCGCACGCGAAAGTGCTCGAAGTGGCAGTCGTCCGGACCGATCGGATGGTCGAGCACGACCCAGGACGAAGACAGCGTCGGCTCCTCGCCGCGCCAGCCGTAGACCCGCCAGCGATAGGCCAGCTGGTCGGAGGGATCGAGGAGGAAGTCGGGGTCCGCTGCCAGATCCTGCAGGTAGACCGAAGCCCCCGGGACACCGCCGAGCTCACCGACGGCGGCCTGGATCTGCGCCTCGTCGAGCTCGAAGGTCACTTCGCTCTCTCCGGAGGTCGGAACCTGGAATGCGAGCGGGGGCACGGACTCGACACTCGGCGGTGCCGGGCCCAATCTCTGGAGCTCGACCCGGTAGCGGTCGACGGCCGCGGCGCGAGCCCACGTGAGCTTCAGCCGGTCTCCGTGGAGCCAGTAGGTCGACGGTGCGAGGTCGTAGGGCGCCGGCATCGCTTCGGGAATGCGAGTGGCCATCTCGGTCGGCCGGTTGAGCGGGTCGAAGGCGCCGTTCTCGTCGGCCACCGCGGCGGCGTCGCCGGGCAACGACTCGGCCAGGATGCGCTGGTTGGTCGAAGGATCGTAGGTGAAGCGCGCGGTGACGACGGCGGCGACGCCGCCCTCGGAATCACCCGTGGCGTCCGTGCGTCGCACCAGGCGATCGAGCGTGTCGTACTCCAAGAGCGCACCCTCGGAGCCGGGGCCGGTCGACTCGACCATACGTCCGTAGCCGTCGAAGCGGTACCGGATCGTCCGCGTCGGGTCGATCGGCTCGAAGCTCGGCGCATCGGTGAAGCAGAGGTGCTCGGGATGGCATTCGAGGGTCAGGCGGTCGAGCCAATCGCGCTCCACCAGCCGGGGCGCGTGCTCGGAAGCCAGGGCGGTGCCGCCCTCGGGCGCGATCAGCGTTCGCTGGAGCCCATCGACGAAGCGATAGCTCTCGAGGGTCTGATGGGTCTCGCCGTCCTTGGTGGTGGCGGAGCGCAGGCGCCGACCGAAGAAGTCCTTCTCCTGCACCTGCACCGTGGTGCCCGGACCGTCGACCTGGTGGAACGTGGTGGTCGTGCTCTCGAGGCCGCCGCTCGGTGCCGTGTAGTGGTGGTCGATCTTCTCGAGGAGCGGACCGCTCGGATCGCCGAGATATACACGCTCCGTGCGCACCCGACCGAGCACGTCGTAGGTGAAGAAACGGCGCGCGCCGCTGGCGTTCGATTCGCTCTCGATCCGTCCGAGGGAGTCGTAGCCGGTCGTCGCCGTGGCGATGGTCGCGGCATCGATGAAGAGCTCGGTCTTCACCGGTCGACCCCACGGATCCAGGGTCTGGCGATCGATCATCCGATCGCCCATCCAGCGGGTGTGGACGGAAGGCTCGCCGGGGGCGCTCCACTCGGTGATCGCGTCGACCTGGGAGCTGCCGGGAACACGGGCCCGGATCAAGCGACCGTCCACGTCGTAGGAAAAGTCTCGTCGCACGCCGTTCTCGGTGAGCGAGGCCAGCGATCCGTCGCTCCGCACCTCGCGCTCGATCGGCGGACCGATCGCCGGCCGCACGAGGCTGGCCTGGCCGAATGCATAGGCCTCGATCTCGGTTCGGATCGGGCTCGGCGAGAAGCCGTCGTTTCCGCCCCGATCGTGGTGCTGCTGCAGGCCATGCCAGGCGCTCGAGCTCGGAAAGTAGCTCCAGCTCTCTTCCTGCGCCGAGTCGGGGCCGGTGTAGGTCGATCGCCGCAGCAGAAGGGGATGGCGCCCCGAGGCGTATTCGTTTTCCTGGCGGGAAACCGTGTGCACGTCCCCGTCTTCGTAGGCGCGCTCGGTCTGCACCACGAGGCCGAGCACATGGGGTTGATCGGCGATCGTCGTGGTCAGGCCGTGGCCCTCGACCACTCGGCTCTCGTGCGTGAAGGTGCGGATCATCCGCTGGTCCGGCCGATCCGAGCGGTAGGTGGAAATGCGGGTCGGCAGGTCGAACGAAGGTGCCGTAAAGGCCTGGTCCGAAGGTCCTCGGTCGGTGTGGGTCGTCCACACCCGGCCGTCGCGTTTCTCGGCATATTCGAGCTCCACCGGCACCTTCGGAACGATGTCGGCGCGCAGGTCGAGGGGATTGCCGGGCCGCAGCAGGGTCACCAGGGTGTGGGCCCATTCCTGGCGCCGGTGCGTGCCGCCGGGCAGAAACGTGAAGTTGCCCGAGCTGGTCTCGATGATCGAGCCCGGGGGACCGCCATGCGAAGTCAGTCGCCGGATCGGTCGCCCGGCCAGGCGGGCCTTTGCCTTGGGAAAGGCGATCGGTTGGCATTCGTTCGACGAAGAAGGCGGAGAGCCCACGGCGTAGGTCCGTTCGTGGTGATATTGCGTCAGGCGCTCGTGATTCTCGCCGCCGGGCACCTCGCTGGTGCGTCGCACGACCCAGGATCCGTCGTGTTGCTCGGAGATGTCTTCGCCGGTCTCATAGCTGTAGCCATAGCTCTGACCGGCGTGACGCAACGAAGAAAGCCGCAGCAGGTTCTTGCCCTCGAGCTCCACGGTGCCGGTCATCTGGTTGAAGTATTGGTAGGGGCAGTAGGGTTGAGCCACCGTCGCCCAGCCGAGCTCGACGGCGCCGCCACTCGGCAACACGAGGCGATCGAGAACCCAGGAGTTTCCGACGCCGGAGGGTCCCGAGCCATAGTGCAGCTCGTAGGCATGGCCGCCGGGGCTCAGCTTCTTCGAGACCACCGTGCGCTGGCCACCGGTTACCGGCAGCTCGATATATTCGAAGAGAGCGAGATCGATCTCGCTCTGGCCGGGCGCTTCGAGACTGACCCGCTGGACCACGCGTTGGCCCGTCGGGCGTAGCTCGTAGTGCAGGCGCAGGCGACGGCCCCATTCGTCTTCGATCGACTCGAGCAGCGGCACCGGGCTCGAAGCGAGCACGGGATCGGCCGGAAGACCCTTGCCGCGGTCCGGAAAGACTCCGGCCGAGTCGCGGTAGGTCAGCAGTTTCCAGCGCCCGTTCGGTGCCTCCATCTCTGTCGGATAGAAGAGGCC
>CAZMEL010000162.1:0-17916 GCA_964565225.1 uncultured Thermoanaerobaculia bacterium | reverse complement strand
CGCTCGAGCTCGCGCGCCAGCTCCATCCGCGCGCCAACGTTCTCGCTCTCCTGCTCCCGGACATGGGCGCCTGGCCACTGCTGGCGGCCCTCGGAAAAGAGACGAGAACCGTCGAAATTCCGATGATCCTCTGGAGCCTGCCCGATCGCGAGGCCCGGGACGGAGCCCCGGCCGTGACCGATCGGACCCACGCCGATCTCGCACCGGGCCGCCTGGCCGCCTGGCTGGAGCGCCAGGGCCGTGGGCCAGCCGTGGCACGGCGGATCCTGGTGGTCGACGACTGTGCCGAGACCCTGGCCGCGATCCGCTCCCGGCTCGAAGGCGACCGGTGCAGCGTCGACGAGGCCAGCAACGGTCTCGTCGCTCTCGCCCGCCTGGCCGATCAGCCACCCGACCTGATCTGGCTCGACCTCGAAATGCCCCAGATGGACGGCTTCGAGTTCCTGGCGGAAATGCGTTCCCACGAAGAATGGCAAGAGCTACCCGTGATCGTCGTCTCCCCGCGCCCGCTCACCGTGGCAGAAACACACCGCCTCGGCGAGCTCGCCGATCTCGTGCTCGAGGGTCCGGCCGTCGGGGCATCGTCCCTGGACCGATTGGGTGCTCTGGTCTCACGGCGGCTCGAAGAGGGCGGCAAGGGCGGGAAGGGCTCGGCTCGGAATCCCTGATTCCTCACCGGAGCAGAACCCTCGGCTCGGTCACCGCTCCGGAGCGCTCGAGACTCCCAAGACCTCTTCCAGTCCCCGTGTCACTTCATCGGTAATGGCTTCGATCGCTTCCGGGTCGTCGAAGGCCCGAACGTAGAGGTGGGCATCGTCGGAGGCGCGGATGACCTCGACCAGCAGCCGTCCGGTTCCATCGGGGGGCAGGAATCTGCCGTTGACCACGAAGTCGGCCTCGTTGTCTCGCAGAAAGCGGGCGACCGCGACGAGATCAGTGCCGTAGGTGGCCGTCTTGCTCGGGCCGATGACCTCGAGTTGCTCGACGCCGAGATGGCCGAAACGAGCGAGAAGGAGATCGGCGATGGTGCTCGTCTCGAGCCCCGTGGCTTCCGGAGCGCGGAACGACATGATGGCCAGCCGGGGAGCCTGGTCCGTGACAGGAGTCGGTGCCTTTGACCGCGGTCTGTCGGCAAAGAGTAGACCCAAAACGAGGGCGGTGAGCCCGAGGGACAGAGCCGCGACGAGGTGCTCGGCTCCCCATCCTCTGCGTCGGAGGGGTCGATCCGGTATGCCGATCGGGGAATCGGCGTCTGGCCGGGCCATGGGCGTTTCTTCGCGGACGGGGGCGACCAGGAGGCGGTAGCCGCGGCGGGGTAGGTTCTCGACGAATCGAGGTTCCCGGGCCGAGTCACCCAGGGCCGACCGGATCTGCCGGATACAGAAATGCAAGCTCTGGTCGAAGTCGACCTGCACATCGGGCCAGAGCTCGTTGCGAATCTCTTCCCGCCCGACGACCGCCGGGTGGCTGCGGGCCATCATGGCCAGAAGTCTTGCCGGTTTGGGTGCGAGCCGAGCGGTCTCGCCCGTCTCTGAACGGATCTCACCGGTCGAGGGGACGAAGATCAGGTCGCCAAGGCGGACCTCGGGCCCCAGAATCCTGCCGTCTTCGGCATTCGTCGGGTCGGCAGGGGTATCTGCCGGAGCGGGATCCGAAGGCATGGCCGGAGGATACGTCGACCCTTCGGACCCCGCAAGGGTTGTCCGCGGGCTCAAACCCTCCTCTCGACCTGGCGCAGATACTGTCCCAGTGCCTCGTGACCGGCTGCATCGGCTACTTCTGTGGGAGTGGCACCTTCCGCGTCGAAGAAGCGCCCCCTCCGCTCGGGGTCGGCGCCATGTTCCACCAGAAGTGTTGCGAGCTCGAGCTGCCCGGCTCGGGCCGCCCAGTGCAGGGCTGTCGTGCCACGGCTGTGCTGGCGCTCCACCTCCGCCCCCGCGGCGAGCAAGAGCTCGGCCATCTCGAGAGAGCCGCCTCCGATCACCGGGTACCAGAGAAGAGCGAAGTCGTGGGGCCCACGAGCGTGGATCCGCTTCGGGTCCTCGGCCAGCAGCTCCCGGACCCGCCGTGTGTCGCCTCGCATCACCGCGGTCGGGAGGCTGTAGGGAGCGCCGCGTTCGAGAAACTCTTCGACGCTGTCGGGCCGGCCCATGTGTGCCGCCGCCTCTACCGCTCCTTCCGTGGAGGTTCCTACCGCCTTGGCGAGCTCCGGCCTCTCCCGCAGCCGCTCGATCCATCCTTCCCGCGGCCCGTGGGCCAGACCGACCATCTCGTGGACCGGCAGGAGATCTTCCGGGCCGAAGCGGGCCGCTCGAAACGGCTTCCCGTCGACATCGTAGGCCGTGTCGGTGCTGAAGTCGTCGCGGGGGATCTCGCGGTGAGCGGCGAGGATGGCCGCGGCCCTGGCGTGGCCCGCTCGCTCCGCCGCGTCGCGAGGAGTGTCGCCGGCAGCGCTCTTCGAGCTCACCGTTGCACCTCGCCGGATCAGCATCTCCACGAGGTCGTCGAATCCCCTGGCCGCGGCCTGGTGGAGGGGAGTCACACCCTTCTCGTTGGGAGGGTTCGGATCCGCGCCGTTGGCCAGCAGGCTTTCGGCGGTCTGCTCGGCGATCTGGGCAGAAGGATGTTGCAGGGCGGCGCCGAGAGCCGAGAACGGAAGGTGCTCGGAGGCGAAAGAGTTGGGATCGCCTCCGTAGCGGTACACTCTCCAGATCGAGCCACCGGCACCTCCCATCGATGCCGCGATCATCGCCGTGCCGGCGATGGCATGGGGTTGATGGAGTCTCTCGGGAGCAGCCCGGGCCAGGGTTTCGAATCGGGGCCAGTCGTTGGCGAGGGCCGCTTCGTGGAGATCGGAGAGGTGGCCTCTGTGGAGCAGCAGCTCGGCCGCAGCTCCCTGCCCGGCGAGCAGGGCGACAGCATAGGCGCTGCGGCCTCGGTCGTCGCAGGTCGCCAGGAGGCCGGGAGCTTCGTCGAGCTGGTGAGAGATCGCGCCCAGGTCGCCGGCACGCACCGCGGCAAGGAAAAGGGCGGGGTCGCCCGCGGCAACCTCGGCGGCCCGGAGGGTTGGACTCCAGAGGATGCAGCTGCCTCCGAGCAATGTCTTCTGTAGGAAAGAACGTCGAGTGGAGCTCATGGACAACCTCCTTGCATTTCGTTTCGAGCCGCAGGCCTTCGAGAGCGGCATGGGTGTCCAGGCTAGACTGATTTGCGCCGATCCCCTTGGATGAAAGTCTGAGGAAACTCTGAGATTTGCCGAAAGAGCCCACGAAAATCTCCTAGAGCCATCATGGAATTTACCCTGACCTTCCTCCGAATCCTCTACCTGGGAATCACCCTGACCTCGCCGGTCCTCCTGGCGCTCTTGCTCCTGATCATCGCCATGGGGTGGATCTCCGGGCGCCTCGAAGGCTGGCCGCGGGCCGAGGCCATCTACTGGGCGTTCATCACCGCGACCACCGTTGGTTACGGCGACCTGCATCCACGACACCGGCTCTCACGAACCCTGGCGGTCCTGATCTCCCTGGTGGGCCTCGTCCTCACCGGAATCCTGGTCTCCATCGCCCTACACGCCATGGGTATCGCCTTCGAAGCCCATGTCGATGTCGAGACGATCAAGACGATGTTCGAATCCGAGGAGTGAGCATGATCTTGGTCGCGCCACTACGAGGTGCGCGACCGGATCGAGCGGTTGGACGGGCGAGGCCGGGGCTCTTCGGGCTCGAGGAGATCGAGCTGCAGGTCGATCTCGGGATGGCCGAGGGTCTCGGCAACCTCTTCCCAGCGGATTCCGGAGCGATGCAGGTGTTTGCGGAGCCGGTGAAGGTTTCGTTCGAAGCGTCGGTACATCGGGCGTGCGGGCAGGTTCTGGCTGCCGGCAATTCTCCGCACGGTCCAGCCTCGCCCGTAGCGCAGTCGCAACAGCTGGCGATCCGGGCCTTCGAGGTTGCGGATCGCCTCGGCCAGAGCCCGGCGGAGCCGGCGCGACGAGCTGCGGGCCTCGGCGGCTTCGGCTCGTTCGCTCGAGGACGTGCCGGCTTCGATTTCCGCGAGCCGTTGCTCGTCGTTCACGATGCGCCGCCCGCTCCTGCGAGGTAGCCGCGCGGCAAGGGCCTCCATCTGGTCGCGACCGTGCCCGTTCATCCGAGTCGACAGCTCGCGAATCGCGTCTTCGGAAGGCACGTTGTCTCGGTTGATCCGCCGATCCAGCTCGATCGCCACGGGGCCGAGCTTCCGGGCCAGGGCACACGGCCGCCAGCGTCCCCATTCCTCGACCCGTAGATCGAGCAGAACCCGCTCCACCACGACCCGCAGAAAAGCCTTTCTCCGCGAAGGGCTCCTCAGCCCCCGAAGCACCGCGTAGTTGTTCTCTACGACCTTCAGCATCACCCGGCTGTAGAGCTCCTGGCTCTCCTCCGCCGACAGGCGCTTGCGGCGCGATGTGTATCGAATAGCGGCCTCGATCCTCTGAAAGAAAGCGTCGAAGAGCTCCTTCCCTGTCTGTCTCCTGTTGTCCATGCTTTGCCCCTTGGTTGTGCCGGAAATGTTCGAGGTTGGCCCGTCGAAGTTCTTGCAACAGCACCGAAAACCTAAGGGGGTACGAGCCGGGAAGTCCTGTAAGAGTGTTGTAGAGAACCTGTGGAAACTCTGAGACGTGCCCTTCGGCCATACAATCCGAGCAGGCTACCGTCAAAAAGAGTATGGGCCGGGGGATCGGCCGGATCACAGTGGAGGAATATCGTGGAGATGAATCCATCGTCGAAAGACGAACCGAAGATGAATGCCGATCTCTGCCCGGACGACTTCGAGATCAAGGTTCCGAAGGACTGCAGGCTGTTGGGAAAGTTCAGAAAGCTCGAGGATTGGCAGAAGTATGTGAAGACCCTGACTCCGGACGGCGAGCTTCCCGACTACTATCTGGATACCAAGGGGGTGCCCCTGGATGAGCGGAAAGTGACGTGTTGCACCTGCGAAGGGCGAATGGCGTGGATCTTGAAAGGGCAGGAGGCCATTGCTCATGCCCGCAACGTCCACGAGAAGATCCATCGCGAGGCCCTGGGCCTCGATCAGGTGAGTGCGATCGATGTGGGATTTGCGATCTGGGAGCATAGATCCCGGTTCGAGAACTTCCTGTCGATCCGAATCCACGTCAACAAGAAGCAGCCTCCCGAGCAACTGGTTCGTGCGGGGCTGGCGAGCCTGACGTTGCCGAACTACGTTTTCAACGAGGGCGCTTCCCTCAGACTCAGATCCTCTCCGGAAGCATCGGGTTCTCGCGGCGAGAGCTCCGAAGAAATACGTTCTTCATGTGGTGACAATCCCTGCAAGAAATCGGGTGCGGCGAGCTGGAAACATCTGCTGAGGATCATGACCGAGGATCAGTCTCTGAGTCAGCTGTGGAGGAGCTTGAGTCACTATCCGATCGGAGGAATTCGCAAGGACGATCTGAGTATCTTCTGTCCGCAGCCTTTGAATGCATTGAGCACACTGCACGATGTTCGACTGTGCATCTGTGGTGTGCCGATCGACGTCATCAATGCAACCTACCGACCTTCGATCGTACATCCTGGCGGTGACGCGGACCGTGGAGTCTTCGTCAAGGCCCCGAAGAGAGGTGTCGAGCAGCAGGACGACGAGCTACTCCTGGTCGGGCGCGGACGGGTCAACCCTCTCGTCGGCGGGGTAAGCATCGGCAGCGTGACCGAACAGGCGGGAACCCTCGGCACCCTGGTTTGGGACCGGACCGACGGGACTCCCTGTATTCTGAGCAACTGGCATGTCCTGGCGGGCACTACCGGGGCCCGGGTCGGGCAACCCACCTATCAGCCGGCGCGTTTCGATGGGGGCACGGAGAACGATGTAGTGGCTTACCTGAAGCGCTGGCACCTCGGCGAGCAGGGAGATGCGGCCCTGGCGGAGCTCGCCAGCAGGCGCCACTACGCTTCGGGCGAGGTGCTCGGCCTGTGGCATCCGATCTCCGGCTACCTGGAACCGGAGCTCAACATGGAGGTGAGGAAGTGGGGGCGGACCACCGGGTTCAGCCAGGGATTTGTCGACGGGATCCAGCTGGCAACCAACATCGACTACGGTGGGGGTTTCGTTCGCTACTTCCGAGATCAATTCCACATTGCCCCTCTCTACAGAGGAGAAGATGTGAGCCAGGTGGGAGATTCGGGGTCTCTGGTCGTCACCTCGCTGAAACCTCTGGAGCTGCGACAGAATGTCGAGAAACTCTGCCGGTGGCTTCGGATCTGTTGCGATACGAAAGCCGTCGATGTGATCTGTGCAGACATGGTACGGAAGCTTGAGAGGTGGCAGGAGAAATGCCCGAAACGGGAGAAGTGTGAGAAGTGTGAGAGATGCTCGAAGTGTGGGAAATGCACGCGGTGCGAGAGGTGTTTGCTGTGCGAAGAATGCCCGGTATGTGTATCCTGCTCTGGGTGTCAGTGCTGTGTGGCTTGTGGAAAATGTACTTGGTGTGAGGTCTGCAAGGTTATCTGTGGGTTGGCTCTGCCATCCTGCTGCAATTCTGATTCCAGCGGGCAGGTTCCGCCAACCTGCTGCAATCCTGATTGCGGGTGCACGGGCAGAGCCCTGGAAGAATCTATCGAAAAGTCGACGGAATCGATTCGCAAGATTCGCGAGAAAGTAGAGGCTTACCTGGAAAAAGCAGTGCTATGCGCGAGGCATCTCGAGCGAATGTTGGAGGCTTGCAGGAATGCAGGTGGATTCTCCGAAAGGGATTTCGAGAACAAGATAAAGGTCGCCTTGCGTTCTCTCGAGGAAATCGGAATGGCCAAGTTCGATCTCGGGCCTGAAAGGAATATTTCGGTTCTTATTTGGAGTCGGGTCATCGATTGTGCAGCGCCTGACCCTCTAGGTCAATGTGAGAAGATTCTCAACTGCTTGATCCAGCTGGGCAAAGTGGTCGAAAAGCTTGGTGATTCTCTGGTGCTTTGTCGAGAAATCGAGGGTGCATTCAAGGGCTGGAGAGCTCAGCTCGATCGGGTCGATGATGCGGAAGGTTTTCTTCTAGATCTCTGTCTTCTGCTGGAGGAAGAGCTCCAGAAAGGGTCTTGCAAGAATCCCGCTGAGGTCATCAGGAAGATCGAGAACAAGCTTCCCCGTCTGACAGCTCGCAACTGTCCTGATGATCTTCTTGAGTCTTCTGGGAAATCTGTTCCGGCTGGCAAGAAGAGTCCTCACAAACCGAGCGATGATTTCGAGAAGGATTTCAAGAAGAAGATCGAAGATATCGGGCTCGATAGCTACAAGCCGGGCGACGACTGGTTTCTCGAGGCATTGCAGCAAGATCTCGAGAAGCCGAGCCTTCCTGCGAAAGATTGGTTCTTGAAGATCTTGAAAAAGAGGCTCAGCATGGAAGAGCTCCTGGGCGCCGTGCTGGAACAAGCAAAGAGTTATCTCCACCGTCAGTGCGACCAGGACGAGCGCGAGGTCCAGCGCGTCTACTACGCGGTAGGTATGTTGTTCGCCGGAGATACCCCGGGATCACCCTTCGGTGAGTTCGCCCTGGCGTCCGATATCTCCATTCTGGAAAGAGATCTACGCTTCTCCTTGCGACCCATCTTCGAGCCGAGGAGCAGCTTCCGTGAGCTGCGAGAGAGGCCTTCTGCCGAAGGAGCCGATCCGGTCCAGGGCTCTCGGGCCCGACGCGGTCGAGCGCCGGGAGAGCCGGGCGGCGATCCCCGAGGTGGCGGTCCACAGCCCGAAGGAGAGTCGGCCCAGGGCAATCCGGG
The DNA here is from genome assembly GCA_964565225.1 of uncultured Thermoanaerobaculia bacterium. Classification (GTDB taxonomy): domain Bacteria; phylum Acidobacteriota; class Thermoanaerobaculia; order Multivoradales; family J023; genus CAZMEL01. The sequence continues at coordinate 10,159 of CAZMEL010000162.1, read as the reverse complement.
GGGTGGCTGAAGGTTCGATCAGCGAGGATTGATGAAGAGGGATGCCTCCGGTTCGACGACCCGGAGGTATTCCTCGTCCTCACGGTAGGGTAGGAAAGCTGGGTCGTCCAGAAAGTCGGCAGGCAGGAGGCCTGCCTGCCGACCCGCTGCGACGGCCTCGAGCAGCTCGGCTCGTCGACCTTGGAGCGCCAGGAGGATTGCCCGATACTTGAGGAGTTGGGGAAATTGTGTGGCCTGGTCGAGGATCCGGGCCATGCCGGCCTCGGCCTCGTCGAATCGTCCGAGCTTGGCCAGGCAAACGAGCATCTGTCCCTGTCGAATCACTCTCGGGTCTTCGATCGACTCGAACACCTCCAGGGCCGATCGGTAGTACCCTCGGGCCGCCTCCGGATTCCCTCTCTCGACTTCGATATCACCCATGTTGACGAGGGGTGTAGGTACCTTGCGACCCTGCTCGGTGAATCCGTCGTGGGCGGCGCGATAGGCATCCATCGCATCACTCCAACGTCGGCGAGCATACAGGGCGTTTCCCTTGTTGTTGAAGGCGATCGGATCGGTGGTGAATCTCAGGAGCTGGTTGTAGATCTCGATCGATTCTCGTTCCTGCTCGTTTTCCAGCAGGAGGAGCGCATAGTCGGAGAGCGCGGTGGTCTGATTGGCCGAAAGCTCGAGGACTTTGAGATATTGACGCTTGGCCTCGTCCAGGTTCCCCTGGTGCTCGTGGAGCTGTGCCTTCTTCAAGGTGCAGCGGATGTATCCACCACCGGTTTCCTCACACACGTCGAGCACGCTCCAGGCGTCTGAGAACCGGCCCTGGAGCCAGTGGAGATCGACCAGGCATCGATACGCCAGATCACAGAGATCGTCGCGATCACAGGTCGGCCAGATTTCGATGGCCTCCCGGGCCAGCCTCTCGGCGGCCGCGAGATTCCCGTCGGTGAGCTCGATCCGGGCTCGGGCGACCCGGTCGAGGGGAGACGCCGAGTCGAGAGCCGCGAGGGTCTCGGCCAGCTCCAGAGCGCGTCGGCGTTTCTCGGGGCTCTTGTCGATGAAATATCGCTCCGCGAGAAAGACGGCGAGATGCCCCACGGCATCGGCGGACGACGGATCCGTTCGGACCACGAGCTCGAGTTTACGGAGAACCTCTGCCAGATTCTCGGGGTGGTTTCCCGCGAGCCAATCTTTTCGGCCCTGGAACAGGAGAAGCTCGGGATCGCCTGCGGGATCGGGCTCTGAGAGCGTTACGGCGCTGCGACGGCTCAGATTGGAGGAAAAATCCGGAATCGAAAAAAGGCTCGATGGCAAGAAATCCGTCGACCAGAGCATCGAGCCGAGGAGAGCCGCGAGAATTCCTGCCGCCAGCACGATCCAGCGTTTTCGGCGAGGCGTTGCGAACCTCGGCTCCCCGCGCTCGGCCTTGTCCAGGGCCAGGCCCATCTCTTCCGCGCTCTGAAAGCGCTGCGCCGGATCCTTGTCGAGAGCCTTCTCGATGAAGGCGCGGAGCGTTTCGGGCAAGGGCTGGCCGCGGGGGCCTTCGAGGGCCCGAGGGGCTCGCGCGAAGATCGACCGCACCACGGCCTGCTCGTATTCGCCGTCGAAAGGGCGGCGTCCGGTGAGGAGCTCGTAGAAAACGACTCCGGCGGCCCAGAGGTCGGTGCGGTGGTCGACGGTGTGTCCCTGGGCCTGCTCGGGGGATTTGTAGGCGGGGGTGCCGAGGGGGGCTCCGGTGTGGGTGAGGTCGGTGCCGCCGAGGAGCTTGGCGATGCCGAAATCGCAGATCTTGAGGGTGCCGTGCTCGTCGAGCAGGAGGTTGGCGGGTTTGATGTCGCGATGCACGATGTCGCGCTGGTGGGCCGCAGCGAGGCCCGCTACCAGCTGACGGGTGAGGCGCAGGGCCTCGGCGGTGTCGATGGCCCCCGTCGCCAACCGGTCCTTCAGGCTGCCGCCGACATAAAAGGCGTGCACCAGGTAGCGATGCCCTCCGGAGGTCTCACCGACCTCGTGCACCGTGCCCAGGTTGGGGTGATCGAGCGAGGCCGCCAGCCGTGCCTCGCGTTCGAAACGCCGGCAGGCCTTGGGATCGCGGGTCAGCTCCGGCGCGAGGAACTTGATCGCCACCGTACGCCCGAGGCGACGATCTTCCGCACGGTAGACCACACCCATCGAGCCCCGGCCGATCTCCTCGCCCAGGTCGTAGTGGCCGATCCGGACACCCTCCATGGGCAGGGGCGAGCCCTGGGGCCGCAACACCTCGGCCACCAGGCGGTACCCCTTGCGAGGGACGGTGAGAATGTACGAGGGGGAACGGGCCGAGTCGCCGAGCGCCTTGCGCAGCTCCCAGATCGCGTGGCTGATCACGTCGTCGCCGACATAGGGCGAATCGCTCCAGACCTCGGCGAACAGGCGTTTCTTGGTAACGACTCCCGGAGCGTGATGGGCGAGGCAGACGAGCACCGCCATGGAGCGGGCTTCCACGTGCACCGTGTCGTCCGCCCGTTCCAGCTCGTTGCGCTGGGGCCGGACCCACCAATCTCCCAATTTGAAATCAGCGGGCTCCGACCTGCTGATCGTTTCCCGGTCCAACGGCCTTTCCTCGACTCGAAATGCCGACCGAGCATATCCTACCCTCCGACCCCTTTCCCGCGGAGCCGCTCCTCGATCCATCCCGCCATCCGCCCGAGCATCTCCGGGTCGCCGTCCGAGACCCGGCTCAGGAATCTCTCGAATTCTCGCCGCAACACCGGGAGCCGAGGCACCAGAGGGCGGTGGCGAGCCTGTAGGTTGCCGGTGATGGAGATGAGATATCCCTTGTTCTTGATGCGCCGGAGCAATAGTTGCACCACCTTGAAATCCCGAGAGCCCCGGCGCTCTTCGAACCGTGCCACGATCTCCGAAAGAGTGGCCTCCTCCAGCTGCCAGCAGATGTGCATGATCTCCCACTCACTGGGGGTCAGCGGTTGCAGGGCTTCGATCTGGTCCGGCGTCAGGGTCGGTTGGGGTGTGCTCATACGATCTCTCCTCGTGGTTCGGTGAGTGGACAGAAGGAGTTGCGAAAGACGTCGCGAAGGAAAGAGTGGAAGTGAAGACATCCCAGCATCCAGGCGCGTTGGTCCAGGATCTCGGAATCGCCCCACTCCAGGTAGAGGCCGGCCCGGGCTTCCAGGCGATGCCGAGCCTGCGAGAGGTCGCCGCTCTCGAGCTCGACGAGGGCTCGCATGTGAACGGCTTCGAGCCAGATTCGGGAAGAGCCGGAAGCCCGGGCGGCCGGCTCGATCTGGCGCAAGATCCGGGCGGCTGCGGCGAAGTCCTTCTTCGCGCACAGAGCGAAGGCCTGGCGGATCCGTGCCGGCAGGCGGGCATGGGGAATCGGCACTCCGCGCAGGAGCTCGTCGGCGGCTGCGAAGCAACGAAGGGCTCGGTCACAGTGCGAATCCTGCATCGCCCACTCGCCCCGAGTCTCTTCGAAGGCGGCGAGCACCTCTCGATGCTGCGGGCTGGCCTCGCGCCACGGGTCTCCGCGGAGAGAATCGAGCAGTCGGCGTGCGATGTGCAGAGCCCGCTCACCCGTTTCGACTCGGCCCGCCGAGAAGGCGTCGTCGGCCAGGTAGATCCAGGTCAGGGCCATCCCTTCGCCGAACCTTGCAGCGAAGGGAGGCCTGGCGGCCTCGGGAATCCGGCCCCGGATCCTCCGGTAGGCGGCGACCAGGTCTCCCAACCAGTCCATGGGCCGAGTCAGTGGATCGCCCAGCGGCTCGAAGAGCTGGAGATGCCGCAGCTCTTCGAGCACGAGGCGCGGGAAACCGAGAGGAGACCGGAGCGCGTTTCGCGCCGCCCAAACGTGCGCCGGCAGCAGCCCGGCCGATTCCTGGCGACCCGCTTCAACTTGCAGAGCCCGCCGCAGAGCCTGGACCATGGGGTCTGGCGAGGTCGCCGGGTCGCGATCCGCCCGGGCTCCGATACCGGCCTCTCGGCCGCCGGCTCCCGACCTCGTCGGCCGAACCGGTGCCGGCTCCAGCTCGCCCGGTTGCAGCTCCCTCGCCAGGCGACACAGGGCCCGGCGGCAATGCGAGCAGCCGGTGCCCAGGTGCACCAGCAGGGGCACGCGGTCGGGGGCCTCGATCCCCTCGCTGGCGAGCCGGTACAGCCGCGGCTGCAAAAAATGCTCGTCGTGCCGCCTCATGGCTGCCGGGCTCCGGAGCTCTGGTCCTCGGCCGTGGCGAGCTCCGACAGCAGGGGGACGCAGGCCCGGGCCAGCCGCCGGGCCCGGGCCGAGGCTTCGATCGCTGCCGCCAGCGCCAGCCGGTCGTGTACGTGCTGCAGGCGTTGGCACTCGGCCTCGTCGCGGGTTTCGGCGAGGCGCTCGGCCGAGAGCTCGGCGAGGGTGGCATACGGGGCCCGAGGGCGGAGCAGCGCCTGGGCCGGGTGTTGCCAGCCCGTGCCCGTTTCGAGCAGAAGCTCGAGATCGATTCGGGCGTGCTCCCTCGCCAGCTCCCGCAGCGCGGCCGCCAGCGATGGTTGCAAGGCTTCGAGGCTTGGATACCGCAGAGCCTTCGGCAGCTGGGCGATCCAGGCCTGCGTGCCTCGCAACCACTCACGGCCCCGGGTGAGCAGCTCGCGCAACGCCTGCTGCATCTGAGCGTCCGCTCCCGCCCCTCTTCCCATCCCCACGCTCAACCCTCCTGCACGGAAGTGACCGCGTCGAGCCGGTCGCGAGCTTCGAAGATCGCTTCGGCCGCCACGGATTCTTCGAGGAACAAACGCACTCGCAGCTCGCGGTCGCTCAGTGTGATTTCCTTCGCCACCGGACTGTCGACGAGAATTCGCTCGGCGAGCCGGGCGAAGCGTGTGGCTTCGAGAAAACCTTTACAAGCCCACCGCCGTTCGAGCGCCAGGGGCATCGGTGTCCATTCGGGTTTCTCCAGAAGGCGTTCTTGAATGCGTTCGGGTTTCATGGGGGCTCTCCTTTCTGGGTTGCAAGGGGATCTGCTCGTTCGAGAAAGCCCTGGAGGTCCAGAGCCTCCAGGGAGCCCGAAACCCGCGGAGCCTGGGAGCGCCTCGCGCCAGCACCGCCCGCGTGACCGTGGCGAGGCCGGAAGAGGTGCCCCGGAGCGCTCGTGGGCTCGGGCAACGACATCGAATCCCGCGACTTGCCTCCTTGGCAGAGGCTTTGCCGTTTCGGGTGGAGAGAGGGTAGAGGGAGCGAGAAAAATGATGGCAGAAAATTGGCGAAATTTTCTAAAAGTCTTCACTATGAAGACATTTGGGGTGTAAGCTCTGAATATGCCTAGGCAATCCGATATCGTCGATGAAGTTCTGGAGCGAATTCGAGAACAGCTGAAGGCCGAGTTTCGGCGAGTTGGTCATGGCTCCAAGAAGAAAACAATGGATGCTCTCGGCCTCAGCCGAGCAGCGCTAGACCAAGCATTCCATCGAAAATCATTGAAGATAGAGATGTTGGCGCGAGTTGTAGATAATCTGGGCGTTCCCTTTGAGGTGTTTATCTGTCGAGCCTTTGGCCTGCGACATCCAACGGCGGGCATACTCGATATTCTCCGTCTTGATCTAGAATCCGAAGGTGCTCTCGAATCCAAAGGGTTGGCAGCGACGCGAAGGCGTTTTAGGAGGGAGGACGATGGAGATTGAAGCTATACGCCGGCTTGACCGAGAACGGTTGGACGAGCCCCGAGCCGTGATCAAGCTGCTTGATATGAAATGGGAGTCGATCGGAGCGGACGAGCTGTTTTTGGAAGCTCAGGGGATTTATGCAAGTTGCTTCCGGCAAATCGGCGACTACAATAAGTGCATCGCGATCATACTCGAGGCTCTAGCAGTCGCCCGCGAGATGGAGGTCGGGGTCGAAGCCGACTTACTGCATCGCTGTTCCGTGGCGTTGGCATCGCGGGGGCGGTTCGCAGCTGCGCTCGAGGTCTCTACCGAGGGCCTCGCTGTTCATTTGACGTTCGGCTGTCGCGGCGGTGTCGGCAGAATTCTAGTGAGTCAAGGTAATTTCGATGGACACCTTGCTAAGACGGATCGAGCACTGCGTCGCTTTAGGGAAGCACAGAAATTTTTGGAACCCAAGGACTATGAGTATCTCTTTGCCTCTCATCTAGGGCAGGCGAGATGCTTTGCTATTCGTGCCCAGGCTGACAGCAGTATAGAGCAACTGACGGCAGCTCGAGCACTCTTGCCAAGAGTCAGTCGAACAGCAAGGAACAAGTTTATCTGGAACAAGGGCAGGATTGCGCTCCAAGCAGGACGCCTGGACATCAGCGAGGCTGTCTTTGGAAAGGCGCTGGAGTGCTTTCAGAACTCTGGCCAAAAACTCGAAGCAGCACTGGCCGCCGCCGAGTGGGCTCGGGTATTGATGCTGAGGGGAAAAAACAAAGAAGCCGCAGGGGTATGCCAATCGGCCTCCGGCAGCTTCTTTGGTGTTGTCAATGAACCTGGTCTCGAGGTGATTCAGGCCGTTTGGCTCGAAGCCAGAGCCCGCGATCTACGAGAATCTACCTTGGTTTGTGCGGTGAAAGCTCTTGAGAAAGAGATCGATCGAAAAAGATTGCTCGCTTAACCTCCAGGTTCATGCCAAGGCCCAAATTGCAGAGGGACCCGTGCGGGCCCAAATGATTCCGGCCGATTCGTCTTCGAAAGAAGAATTTCACTGACCAGCAACTGAGAGTGCCACATCTCTTTTCCTCCATAGGTAGGGCAGGCCAAGCCCCACCCGGCCCCTTGCCAGGAGGAAGCCGGCCTCGCCACGGTCACGAGCCCAGTATGTGCCCGCGGCCCACCGAAGCCGAGGGGATTCACAAAAAGCTTCGTCTCCCGTGGCGTGGTCCGCACGGAGCCGGAGGGGAGCCGCTACCCGCTCGACAGGAAGAAAGAGACTACGGGTGAAACCTGCCGGGGCGCAAGATCCACGTTGTCAGTAACTTCCGCTGGTCCCTGGCCTCGCTCGATCCGTCCTCGAAATCTTTTCCGTCGCTTCCGCTGGTCCGCAGACCACCAGGGCGCAACGAGTTGGCTACCCAAGGCCTCGGCGACAGGCAGATAGGGAAATTTGCGTAGAAATCTTGACTTGGGCGTGGAATCCAACTAAATTCGTGGTGTTTTGATTCGCTCAAACCTCGATCTATACCGATAGGAGGAGGTTGCATGTGATGGTGAGGTGGTGGCCTGTCTCGATCGTATGCCTCTGTTTCTCCGCGGTCAGCTCCGCGCAACCCGAATCCGAAGTCCTCGACGCCGGTAGGCGTATGGGAGGGTGATCAAGATGAATCCAAATAAAGGAGGAAACAATGATTAGAGTCTTTCCATTGCTGGTTTTACTCGCCACCCCGGCTTTCGGCCAGGGGCAGTACACAGACTACGGCACTTCGGTGCCCAAGAATGGGCCGGAGACTCTAGATGCCGGCATTGCGACCTACCATCTCGAACGGCTCGAAGCTGGCGATTTCCGTATGGAGCTCTTCGACGTCGACGGGACTCCGATCACGACCTGCTCGATCAACGACCGAGGAGCTCAGACCGTCGAGTGTCTCTTCGAGGGTGTGCCGTTTCGTTTCTCGGTGGTGCAGGCCGAGCATACGGCAACCTACGAAAACGTCGACACAGGCGAGTACGTCACCATTACCATGTTGCCTCGGCCGCCGCAGCGCGACCCGATAGCGCTCGAGCCAGGCCAGCCGGCACCCAGGCAGACGCCGCCCCCTGAGCCGATTATCGAGGGCACTCACACAGTAGAAGAAGCCGAAGCAGCGTGGGGGGCCATCATCAAGGTTCTGTCGAGCGCATACGCCGAGTGGCACGCTACGATTCGCGGTACTCGCTCAGCGGCACCCGCCGGGGCCACTGCTTGCCCCGGGGGTGCCGATCCGGAATGTGGGCCGGGGCTTGTGTTCGCTGACGTGACGTTCGCCATTACTCGGCATGGCTGCTGTAGCATCGCGTCCGCCTTGGCGGACGCCCTTTGCCTCCAGTCCACTGCGCAGCGGTGCTGCGCAAACACTATCTGCGAGTCCCTCTGCTTCCTGGGCGCCTGCACTTGTGCGCTTCACGGTGTCCTCTGGTCCTGCCCCATCTGCGTCTAGCTGCTCGTCCGAACAGTTTCTTGATTTTCACACTCAGCTACTCCTCTTCCAGTCGTTTCACGTCGTTGTGGTGCTGGCCAAAGCCACAGAGCCCTCGACCCGCGGTACGGAGCCGGCTTCTTCCAGTGGACTTCCCTCGGCGGCTCGGGAGAGCTGATCGCGCGGACCGAAGCCCGGTCTCGCAGCGACGGTGGTATATTGGATTCAACTGTGAAGGTTGCTGCGAGGAGCACGAATACTTGACCACCACTCCCTCCCAGATCTCGGTAGGTCCCGGCTAGAGCCCCGGCTTCCAGGCCTCGGTCATGGTCGAGAATTGCACCGGCCACTCGGGGCCGTTCCCCACCACGCCGATCTGGTTCGGTCCGCGCTCGCCCTTCCAGTGGGATGGGACCCACGTCAGCACCACGGCGGGAGCCGATCGCGACCTGATCTTCGAAGGCTACGTGCTCGAAACGGATGACAACTGCTTTCCGCGCTTCTACCGGCGCCGGGGCGATGGCAGAGCGAAGGCTTGTAAAAAGTTCTGTAACCTACAGTGTTATTCGACGGCAGGTGTGCAGACTTGTGCCGCGCAGACGCCATCGTGCACGCTCTGCTTCAGCTGCTGTATCGATCTCTACTCCACATCGATCTGTAAGGGAGAGAATACCGCCTCTGCAGGAGAAGGATTTCGGCACTGTAAATTCAACTGTGTGGTCGACAAGGGTTGTACGAGCTCGCCGCCATTGCCGACTTTTCTGCCATGCATCGGAGGCTCTTGATCAATGCAATTTCAAGCCGGCTCCGGATTCAATCGTGTTCGACATTTCGTTCTCCTGGTGCTGTTTGCGAGCTCTACTCTCCTGGCCCAAGATCCGAAGGACCGAGGGTTTCATCAACGAGTGGTTTGGACCTCATCCCAGGGGCGAGAAGCAATGGGAGTCTGGAGTTCTTCATTTTCAGAGAAGGGTTCGGCCAATAGGCTGGTACTCGAAGGCCCTAGTGGTCAACTCGTAGAAATGACCAAGATTCTCGACGCCAATCGTGGGGTACAGAGAATCAGGCTCGAGGTCGGGTTTGATTGGTGGATTGAGCTAATTCAAGAGTATGGGGTTCGCTGGCCGAACTATCAAATAGCTCTCAGGTCTCTTGCAGCCGGGCCAGATTCGCCAGATATGGACGGCTCGGTTCAGATAAAGCTCGAGACAAGCAATGGATTCGAGAATAGTGCCTCTTTGCCGCGCACTCTGGGGGGAGAGATTCCGGATTTCATCGAGGTGTTGGAAAAAAACCGGTAGAGGGCTCAACTGGCGGAAAAAATTCCAGCGGAAGCTGGCGAGATCTTCCGATTCTTGACCAGCTCTTTGGAGGCAGGTCTGGATCCAAATCGACTTGCGGGCCAGGAATCGGGTGACTTGTTGGAGTTGGGCCGTTGGGCAATAGAACAAGAGTCAGAGCAAGGCAACACAGGAGAGCATTGGGAGTTACCCGAGGTTGGGGCGTGGGAGCTCTCTACTCTGACCGACCCCGAGCTGATCGAGCTGGTGGCGAAGTTCCCCGACCTCGAAAATGTAGATCCTCTCGCCGGGTCGAGACCGAGTGATCTCTTCGAATAAGGCCAGCGAGCTACGCTACGGGCTACCTTCTTCGAAATCTCCGGAAACACGTGCTACCAACGAGCTGCTGAGCGCTCGACGCAAGGAATGCCGGGAGATAAGCGGCCTATTGTAGGGTGAAATCGAAGGGCAGGTTGATCCACATGCGCCCGGGAATGCTGTTGCGGGTCGTGGGCTCGAACCGAGCTTCGCGGGCAGCTCGGCGAGCGGCGGCGAAGGAATCCGTGCTCGTCCCTGCCCAGCTCTTGAGAAGAAAGTCACTTGCTGTAGGCGCAACAGGGAACTTCGAGGAGGCGTTTAGTTCTACTCTGTCAGATTCCCTGGCGGGGTCGAGTCGGCGTTCCTTCCGCCAGGCCTCGAAGGGTCGCGCCGGCCGGTTGGGCTCCAAAATCCCTTTCGGCGCTGTGTCGGGGAGTCTGTAATGGACCCCAGTTTTCGGACCACCTCTTAAGTTAACGATTTGGTCAGAAA
>CAZMEL010000161.1:0-17931 GCA_964565225.1 uncultured Thermoanaerobaculia bacterium | reverse complement strand
TCGGTGCTGGTGCCCGGCCGGGCCGTAGATCGAGCAGGCGTACCCCAGCGAAGCGTAGGGGATCTCCGCCCGCTCCAGCAGCTTCATCGAGACCAGGCTGTCCTTGCCGCCGCCGCACAGCAGCAGCAGCGGTGCGGCAGGCTCTCCGTACCGCTCCACGACGGCTGGCAGCCGTGGGCCTGCGGGCAGGGGAGGAAACTCCGGGCCCCGGTAGTCGGGTAGATCGTTCTCGTACCGCCACTGCGCCCAGATGTGGAGCACCAGGGTCTGCCAGAGCTCCTCGAATTCCCGAGAATGGAAACGCCCATGAGGGCCGAAATCGAAACGCTCCGGCCGCAGGCTCACCGCTTTCGTGGCCTCGATGGCGAGAATGTGGAAGTAGATGTGCTCCATCACCACCCGGCCATACTTCGCCTCGAGACCCGGCAGGTCCACGTCGGAATACCAGAGCACCGTCTCGAAATGCAGCGGACCCATACCGTAGCGCAACACGAGCTGGTGGCGAGAACGGTCGATCGGTCCCAGCCAGAGGGTTCTGTCCATGGGGCTCCCGGGAGTTTTGGTTCGAGATGGAAGACAACCGGCCCGGCGGGTGCCGGGCCGGTGGACTATACCTCGGGGAGGTCAGATCCAGGGGATTGTTGTGGAGCCCCTAACTCGTTCTCGTTACTTGGGGCCTTTTCAGATCACCATGGCTACGCCACATAGCTGTTCCCGTATAGACTTGGGTGTTTCGTGCGGGACAAGACGGTCGAGAACGGGCGGGATTCTGCCAGATTGCCATTTGAAGATTTTGTAGAGCTGGCTATAGTCATCGCCTCTTCCCAAGGTACCGCTAAAGTCCATGGGCTCCTCGTTCGAGAGAGTGATTTGGATGGGATCGGAGTCATCCCGAAACACCAGATCGGGGCCGTTGGTCGACCTTAACCTAAGACTATCTAGGTTGTTGATTACTAGGACAGCAGATTCAGCAAGGGGTTGGTCGATAGGAGAAGTAGGCGCTGGGTTTTCGATTGTTTGGAATAACCATCGGCTAACGACTTGGTTGGCATTTGCCCGTAGATCCCCTTGGTCGAAGTCCAAGCGGGCGGTGATGGGAGCCCCGCGGGGAATTTGGCTTTGCAGACATTGTTCCAGAATTCCTTCTTGACCATTGTTGGGTACTGGTTGAATCATCCGTGGATCTGCTTGGGCAAGGTTAGGTACGAAGTCGAAGCAGGGACGATGTTCCGGAAAGGTGGCAGCGTCATTTAGGTCGGGAGGCTTACGAAGGCCTCCTTGATTTATTGTCAAACCAGGACTCTGGCGTTCAGCGAAATTGAGATCTAGGGTGAGGATCTCGTTTTTCAGCTCCCGAAGTGCGGTGGTAGATCCATCAGGTGCGACTTGGAGGGGGTCAGGTGCTACCGGAACTTCGTTCGAATCAAGCTGAACAGGGTAGTAGGCCAACAAGGGTCGGTGGAATCGTTCGCCCGCTTCAGAACGGGTAAGGAAAGCTTTCGCAGCTTGAGGAGAATTGCGTGAAGCCTTGTCGAAGGCGAAGACGACGAGACCACGAAAATGGATTTGGCAAGAAAACGGCATAGGAAATCTCCCGATGGTTGTCGCGGCCGAAGGGGACCGCGGGGTTGGTTTCTCTAGGAGACGGCCGCGGAGACGTTTTTCCGCAAATCGGATCAGGGAACGGCCGAGCCGACGAGGCGGAAGGCACCCCAGTTGTGGGCGTCCCGGGTGCGGGAATCGGAGGCGGCGAGAAAGGCGAGCTGGGTGTTGCGCAGGGCGGTGGGGGGAGAGACTCCGACGGCGAGCTGTTGGTGCAGGTGCAGCATGAGCTCGTGGGTGGTGGTGTCGTCGACCTGCCACTGGGCACCGATCACGGCGTCGGCTCCGGCGGCGAGAAAGGCGTTGACGAGACCGAAGGACGAGCGATGGCGGTGGGAGGTATCGGTGGCGGAGGAGCAGCTGGAGAGGATCACCAGGTGGGTCCGGGAGAGCTCGACCGTGGCGAGGGAGCCGGCGTCGATCTCGCCTCGGGGATTCTTGGCGTCGGCGGCGAGGTGCAGGAGCGAGCGATAGGGCAGGAAGGGGTCGCTGCGGGAGTGGCCCGCATAGTGGATCGTGCCCGCGGTCCGTGTGGCTTCCAGGAAGCTCGTCGGGGTCGCCTCGTTCGCGAGCAGGACCATCGACTCCGGGTAGAGAGCGGCGACACCACGGGCTTCGGCCTCCGCCAGGGGTAGAGGCCGAAGGTCCGCCTCGGCCGTGGTTGCACCGACTGAGCTACCGACCGCGAGGATCGTCTCCTTCTCGTGCTCGGAGCGTCGCAAGGCGTGAGCAAGGCTCGGCGCATGCACGATCTCGACCCGCTCGACGAGGGTTCCGTTTCCGTCCTGCAGCAGGGCGAAGGGAATCCAGGCGGTGGACCGATCGGGCACGACCACCAGTCGCCGGGTCGGCCCTTCTTCCAGGGTGGTGCCGATCAGCCCTTCGTACAGAGAGGCAGCGTTCCGCGAGAAGCTCGGCCGTGGGCCTCTGTCTCCGAGGTGCTTCCCGGCGAGACGGGCCAGGTCTTCGGGGACCGTCGCGATTCTGTGGTGTGTGATGCCGGCTCCCCGAAGGGTCCAGCGCAGGATGTGGTCGTCCATATCCTGGAAGAAGAGAATGGCGATTCCCTCGGGCTGATCGTCGAGAGACGGCTCGGTGCGCGGATGGGCCCGAAATCCTTCCTGGGGGAGGTAGCGGCTACGCTCGGCGATGTGGAGCGCTGCGCGGAAATCTCCCCGGTCGATCCGACGCTCGATCGCCTGGCGGAAGGCGCTCTCGGCCTCGACCACGAGCCGGGGCTCGGCGAGCATCGAGTCGGCGAAGTGCTCCTCGAAACCGAGCAGAACCTCGTCGAGCAGACGCTCACCGACCTCGGGGTCGCCGTCGACGAAGTGGGTCCGAGCCTCGTGGAGAGACGCCCGGAGCTCCAGGTGGCGGTGCTCTTCCTGGCGGTAGATCTCGCGGCAGGCTCGGAGCTGGTCTCGGGCCTCGGCGGGGAAGTCCTCGGCCTTGGCGATCGCTTCTTCGAAAGCCAGGTCGTTCTCCATGGAGGCCCGCAGAGCGGCGTCTTCGATACCGGCGGCCAGCTTCTTTCCCTTTCCGACATCCTCGAGCGCCCGGCCCCGCTGCCCGAGGGCTCCGAGGAGCAACCCCCGATGCCAGTAGCTCCGGGCCAGCGGGTAGGGCTCCCCCCAGACCTCGGCGTTGATCACCGCCTCCTCGCGGAACTGGAGAGCCACCTCGGGCAGCTGCAGATCGAGGAGGAGCGAGCCCGAGACCACGAGGGCGGAGTGCAGCCCTCGGAGATCCCCGTCCCGCGCGAGCCCGCGGAGGCTTCGAGTGAGGTCTCTCCAGGCGCTGTCGCGGTGGCCGAGCAGGCCCGAGATCTCGCCGCGGAGCAGCAGGAGGCTCGAAGAATTCTCCTCTCCCCAGGCCCCGGTCCAGTGCTCGATCGCCGCTTCGTAGTGCTCGAAGGACCGGGCCGGTTGATCCAGGCGTCCGGCGGCGATGCCGAGCATCCTCCGGATCTCTCCCGCGAGCAGGGGGTAGGCCCGAGCGTCGATGTCAGCGGCCAGCTCGGTCAGATCGCCACGACCCGCCTGCAGATCCGGAACGAAGCGACAGAAGGCGAGATAGGCACGGACCCAATGCGCCAGAGGATTCTCGATCCGTACGAGGACGGGAAGCGCTGCCGTGAGATCGGCGCGGGCAGCCTCGCAATTGCCGCCGTGGTAGGCCCGGCGAGCGGACCGGAAGCGACGCAGGGCGCGGCGGAGCGGGGGAACGTCGGCCGGTGAGGCCTGGCGCAGATGAGTGAGGCTCTCCTGCAGCAGGTTGTCGCCGGTCGCGCGCGCCAGGAAGCTGGCGAGGCGGGGGATGTTGGAAATCGAGTGCGGTGTCTCCTCCCAGGGAGGGGTCGAAGGAGACCAGTCGGTGATCCAGGCGGCGAGGAGCTCGTCGCGCAGATCGTCGTGGACCTGGCGAGGCACCGCTTCGACCCATTCTCGGAGCTCTTCGTCGCGAACGTGGCGGGAGAGGATCTCGGCGCGAGCGGCGTCCCAGACCTCGGCCCGGGTCGGGCGCTGCAGCCGCTCGAGGTGAGCCCTCGACTCGACGGCCCAGGACGAGAAGGGGTCGTGGGCGAGGAGCTCGGCCCAGGCTTTCTGGGCCTGCTTCTCGAGGCCCACGGACTGCAGGAGCAGGGCCAGGTTGAACAGCCCTTCCTCTCGGGCCGGTGAGGTCTCGAGTGCCTCGAGCCACAGGGCGAGTGCACGAATCTGGTCCCAGGGCTCGTCCCTGGCGGTGGCCAGGGCCGAGGTCACGATGGCGAGATGGGCCCGGAGCTCGGAGCTCTCGGGGTCTTGCGCGACCAGGGTCTGCAAATGGCGCCGGGCCCGGAGCAGGCCTGCCGGTTCGGGGCTGAGAAGCAGGCGAGCGATTTCCGCGACATGACGATCTCGAGGCTCCTGGCTCGGGTGGCGGACTCGGAGCGTCTCCAGGAGCAGGTCGTGGTCGTGCTCCGAGAGGCTTCGTCCGCAGAGACCCGGGGTCGTGGAAGAAGGGCAAGGCGCATAGGAGCGCAGGCCGGGCCACCGCAGCTCGAAAGGCCGAGGAGACTCGAGAGAGTGAAGGAGCTCCAACACGGAGCGGGGAGGTTCGGGAGACCGGGAAAGAAGCCAGGCGCCCAGGGCCGCCGCGATCACGGCGACCGGAGCCAGGATCCGGATCCCAAGCTGTTGTGCTCTCACGGAGCCATTGTACTCGCACCGTCGCCGGACTCGCACCGTAGTCGGGAGAGGAATCGCGCGAGGTAGAGCCGGGGGCCGTCGCGGGGATCGAGCCCGAGTCGAACCAGATGTGACCGCTTTCTGAGCGCATTTTCGCATTGTTAGATGAGGGGCAACGCAACAGCCGTGTGGCGGAGCTCCAGCTCGCGGGGATCCGGAAGATGATTCCCGGAGCAGCCATCGCGCGATAGGAGGTGTGGATGTCGACCGTCGGCTCATCGGAAACCTGGCTGCGAGCCTCGCGACCCCGAAGATCCGAACCGATGCAGGAATTGCAGGAAGGCGAGCGCCGCGCCGGGCCCGTTCGGTGGCCGGGCCTCGTTCTCCTGCTCGCGTTCGTCGCCGGATCCTCGCTCTGGGTGCTCTGGAGTGATGCGGGGCTGGTGAACGCCGTGGCGGAGCTGGTGCGGGAGGTGGAAGGGCAGTGGCAGGCTCTGCTCGCGGAGGATCCGAAGTGGTTGCAGCTCTCGCTGCTTCTGGCGCTGGGAACCTCTCTGCTCGCCAGCGCCGTTCTGCTGGTGGTGAAGGTCGAGCCGATGCTCGCGGCTCGGGCAGCCCGCCAACGGGTGGCGGCCCGATACTCGCTGGAAGAGCACAGTCGTCGGCGGTATTTCCAGGGCATTCCCCATCCGCTACGGCCGCTGCCATTGACCTCCGCCCTGGCGAGGGCCGAGGTCTGTCGTGAAGACGGCGAGCCCGACCGGGCACGTTCCCGGCTGATCTCGTTGCGGGGTGTGTTGCTCGAGGGTCGGGATCGTCACCGGCAATGGCTCGGGGAATACACCGAGGTCGAGGCCGAACGTCTGGCGGCCTGGAAGCAGAGGGCGCTGTGCCGGTTGGGCGATTCCGAATTCGCGAAGGCTTCCGAAGGTACCGAAGGCTCCGAAGTTTCGATGACGGGAGTGAGCGAGGCGCGACGTTCCCTGGATGCCGAGTTGCGTCGGGTCGAAGAGGCCCTGGCCGCGAGGCTGGTCATCGGTCACCGTGTGCTCGCCCGGGCCGCGACCGGAAATCGGCGGCCGGAGCTGGCGTGGGCGGCATCGGAGATGGGCTCGCTCCTGGGGCTCGCGGCGGCCTACGAGCAGGGATTTCCGCAGCTGGAGATCTTGCGACGTCGGGTCGCGGTACAGCGGACCCTGGTGAGCCGTGAGGAACAGGACCGGTCGCCGGAAGCGCTGGCTACCGCGCCCGGCATTCATCGATGTCTACACGAGATTCGCGAGCAATGGTTGGCGGCACCCGGCCCGATCTCGGTGGCGGGGCGGAAAGGCGAAGAGACGGTGGCGGTTCCCCTCGGGCTCTACCTGGTTCCGGATCTGCCCGATCTCGAAGAGGCTCCGGCCCTCTTCGCGGCCGCCGACCTGGCTCTCGCCCGGGGATTCGATGTCGGCCACAGGATCTGGGGCCGGCTGGGACGGCTGGCGGAGCTCGGCGAGTCGGTCGTCGGCCTGGATCCTCTCTCGCCGAGCCTCTGAGGCGGCGGGCTCAGGCCGGTCGATAGATCCGGAGATCCGAGACGACCGCCGCCATCGGCACGTCGTGCGGCTCGCGGGGAAGCCTCTCCACCACCTGGAAGTCGAAGGCGACGCCGATGGCGGGGAACGGCCGGCCGGCGAGGAACCGGTCGAAGTACCCGGCTCCGTGGCCCAGGCGAGCTCCCCGGGTGTCGAAGCCGGCGCCGGGCAGGAGGGCCGCCTCGATCGTCGAATCGATCCTCTCCCCGGGCAGTTCGGGAGCTCGGCGGGAGGGCTGCTGCAGGCCGTACCCGGTGGCGACGAGGGGACACGGATAGGCGTGAAGAGCGAGCTGGCGCCTGCGCCGCAGGGTCCGGGGCACGAAGACTTCCTTGCCGCTCGCGAGCAGCTGTTCCACCAGCGACCAGGTGTCGATCTCCCAGCCGAAGGAGAGGCAGACCAGCAGCGCCCGGGCCGAGCGGATCTCGGGCATCTCCAGGGCCTTCTGCACCATGGCTTCCGATGCTCTCCGTGCCGCCTCCGCCGGGAGCGCCTCGCAGCGCAGGCTCAGCTCGCGACGCAAGCGCTGCTTCTCGTTTTCTTCGGGCTCCGGGTTTCGGCCTTCTCGCGGCAAATCCTGGGGCATGCCGAAACTCTCGCAGCCCGGGGCACATTTCGCAACTCGCCGGCTCGGGGACCTGCCGCGGGGTCCGGTTTCGGGAGGGGCCCGCGAGGTTGAGCCGTGGGAGCGGCGGTGCTATGGTACGTCCGGTTACCGCCTCTTCGCTTTGACCTCGCCACCCCGACGAAAGAGCCTCTCACCATGTCCCGATTCCAACTGGTATCCCCCTTCCAGCCCCAGGGTGATCAGCCCCGGGCGATCGAAGAGCTGGTGGCCGGGATCCGGGCCGGAACCCGCGACCAGGTGCTCCTCGGAGTGACCGGCTCGGGCAAGACCTTCACCGTGGCCAGCGTGGTGGAAAAGATCCAGCGGCCGACCCTCGTTCTCTCGCACAACAAGACGCTGGCGGCCCAGCTCTTCCAGGAGTTCCGTTCGTTCTTCCCCCACAATGCGGTGGAGTATTTCGTTTCCTACTACGACTACTACCAGCCCGAGGCCTACGTCCCGCAGACCGACACGTACATCGAAAAAGAGACCAGCATCAACGAGGAGATCGACCGGCTGCGGCTCCGCGCCTCGAAGTCCCTCTTCGAGCGCCGCGACGTGGTGGTGGTGGCCTCGGTGTCCTGCATCTACGGCCTCGGCTCGCCGGACACCTTCCACGGCATGTTGCGCTTCTTCGAGGTGGGCGACGAGACGGGCATGGACGAGGCCCTGAAGAGCCTGGTGGACATGCAATACGAGCGCACCCAGCTCGATCTGCACCACGGCGCGTTCCGGGCGCGGGGAGATGTGCTCGAGATCCTGCCGGCGTACGAGGAGATGGGCATCCGGGTGGAGTACTTCGGCGACGAGATCGAGCGTATCTCCCGGATCGACGTGTTGCGGGGCGAGGTGCTCGAGGAGATCGAGCGCATCGCGGTGTATCCGAAGACCCACTACGTCACCCCCCGGCAGACGATTCTGCGGGCGATCGGCACCATCGGCCAGGAGCTGGAAGAGCGGCTCGACGAGCTGGAGTCGCAGGGCAAGCTGCTCGAGCGGCAACGCCTGGAGCAGCGCACCCGTTTCGACCTGGAGATGCTGCGGGAGATGGGGATCTGCCACGGCATCGAGAACTACAGCCGGCACCTCACCGGCGGCCAGCCGGGAGAGCCGCCCCCGACCCTGCTCGACTATTTCCCCGACGACCTGGTGATCGTGGTCGACGAGAGCCACCAGACGATCCCCCAGGTCCGCGGCATGTTCAACGGCGATCGTGCCCGCAAGCAGAACCTGGTGGACTACGGGTTTCGCCTGCCCAGCGCTCTCGACAACCGCCCGCTGACCTTCGAGGAGTTCGACGCCCTTCCCGCCCAGCGGATCCTGGTGTCGGCGACGCCCGGCCCCTGGGAGCTGGAGCAGGTGACCGGGGTGGTGAGCGAGCAGCTGATCCGCCCCACCGGCCTGCTGGATCCCGAGATCGAGGTGCGTCCGGCCCAGGGCCAGGTAGACGATCTGCTGGAAGAGGTCCGGCGGGTGGCGGCGAAGGGCCAGCGGGTGCTGGTGACCACTCTCACCAAACGCATGGCGGAGGAGCTCACGCAGTACTTCACCGAGCTCTCGGTGCGGGTGCGCTACATGCACAGCGATATCGTTGCCCTGGAACGGGTGGAGATCGTGACCGCCCTGCGCAAGGGAGAGTTCGACGTGCTGGTGGGGATCAACCTGCTGCGGGAGGGTCTCGACCTGCCGGAGGTTTCCCTGGTGGCGATTCTCGACGCCGACAAGGAGGGTTTCCTGCGCAGCGAGACGGCCCTGGTCCAGACCTCCGGCCGTGCGGCCCGAAACCTCGACGGCAAGGTGATCTTCTACGCCGACCGCGTCACCGACTCGATGCGCCGGGCGATGGACGAAACCAATCGGCGGCGAGCACGGCAGGAGGAGTACAACCGCGAGCACGGGATCGAGCCGCGCAGCATTCTCAAGGACATCCACAGTCCTCTCGTGCGCATGAGCGAGCTCGATCTGTACCCGGCTCACCGACACCGGAAGTCCCTGGTGGCAGAGGGACGAGAGGTGCCCCTGCGAGAGCAGATCGCCGCCCTGGAAAAAGAGATGAAAGAAGCCGCCAAACGCCTGGAATTCGAGGAGGCTGCAGCCCTGCGCGACCAGATCAAAGAGCTGCGCGAGCTGCAGATCTACGCCTGAGCCAATGGTTCATCCGGTCGTCGAGGGCAGAATCCGCGAGCTTCCCGATCGTCCCGGGATCTACATCTTCAAGGACGAGAAGAAGAAGCCGCTCTACGTGGGCAAGGCCAAGTCCTTGCGCAAGCGGGGCGCGAGCTATCTCCGACAGCCGCTCGAGGCACGCATCGCCAACATGCTGGCGGAGGCCCGGGAGCTCGACTTCGTGCTCGCCGATTCCGAGGCCGGAGCCCTGGCCCTCGAAAACAACTGGATCAAGAACAAACGCCCGCGCTACAACATCCGACTGCGGGACGACAAGACCTATCCCTACCTCAAGCTGACCGCCGATCCCTACCCGCGGCTGGCCTTCACTCGCCGGATCCGCAGGGACGGTGCCGACTATTTCGGCCCGTATCTCCCGGCCGGCCTCGCCCGCAAGGCGATCAAGCTGGTGCAGAAGCTCTTCCAGGTGCGGGTCTGCCGTATTCCCATCGACGGCAAGCTGCCCCGTCCTTGCCTCTACCACGACATGCAGCGCTGCCTCGGGCCCTGTGTCGACGGCCTCACCACCTCGCAAGCCTACGGCGACGCGGTGGCCCAGGCCAAGCTCTTCCTCCAGGGCCGGAACGATGTTCTGCTGCGAGACCTGAAGCTCGAGATGTCCGAGGCCTCCGAGGCGCTGGAGTTCGAAGAGGCGGCGCGGCTCCGCGACCTGATCGCCGAGATCGAGGAGATCGGCCTGCGACGCAACGTCTCCTCGGTACGGGGGGAAAACCTCGACATCTACGGCGCGCTGGTGGCGGGCAATCAGGCGGCGGTCACGATCCTGGTCATGCGCAACGGCCAGATCCTCGACCGCCGGGAGCTCTTCTGGGAGGGTTGGGAAGGGGTCGACGCCTCGGGCCTGCTCTCGGAGGTGCTGCCGCAGATCTACGAGGTCACCCCGTTCCTTCCCAAGGAGATCCACCTGCCGGTGCCGATCGACGGAGAAGAGGTGTTGCAGGAGTGGCTCTCCGAGCGCAAGGGAGAGAAGGTGTACCTGCGCTACCCCTCCCGGGGGCCTCACGCCGATCGCATCGCCCTCGCCCGCCACAACGCGGAGCTCGCGTTCAAGCGGCGATTCCGCACCGAGCATCGCAGCGCCGGTGCGGTGCGCTCCCTGGCGGCCCATCTCGACCTGGGAGAGCCGCCGGAGAGGATCGAAGGCTTCGACATCTCCCATTTCCAGGGCAGCGAGACGGTGGCGTCGCTGGTGGTGTGGGAAGCCGGGCGGATGCGAAAAGGGGAATACCGCAGCTTCAATATTCGCGGTCTCGAGGGGCCCGACGATTTTGCTTCCATGCACCAGGCGGTCGAGCGTCGGTATCGCAGGCGGCTCGAAGAAGTGGGAGCGATGCCCGACCTGATCCTGATCGACGGCGGCCGCGGGCAGCTGAACGCGGCGCTCGAGGCCCTCAGCGGCCTCGGCGTCGAGGAGACTCCGATCGTCGGTCTGGCGAAGCGAGAAGAGGAGATCTACCTGCCGGACCGACCCGATCCGCTGCGTCTGCCGCGCCAGGATCTGGGCCTGCAGCTGCTGCAAGAAGTGCGCGACGAATCGCACCGTTTCGCGGTGACCCGGCACCGCAAACGCCGCCAGGCCAAGACCCTGCGCAGTCGGATCGACCGCCTGCAGGGAGTGGGTGCGAAACGTCGGAGCCTGCTGCTGCGGCGTTTCGGCAGCGCCACCGGGGTGGAGAAGGCCAGCGCCGAAGAGCTCCAGGAGACCCTGGGCCCGAGTCTCGGTCTGCGGGTCTACGCCCAGCTCCATCCCGACCCCGAGCCGGCGACCGAGAGCGAGGCCTGATCCGGGGTCACGCCGAACGTCACCGATCTCTCCAAGTCCCCTTGATCTCTGGGCTTTCGGGCTTCGATCTGCCATAATTCGAGCATTATCTACAGCGCTTCGTGCAGCGAGTGCGCTGACTTACATTCAGTCCGGGCTCTTCGGTCACCTTCGAGGCCGCGAAGCTCCAAGACGATCCGCGCCGCCATTCCTACGTGCAGGCGGCATTCGCCGGGTCCCGGTATCCCACGCAGCGAAAGACCGTGCTTCGGCCGAGCTTCGGGCTGATTGAATCTGGGCTTGCGGAAGGCAAGTGTGAAGGAGAGCAGGTGGAAACGATCGGTTCTTTGCGGGGCATCGTTCGCTCGATGTATCTGGGGCGAGAGAGTGGAGTGATCGACATCCGTCACGCGAGGGGCACCGAGAGCCTCTTCTTCCGGCGTGGGGAGCTCTACCTCGACCGCGATCACGATCGAGCGGTGCGGGTGGCGCCCCTGCTGGCCGCGGTTCCTTCGGGCAGCCGGGCTGCGGGCTCTCCCGAGCTGCGGCTCGAGCTCCAGGATCTGGCGCAGACCCTGATGTCGCTCCACGACCCTCGGGTGGAGGTCAAGAGTGCAGAGTCCATGGTGGTGGAGCTGACCGGGCCCTTTCCCACGGTCAGCTTCCTCCTCTCGCTGATCGACCTGATCGACGACGAGTCCCAGCTGGTGGAGCTGGTGGGCGGCCCCAACGTACGCTACCGGAATCACAACGAGACCCCGGCCCTCGACCAGCTTCCGCCCCTGGACCCCGAAATGGCGGGTGCCCTGGTCAGTCTCGAGACGCCGACCCAGGTGCACGACCTGCTGCGAGGAGCGGCGAGGGATCGTCTCGGACGGATGCGAGGCCTGGCCAAGCTGTGGGCGGTAGGCCTGGTCACCGCGACCGAAGGGCCGGGCGGCTCGGGACGTCAGGAGCTCCTGAGCCCGAAGATGCTGGCGGGTTTCGTCGAGCGGATCGGTGAAGATCTGCGGCGGAATCCCCTCGAGCTGGACTCCGAGGAACACCGGGCCCGACTGGCCGAAATGTTGGGCAGCCTGGGCGAGAAGAACCACTACGAGCTGCTCGGCCTGGAGCCCCGGACCGCGGCCGAAGAGGTCTTCGGGGCCTATCACGAGATCGCCCGGGTGGTGCATCCGCTACACGCCGAGCGCCTCGGCTTCAAGGGCAAGGAAGCGGCCATGCAGGTGCTCTTCGAACGAGCGACGGAAGCCTACCTGACCCTCTCGGACCCCCGGCGGCGCGCGTCCTACAACACCGTGGCGGGCATTCAGATCGGCCAGGCGGTCGACGCTTCGCAGCGCGAGGAAGAAAAGCGCTCTCTGGCCCGGCAGAGCTACCGTCGCGCCTCGTCGTGCCTCTCGGAGATGGATTATTCCCAGGCCATCGATCTGCTCAAGGAAGCGGTGCGGATGGATCCTCGGCCCGAGTACTACGTGCGCCTGGGAATGGCCCAGAGCAAGAACCCCCACTGGCGCCCCCAGGCCCTGATCAGCCTCGAGCGGGCGCGAGAAATGGCTCCGGACGATGCCGGGGTTCTGGTGGCCTACGGCGGTCTCCTGGAGTCCATGGAACGGGTCGAGGATGCCCGCCGTCAATACCAGGCCGCCCTCGAGCTGATGCCCGATCACGTCGAGGCGAGAGATGCGATCGAGCGCCTGGGAGGGCAGACGCCGGGAGCTTCCGGCGGGGACTTCCGTTCTCTCTTCAAATCCGGCCGCTCGTCCCGGGACGGATAGTAGAATAGAGATCGGGGGCCGGAGAGCCACAAGTGATCGCCGGAGAGGCCGCTTTCGGGCGGCGTTCTCCGGAGGAAAGTCCGAACTCCCACGGGCAGCATGCTCGCTAACGGCGAGGCGCGGCGACGCGACGGAAAGTGCAGCAGAGAAGAGACCGCCGATCGTTTCGATCGGTAAGGGTGAAACGGTGCGGTAAGAGCGCACCGCTCTGCCGGCGACGGTAGAGGCGAGGTAAACCCCATGCGGAGCAAGACCAAATAGGGGAGCGGAATCGCGGGTCGCCCGTCCCGCTCGTTCCGGATCTCGGAACGGACGCTCTCGGGTAGGTCGCTGGAGGCCGGGGGCAATCCCGGTCCTAGAGGAATGATCACAGCCGGCCCTCGGGCCGGTGCACAGGATTCGGCTTACGGGGCTCTCCGGCCCTCCTTGGTTCATGGCTCGACCCTGTTTCATGGCTCGACCCTCTTGCCTCGATGTTTCGACCGGCACCTGCCGGGAGCGCGATGTGATCCAACAACCCTCTCTACCACCGCCCGTGTTCCCGGGAGATCGGGTCGGCATCGCGGCGCTGTCCGGTCCGGTGAAGGCGAGCCGGCTGCGCCGGGGAGCCCGCGCGCTGCGGGGATTGGGCTTCGAGCCGGTGGAGGCGTCGAACCTCCGGACCCGCAAGGGCCTCTTCGCGGGCGACGAGCCCACCCGCCTCGCCGCCTTCTACGAGCTGGTCGCCGACCCCACGGTCCGGGCCATTTTCTTTGCGCGCGGCGGCTATGGTGTGCCTCGCCTGCTGGATCTCCTCGACTGGGAGCTCCTGGCCCGGTATCCGAAGGCCTACGTGGGGTACTCCGATCTCACGCCCTTTCTCCTCCAGGTGGTATCGCGTCTCGGCTGGGTGAGCTTCCACGGGCCGATGGTTGCGGCCGACCTCGCCCGCGGGCTTCTGCCGATGGAGCGCAGCAGCCTGTTGGCGGCCCTCGCCGGTAGGTATCCGGCGAAGCTCTCCCTGGGACCCTGTCGCGGTCGGGAAGCGGCCGAGGGGCCGATTCTCGGCGGTTGCCTCTCGCTGCTCACGGCGCTGTTGGGAACGCCGTTTGCGCCCGATCTGGACTCGGCTCTGCTCTTCTTCGAGGATCTCCACGAGCCGCCCTACCGACTCGATCGCATGTTGACCCACCTGAGGCTCTCAGGTAATCTGCAACACCTCAAAGGGTTGATGGTCGGGCATTTGGTCGCGGGTAGGGAAGGCGGCCGCAAGGCACCGGGCGCGGAGAGACCTCTCAGGGCTCGGGTCAGGGAGCTGGCAGATTCTTTCGAATGGCCGCTGGCCTTCGGGCTCCGAACGGGGCACGCGTCTCCCAACCTGACGGTGCCGTTGGGCCTGCAGGGGAGACTCGATCCACTTCGGCGCCGGTTGGAGATTCTCGGGGCTCCCCAGATCGGCCGAGATCACCGAAGGTAATCTGTGATGGTCAAGACGGTCTTCAAGACGACGAAATCGAAGAACATGCCGAACTACTCGGTCGATTTCTCCCCCGGGGATTTCATCTTCAGCGAAGGGGACATCGGCACCGAGATGTACATCGTCCAGGAAGGCAAGGTTGCGATCCTCAAACAATTCAAAGGGGAGCAGCAACAGCTGGCCATTCTCGGGCGGGGAGACTTCTTCGGTGAGATGTCGATTCTCGAAGACATGCCTCGCACCGCCTCGGCCAAGGTGCTGGAGGCCTGCAAGGTTCTGCAGATCAACGGCACTACCTTCGACCAGATGCTGCGCAAGAATCCGGAGATCGCGGTTCGGATGATGCGCAAGCTCTCCCGGCGCCTGCGGGAGACCGACCGCCTGCTGCGGGAAGCGCTGGGGTCGGAGGAAGCCCAGGCTCCGGAAATGCCCACTCCCGAGGCGGATCGCCCGGAGCATGTGGGCCCGGAGCGAATGATCCACGACCTCACCGGAATCGAGTTCTTCCTCAGTGCCGGCGCCGAGACCTCGGTGGGCCGCAAAGATCCCGTGACCGGCATCAACCCCGATATCGACCTGACCCCGGCGGACACCCAGCGATCGATCAGTCGGCGACATGCCAAGGTCTTTCGCCGGGGTGACAAATACTTCATCCGCGAGGAGATCGGCACCATGAACGGCACCTTCGTCAACGGCGATCGGGTCGAGACCGGTGTCCTGGCCGAGTTCAAACACGGCGACGAAGTCCGCTTCGGCCTGATCAAGACGATCTTCTACTCTCATTGACCGGCGGCTCTCCGGCCGACGGCGGCCCTCTTGGCGCCGGGTCCGTTCGCCGATCCCGCGACGACGAGGAACGACATGCCCAGCCTACTGCCGTCCACCGGCACCCTGCCGGAGTCATGGCAGGTGCGGCTCCCGGAATTCGAGGGGCCCCTGGACCTGCTGCTGAACCTGATCCAGCTGCACAAGGTGGAGATCACCGATATTCCGGTGGCGACCATCTGTGACCAGTTCCACGAATACCTCGAGCTGATGGAGGTCTTGAACCTCGACATCGCCGGGGACTACATCTACATGGCGGCGTACCTCATCCACCTCAAGTCGAAGATGCTGCTGCCCCGGCCGAAGACCCTCGACGGCCGCGAGATCGACGAAGACCCGCGGCAGGATCTGGTCGAGCGCCTGCTGGAGTACCGGCGGCTCAAGGAAGCGGCCCAGACCCTCGCGGAGGTGGATAGCATGCGGCACGGCATGTGGCCGCGCAAATCGGACGAGATGAAGAAGATCGCCAAGGGAGACGTGGCGGAGATGGACATCAGCGAGGTCTCGCTCTTCGATCTCCTGCGTACCTTCCGCGACGTGCTCGAGCGCTTCGAGCGCGAGAATCCGCCTCCGATGTTGATGCGGGGAGAGGTGTTCTCCGTGCGCAAACAGATCGAGCGTCTGCTGGGAGCCCTGGTACCCGCGCGACCGTTCGACCTGCGCGACGATCTGCGCTGTCTCTCGGGCCGGGGTGAGGCGATCGCCGCCTTCCTGGCGATTCTCGAGATGTCGCGTCTACACCTGATCCGACTCCACCAGACGGCCGCGGGCGCGATTCTCGTGTACCGCACCACCCGCGAGCTGGAGCTGCAGGAGCTGGAGGCGATCCACGCATGATCGAGCTGCAGGAGATGGAAGCGGTGATCGAGGCGATTCTCTTCGTCGCCACCGAGCCGGTGCCGCGGGAGAAGCTGCTCGAGGTCTTCGCCGAGAACGAGCGGGGCATGGCCTCGGCCTCCCTCGACTCCGTCATCGCCCGCTACCGGGACGATCGCGCCCGGGGCATGATGATCGACGAGGCCGGCGGTGGCCTGCGTCTCGTGTCGCGGCCGGAGCTCCACGGGTATCTGCGGCGCTTCTTCGAGGTGAGCGGCAGCAACAAGCTCACCATGGCCGCACTCGAGAGCCTGGCGATCATCGCCTATCGCCAACCGGTGACCGCTCCCGAGATCCAGGAGCTGCGGGGCGTCAACTCCTCCGGAGTGATCAAGAAGCTGCTCGAGCGCCGGCTGATTCGCATCGCCGGGCGCAAAGAGGTGGTCGGCAAGCCGTTTCTCTACACGACCACGCGAGAGTTCCTGATGCACTTCGGGTTGCGCAACCTGAAGGAGCTGCCACCACTGGAGCAGTTCGAAGAGCTCTTCGGGGGCGACCTGGAAGAGCCGGAAGAGAGCGGAGAAGACCTGGAAGAACGCATCGGCCAGGAGGCGGCCTCCCTCGATGAAGCCGAGGCGGAGGCGGCGGATGCTGCCGACCGGGAGGCGATCGAAGCCGAGCGCGCGGCGGCGGAAGCGGCGGAAGAGGAACAGGATCTATACGAAGCCACGGACCCGCACGAAGTCGGCGCCGGCCCCACCCGGGTCGACGACGAGATCGCGGATGGAGAGACTGTGTCGGAAACCCACGAGGCGGAGGAAGAGGCTCCCGAGCCCGAGGAAGAAGCCCCAGAGGCCGAAGAACGACCCGGGGAGGCCGCCGAGGTGGAAGACGACGAAAAGTCTTCCGCCGACGCTCCGGCCGAGGAGGCGAAGTGAGCGCAGAACGACCACAGGAAGAACGACTACAGAAGGTGCTCTCCCGGGCCGGGATCGGCTCGCGGCGAGGCATCGAAGACATGATTCGCGAAGGGCGGATCACGATCAACGGCCGGGTCGCCGAGCTCGGCGACAAGATCGACCCGGGGTACGACGCGGTCAAGGTCGACGGACGCCGGGTGGCGGTCGAGAAGGTGGCGCCCCGGTCGTACTACCTGCTCAACAAACCCGGCGGCTATGTCTCGACCCGGGACGATCCCGAAGGGCGGCCGACGGTCCTCGATCTCCTGCCCGAACGCTTGCGCAAAGGGCTCTTCCCGGTGGGGCGCCTCGACTTCGAGACCGAGGGGTTGTTGATCCTCACCGACGACGGTGACCTCGCCCTGCGCCTAACCCATCCTCGCTACGGCTCGTTCAAGACCTATGAAGTGAAGGTCAAGGGGCATCCGCAGGACGCGGCGATCCAGAAGCTCCGCTCGGGGATCGTGCTCGAGGGCCGACGCACCGCGCCGGTGCAGATCTCCCGGCTCCAGGGCGTCGGAGGTATGCGAGAGGCGGTGCAGAGCAGCTGGTGGCAGGTGATTCTCAAGGAGGGCCGGACCCGCCAGATCCGCGAGATGTTCTTCCGGATCGGCCATCCGGTGCGCCGGTTGCGGCGGGTCGCGATCAGCGGTCTGCGCGACCCCAAGCTCCGGCTGGGGACCTGGCGGGAGCTCACCGAGCAGGAAATCGCCGGGCTCCGGCAGCCCCCGAAGCTGCCGGCGGCAAAGGCGGAGGGCGGCAGCGGCCCGGGCCGCCGGGCTCGCCCGGCCGGAGCCGGCGGCCCGGGACGAAAACGGAGACCCGACGGAGGCGGCTCGCCGCGCCAGGGACCATCCAGAGGTGGACCCTCTCGCGGCGGCAGGGATGGGCGATCCGGAGGAGCGGGCGGAAGGACGACCTCGCGCCCGGGGAGTGGCAAGGGCGGAGGCCAGGGGCGCCGTCCGCGGCCCGGCGGGGGCCCACGCCGTGGCTGAGACCGCGATGATCGTCGCCATCGATGGGCCTTCCGGTGTCGGCAAGAGCACCGTCTCGGAAGAGATCTCTCGGGCTCTCGCGCTACCGAAGCTCGATACCGGCGCCATGTACATGGCCGCGGGTTTGAATGTGCTCGAGGCCGGTGTCGATACGGCAGATCATCCGGCGGTGGATACTCTGGTCGATGAGTCGTCCATAGAGG
>CAZMEL010000160.1:0-17934 GCA_964565225.1 uncultured Thermoanaerobaculia bacterium | reverse complement strand
GCTGTAGATTCATGAAGATACGGTCTCGCAACAGGAGCCTGGTGCATTTTCCAGGTCAGCTCGTGGAGCCTCGCGGCACCGCGGCCACGACATCGACTTCCAGCACCCCCGGGGTGAGGCGCACATGCTAGCATTCGCCGCCCGTGGTGGTGGCGAAATCTCGCTCGTGCCACGCCATGTCCCTGCTCGAGATTCAAGATGTCTTCCACTTCTCTCAGCTGCCGATTCTGCCAGGCCCCCCTGACCCGGACCTTCGTCGATCTCGGGGCCTCTCCCCTGGCCAATTCCTACCTCGGCGCCGACCAGCTCGAAGGTCCCGAGGCCTTCTATCCGCTGCATACCCGGGTCTGCGAACGATGCTTCCTGGTGCAGCTGCCGGCGGTCGAGACACCCGAGGCGATCTTCACCGACTACGCCTATTTCTCGTCCTACTCCGACAGCTGGCTCGCCCACTGTGAACGATTCGCGGAGACCGCGCGGGAACGTTTCGCTCTCGACGCCTCCAGCCACGTGGTCGAAGTGGCCAGCAACGACGGCTACCTGCTGCGCTTCTTTCGCCAGGTGGGGATTCCGGTGCTCGGGATCGAGCCGGCGCGCAATGTCGCCCGGGCGGCGGAGGAGCTCGGAATCCGCACCCTCACCGAATTCTTCGGCACCGAAGTGGCCCGGCGCCTGGCGGGCGAGGGGAAACACGCCGATCTCCTGATCGCCAACAATGTGCTCGCCCACACCCCTCACCTGAACGACTTCGTCGCCGGCCTCTCCACCCTGCTCGCACGGCGAGGAGTCGTCTCGCTCGAGTTTCCGCACCTGCTACGGCTGATCGAAGAGAACCAGTTCGACACCATCTACCACGAACATTTCTCGTACTTCTCGTTCTTCACCGTCTGCCAGGTGTTGGCCCGCCACGGCCTCGAGGTCTTCGACGTGGAAGAGCTGCCGACCCACGGCGGCTCGTTGCGGATCTACGCCCGGCACGCCGAGGGCGAGAAGCCCACCGGCGCCGAGGGCCCACCCTCCGCCCGGGTCGGCGACCTGCTCTCCCGCGAGCGGGCCGCCGGGATCGACACCCTCGAGCCCTACCTCGCCTTCGGCGAACGGGTGCGGGAGACCAAACACAGGCTGCTCGAGTTCCTGCTGCGCGAACGCGCCGCAGGCCGGCGGATCGCGGGCTACGGAGCGCCGGCCAAGGGCAACACCCTGCTCAACTACTGCGGCATCCGCACCGACTTCCTCGATTACACCGTCGACCGCAGCCCCCACAAACAGGGTAGCTTCCTGCCCGGCACCCGGATCCCGATCCATGCCCCGCAACATTTACTGGCCGATCGCCCGGACGTGGTGTTGATCCTGCCGTGGAACCTGCGCCAGGAGATCGTCGAGCAGATGGCGGAGGTGCGCGGATGGGGCGGCCGTTTCGTGGTGGCGATCCCGGAGGTGAGAGAGATTCGATGATCTTCCATACGCTGGAAATTCCCGGCGCCTTCCTCCTGGAGCCGGAGCGCCTCGAAGACCGTCGCGGCTTCTTCGCCCGCACCTACTGCCGGCGCGAGCTCGAGGATCGCGGGCTCGACCCCACGGTGGTGCAGAACAACATCTCGGTGAACCACGACAAGGGAACGGTGCGGGGCATGCACTACCAGGCCGCCCCCCACGAGGAGATCAAGCTGGTGCGCTGCACCACCGGTTCGGTCTTCGACGTGATTCTCGACCTGCGGCCCGACTCCCCGACCTACAAGAAGCACCTCGGCGTGAAGCTCAGCGCCGAGAACCGCCATTCGCTGTACATTCCCGCGGGGCTCGCCCACGGCTTCCAGAGCCTCGAAGACCAGAGCGAGGTCTTCTACCAGATGTCCGAGTTCTACTACCCGGACCTCGCTCGCGGGGTGCGCTGGAACGACCCCGCCTTCGACATCCGCTGGCCCCTGGAGATCTCGCAGATCTCCGAGAAAGATCTCTCGTTTCCCGATTACCGACACCCCTGAAGAGCTTCCAACGCGACCGGGCGCGAGCAGCCGCCCGAGCCCGACCCGAAAGGACATCGAAGACGTGAGCGATTCCATCCAGACCCTCTGTGTCACCGGCGCCGGGCAAATGGGCGCTCAGATCGCCATCCAGGCGGCCCTACACGGCTTCCGGGTCCGCCTGCACGACATCTCCGCCGAGCAGCTGGAGCGGGCGGTGAGCGGAAACCGCAAACACCTCGATCGACGGGTCGCCAAGGGCAAGATGAGCGCGGAAGAGGTCGACCAGACCTTCGACCGGCTCTCGACCACCGACTCCCTGGAGCGAGCCTGCGATGGGGTCGACTTCGTGATCGAGGCAGTGGTGGAGATTCTCGACGTCAAGAAAGAGGTTTTCGCCGAGCTCGACCGCCTGTGCCCGGAGCACGCGATTCTCGCCACCAACTCCTCGTACCTCGGGAGCTCCGAGATCGCCGTCGCCACCGGGCGCCCCGACCGAGTGGTGAACATGCACTTCTTCTACCCTCCCCTGGTGATGAAGCTGGTAGAGGTGGTGAAAGGTGAGAAGACCTCCGCCGAGACGCTGGCGGCGACGGCCGAGGTGGCCCGGCGAATGGGCAAACAGCCGGTGCTGCTGCACAAGGAGCTCCCGGGATTCCTCGTCAACCGCATCCTGCGGGCGATCACCAACGAGGCCTACTACCTGCTGGAGAACGGGGTCGCTTCGTTCGAAGACATCGACCTCGCCTGCCAGATGGGCCTGAACCATCCCATGGGCCCCTTCATGCTCGGTGACTTCAGTGGCCTCGACATCGGCTACGAGGCGCGCAAGGAGAATTTCCGCCGCACCCAGGATCCCGCCGATCGCCCACCGGCGTCCTTGGAGCGCCGGGTGCTGCGGGGGGATCTCGGCCGCAAGACCGGTCGTGGCTTCTACGACTACTCCACCCAACCACCCACTCCGACGGAGGATTGATCCGATGCAGATCGAGAACAGCGTGGCCCTGGTCACCGGTAGCGCTTCGGGCCTGGGCGAGGCGACCCTACGGTCCCTGGTGGGCAGCGGCGCCCGCGCGGTGCTCGCCGACCGCGACCGCGAACGAGGCGAGGCGGTGGCCGCCGAGCTCGGTGATGGTGTGTCTTTCGTCGAGACCGACGTCTCCGATCCCGAGGCCGTCGGACGGGCCGTCGCCGAGGCCCAGGCTCTGGGCGACCTGCGGATTGCCGTGAGCTGTGCCGGCATCGGACCCGCGGCGAAGACCTTGGGGCGCGACGGCACCCCGCACGATCTCGCCCTCTTCCAGAAGGTGATCCAGGTGAACCTCATCGGCACCTTCAACGTGCTCCGCCTGGCCGCAGCCGCCATGGCGGCCAACGAGCCCAACGCCGACGGCGAGCGGGGTGTGGTGGTCAACACCGCGTCGGTCGCCGCCTACGACGGCCAGATCGGCCAGGTGGCCTATGCCTCCTCGAAGGGCGGAGTGGTGGGCATGACCCTGCCGGCGGCTCGCGACCTCACCTCGGTCGGTGTACGCGTGATGACCATCGCCCCCGGCATCTTCAACACCCCGCTGCTGGCGAGTCTGCCCGAGAACGTGCAGCAGGCGCTCGCCGCCAACGTGCCGTTCCCCAAACGCCTCGGCGACCCCGCCGAGTTCGCCCGCCTGGTGCAGACGATCGTCACCAACCCCTATCTCAACGGCGAGGTGATCCGGCTCGACGGCGCCCTGCGCATGCCGCCCCGCTGAGGCCGGATCGGCGAGAGAAATCCTGATGTCCTGCGCGCGGCCCTCGAAACTCGCCTACAGGGTTCCCTGCCGCGAAGCTTTCTCGAAGAAGGCATTGAGGGCCGATGGACACCTCATCTGCTCACACAGTCTACGGTTCGTGCTCGGACATCAGGATTTCTCGGGAACCGATGTTCCCAACGTGGCCTGGCGAATCGGCCCGTTCAGGGAGCCACCGCCACCCGGCTGCCGGACGGGCTCGGCCGGGCCGGGGCCTTGCGGGCGACCCGAGAAGGCTCCGACTCCAGCCCCGGCGTCTCCCGCCAACCTCGCTCGCCGGCAACCCTCGCCAGGTAGGAGAGCAGGCGAGTGGTCACCGAGCGGGCGGCGCCACGCACCTTCTTCGACGTCGGCTGGTCGGTGACCCGCACACAGAAGGCCAGCCGGTTCTGGGGCACCGGGCCGAACCCCACGTAGTTGACATGAAAGCCGTAGCGGGGATGACTCGCCGTTCCGGTCTTCATCGCTACCGGAAACGCGGCCGGCGCCATGCGCCGGGCCGTCCCTCGGTGGGCCACCGCTTCCATCGCCTCCACGATCTCGGGCACCCACTCGGGGCGGAGCACCCGGCGGCTGCGCGAGGCGGGAAAGGGTGTGGGATGGAATCCGAGGCGGCTGTCGAGATGAGTCACCAGCCGCGGCGCGGGTATGCGGCCGTCGTTGGCCAGCACCGCGGCGAGCAGGGCACCGTGCAGCGGCGTGATGTCGGTGTTCTCGAGACCGATCGACAGATCCGCCAGGCTGCGGTCGTCCGGCGGATCGATCACGATCCGCCCGTGCCGGAAGGGGCCCCCCGGCTGATCGAAGCCGAAGCGCCGAAACTCCTCCAACAGCTTTTCGCGACCCACCCGGACGCCGAGATTGGCGAAAGCCACGTTGCAGCTGGTCGCCAGGGCGTGGTCGAGACCCCGCAGGGGGCCGAGGATCACCGGGCAGTAGAGCCGCTGGCCGGCGTAGCTCTCGTGGCCACGACAGGTCATGGCGTCGATCTCCCGATCCGGGTCGAGACCCGCCCGCAGCGCAGCGCTGGTGGTGATCAGCTTGGCGACCGAGGCCGGTTCCCGCAGCTGCTCGAAAGCCGGCGTGCCGCCGCCACGAAACGTGCGCGGGTCGCTCACCGCCACCAGGATCTCGCCCGAGGCAGGATCGACCATCACGATGCTGCCCCGGTACCAGCGCCCCAGGGCGCGCAGGGCGAGCCGGCTGAGCTCGAGGTCGAGGCTGAGGCGCAGAGCCGTGCGCTGATCGTGCCGCTGCACCAGGGGCACCACCGCTCGGGGAACGATCTCCGGCGCCACTCCCTCGGCCATTTCCAGCTCTCCGTCGACTACCCAGCCGAGGAGCTCGCCTCGGCGATCGCGGAGCACCGTGCCGCGGATCCCGGCGGACCGGGAAAAGTGGGTTTGCAGCCGCCGGGCCAGCTCCCCCGGCACGAGACGCAACACCGAGAGGTCGGGGGCTGCTCCCCGCAGGCTCCCGGTCTCCACCGCCGCCGCCGTCGCCACCAGCTCCGTGGCTGCAGGATGAAGGCACTCGGCCACCTGCGACAGGCGAGCGGCAGTGTCGAAATCACCACGTTCGAAGGCCGAACGCGCCATCAGGCTCACGGGGAACGCCTGCTCCTCCGCCACCAGGGTTTGGGCCACGGCATCCGGGCTCGACTCACCATCCACCAGCGAGAGCAGAGCTTCCGCGGCCCGGGCCTCGGGCACCCTTCGGGCTGGCGCCAGCAACACCTCGGGCAAGACCCCGGACCTCGTCGCCAGCACCTCTCGCGCCCGCTCCTCGGCGCCCACCACCAGCAGCGAGCCCGCTTCCAGGGCCCGACTCCGGAGCTCCAGGCGAGCGATTCCGAGCAGTGCTCCTACGGCCAGCACGACCGGCAGGACCCACAAAGCCAGGCGCGCGAGCAGGCGCCGGAGCACGAACGATTTTCGCATGTCTACCGGGTCGCCGGGTCTCGAAGCCGCAGGTCGGCGACCACGACCAGGTGATCCGACAGGCTCACCGGCAGAGTGTGGTGGGAGCAGAACTCGAGCTCATCGGAAGCCAGGATCCAGTCGAGGCGGCGGCGGGGACGCCAGGAGGGGAAGGTCGGGGCGGCGGATTCCGGAGCATACGAACGCAGACCCAGCGTTTCGGTCAGCAACCGCATCGACCGCGGCTCCCTACGCCAGCAGCAGTTGAGGTCGCCGAGCACGACCAGCGGCCGGCGCCGGGCCGAGAGCCGTTCCGCCATCAGGGAGATCTGCCGCCGCCGCACCGAGGGCACCAGGAAGTCGAGGTGCACCGAGACCACGTCGATCGCCGGCCCCGACCACTCGGGAACCCGAATGGTGGCGGCCACATACCCCTTCGTGTCGCGCCAAGAAAGACCGAAACGGTGGGAGACGGGCCGATCCAGGGTTCCGCGCGAGAGCAGGGCAGTGCCCGAGGCGAGATGGAATCCACCAAAACCGAACGGGTTGTGGTCGCCGCGAAAGTGATCGTCGAGCCCGGCCAGCCGGGCGAGGGTCGCTACGTGATCGAAACGGCCGCTCCACACCGACGGTCCGTCGGCCTCCTGGAGGGCGACGACATCGGGTGTCACCCGCCGAACCGTGGTGGCGATATCGCGAAGGGTCTGGTGTGCGGTGTGCCGCCGGACGAAGGGACGATTGGCCGCCTCCCGGCGGCCATGGGCCATGTTGAGGCAAAAGAGACGCAGGCGGTCGGCTGCCTTGTGCGGCAGGTCGTGGGCGCTACTCTGGCCTCCGGCGAGACAGCTCTCGTCTCCGGAAATCCTTCCGACCGAGCGAGAGCTGCTTTTCGAAGAGAGAGCGGGGACGGAGCTCCACATGCCCCTAGTATATCAAGCCGTGTGGCGAGGCGACCCAGGAGGGGAGCAGCAGCTCCTCTGCCCGGGTCGTCCCCGGTGTTGTTCAGGAGGGAGTAGAGGCCGATGTCCAGCTCGACTCTTCCGCCGTGGCCGGCATCGAGACCTGGCGCCCTTTCTGGTTGCGGCGGCGGCGGTAGCGGCGGCGCGAAGAGACCCAGTAGAATCCCTGCGGTCCCACTTTTTCCCCTTTGACCAGGGGAGCGATGGTCAGGTCTTCACCCGGCGGATCTCCCACCGCTTCGTAGAACCGATCGAATTTCGACCACTCGTCCGCCAGCTGTCCGCTCCGCTTCAACCACTGCCAGATGTGGTAGATGCGCTCTCCGCGCTTGCCGTGGCGTACCTGCCCGTCCGAATCGCAGCCGCAGCTGGTCTTCTTGCCCTTGTAGAGCAGGGTGGCGCGAACGTTGAATTCCTTTCCACAGGCACAGGCGACCGACCATAGGCGATCGCCGGCGGCGGTCGTGCCGCTGGGTTTCTCGACCCGGAGCTTGCCGAAAACCTTGCCTTCCAGGCTCAGGGCCTGGCCGTTGAAGCCATCTTTCACACGAGCGATTCGCGCCTGGACGCGACGGTCGTCGCCGTCGATCTCGACCTGGCAGTTGTTGCACAGCACCCTCCTGGCCCCATTCCAGATCCTGCGCGAGCTGCAGCGGCGACACACGGGGTGACTGCAA
Organism: uncultured Thermoanaerobaculia bacterium; assembly: GCA_964565225.1. Taxonomy (GTDB): domain Bacteria; phylum Acidobacteriota; class Thermoanaerobaculia; order Multivoradales; family J023; genus CAZMEL01. Next base: position 10,628 of record CAZMEL010000160.1, on the reverse strand, counting down.
ATGTGGCACCGGTACCGCGGCACCGCGCCATCGCAGATTTCACTCTGCACGAAACAAGTCTTGATTGAATCCATGGTGTCATACCCCATTGGGAATCTGCCTCGAAAAAACCAGTCGACCAAACGTCAAAGAAAAAAAGAACACCAACGTTATTCGAAACGTCATATTGCAGTTCAGCAGGTGTGTGGCTTCCTGCTGAGCGACGCGACCGGGCGAACGATCCCGCCGTTTCGGCGCGAGTGCCGAGTCGCGAATCCCTCGATCACCAAGAGCTCGACAAGTCGATTCGATCGAAGGGCTTACCCTCGTAGGTGAGCGGAAAAGACCACCAAAAGAGCGTTGAAATTCAAAGCGCTCGAGAAGGGAACTGAACGCGAGACCAAGCCAGGAATGAAACCCGAAGATGCGTCAGACCCGAGCGGAGAATCGGAAGTACCGGGAAGTACTTGTCGGCACCGAAGAGAGGCAACCGAATGATTACGCCGATAAATGAATGCTAGCTCACTTCGTCTTCAGGATGCAAGAGCCCGAGAAATTTCAACCACTTACCATGTGCTCTCAACAGCTTCTTTGCAATCCATGTGAACCAACAAGGCCATCATTTTCGCAGAGATCAAGTAAATCGACCAAACAAAAGAACCGACAAGAAATGCGGTGCTCGGGGCCGGGCCCGTGCTCCCGCGGCCCGTGTACCCTCGTGGATCCTATACGACCCGGTCCGGTGAGTGGATTCAATGCGTCAGCCGACCAGCACCGAGTCCTGGTCGCGATACTGGAGCTCGACGAGCTTGTGGTAGATGCCGCGCGCGGCCAGCAGCTCCTTGTGGGTTCCCTGCTCCCGCAAACACCCCTTGTGCATCACCAGGATCCGGTCGGCCTTCTGGATGGTCGACAGGCGGTGGGCGATCACCACGCTGGTGCGTCCGACCAGCAAGCGCTCGAGGGCCTTCTGGATCAGCTGTTCGGTCTCCGTGTCCACCGACGCGGTGGCCTCGTCGAGGATCAGGATCCGTGGATCGAAGGCCAGCGCTCGAGCGAAGGCGATGAGCTGCTTCTGCCCGACGGACAGACCCGCTCCCCGTTCCCGTACCGCGGTCTCGAACCCGTCCGGCAACCGCTCGATGAAGTCGAGAGCATGGACCTCCGCCGCCGCCCAGCGCAGTCGTTCCGAGTCGATCTCGCGATCGCCGAGATGAATGTTCTCGGCCACGTCGCCGGAAAACAGGAAGACGTCCTGGAGCACCATCGCAATCTGGCTTCGCAGATCCTCCAGGTGCCACTGCCGAACGTCGATCCCATCGATCCGCACGGCTCCGGACTTCACGTCGTAGAAGCGCAGCAGAAGATTCGCGAGGGTGCTCTTCCCCGCCCCGGTGTGGCCGACCACGGCCACCATCTCCCCCGCTTCCACCTGGAAGGAGACGTCGTTCAACACCGGTTCCCCCGGCTTGTACTCGAAGACGACATGATCGAACTCCAGGGAGCCACGGGCCGTGGTCGAGCGATGGGCATCGGGGGGAGAGGTGATCTCCACCTCGGTGTCGAGCAGCTCGAAGATCCGCTCGGAGCTGGCCATCGCCGCTTGCAGGATGTTGTACTTCTCCGAGAGGTCGGCCAGCGGGCGATAGAAGCGCTGCGCATACTGCAGAAACGCCACCAGGGCGCCGAAGGAGAGTGTTCCCTTCAAGATCTGGCCGCCCCCGTACCAGACGATCAACGCCAGGCCGAGGGAGGTGATGATCTCCACCATCGGGTAGTAGACGGCGTAGTAGAAGATCGAGCGCTCGTTGGCATCCCGATGATCGGCGTTGACCTTGGCGAACTCCTGCATCGCCCGCGCTTCTCGACCGAAGAGCTGCACGACCGACATCCCGGAGATGTGCTCCTGCAGGAAGGCGTTGATCCGCGCGATCAACACCCGCACCTCGCGGTAGCTCTTGCGGGCACCGATCTTGAACCAGGTCGTGAGGGCGAAGAGCAAGGGGATGATGGCGAAGCTGAGCAGGGCCAGACGCCAGTCGAGCCAGAACATTACCGAGACGATCCCCACCAGCATGAAGACGTCGCCGAAGACCGACACCAGGCCGGCGGTGAACAGCTCGTTGAGAGCGGCCACGTCGGTGGTGGCCCGGGTCACCAGCCGCCCGATGGGATTGCGGTCGAAATACGCCACCGGCAGGCGCTGCAGGTGAGAGAAGACGTCGCGGCGGAGATCGAACATGATCCGCTGGCCCATCATCTCCATGGTGTAGGACTGGCAGAAGAGCACGAAGAAGGTGAGCAGTAGGATCACCGCATACACCCCTGCCGCAACCAGCATGCCCTCGACCGGGTCGGGATCCCATCCCCGCGCCAGGGCCTGGCTCTCGATCCACCGGCTGACCTCGGCCTTGGCCGCCCCTTCTTCCTGGGGACCGATCACGAAGAGGTCGATCGCCACCGCATTGGTCAACGGTGCGAGCAGCTGCAGCCAGGCCGAGAAGACGATCAGGCACACGGCCACCGTCGCCTGGCGCCAGTACGGACGCACGAAGCCCAACAGACGCGCCATCAGCTGCGAATCGTAGACTTTGCCGACCAGTTCTTCTTCGTGAATGCTGGCGTCGCTCATCTCGCCAACGATACCGCACTTCACCGGGACTCCGGGGGCGCCGTACGTCCTCCGGCGAGGGCTCCTCTTTCCACCCCGCCGACATATCCGGTACAATGCATAAAGCAGCTTCAGGATCGCTTCTGCTCCAGGCCACTCGAAGACCTCGACGACTTCGAGCCGAAGGGTGTCGAGGCGAAAAACGGCCGGGGCTCGCATCTCCGATCGCGACCCGACCACGGACTCAACTCTGCACGGCCCCCTCGGCGGGTCGCGCTTCATGGGGAATCGAGAATAGTGCCGCCAACTCTCAACGCGTTGCTCAAGAGCATGGTCGAGCAAGGAGGCTCGGACCTTCACATCACGACCAACTCCCCGCCGCAGATCCGGGTCGACGGCAAGCTCAAACCCCTGAACATCCCGCCGCTGACGCCCACCGACACCAAGCAGATCTCCTACTCGATCCTCACCGACATCCAGAAACACCGACTCGAAGAAGATCTCGAGCTCGACTTCTCGTTCGGCATCAAGGGCCTCTCTCGGTTCCGAGCCAATGTCTTCCACCAGCGCGGTGCGGTCTCCGCCGTGTTCCGGACGATTCCCTACGAGATCAAGACGTTTCGCGAGCTCGGTCTGCCGGCGGTGATCGAGAAGATCGCCGAGAAGCCTCGCGGCCTGGTGCTGGTCACCGGCCCCACCGGCTCGGGCAAGTCCACGACCCTGGCCGCGATCATCGACAAGATCAACCGAGAGCGCCACGAGCACATCCTGACCATCGAAGATCCGGTGGAGTACCTCCACCACCACCAGAACTGCCTGGTGAACCAGCGCGAGCTGCACGCCGACACCCACACCTTTCCGGCCGCCCTTCGCGCCGCCCTGCGGCAGGATCCCGACGTGGTGCTCATCGGCGAGATGCGAGACCTCGAAACCGTGGAGTCGGCCCTTCGGATCGCCGAGACCGGCCACCTCACCTTCGGGACCTTGCACACCAACTCCGCGGCACAGACCATCAACCGCATCATCGATGTCTTTCCCGCTCACCAGCAGTCCCAGGTCCGTGCCCAGCTCTCGCTGGTGCTCGAGGGCATCATCTGCCAGGCCCTGCTGCCGAAGTCCAACGGCAAGGGCCGGGCCCTGGTGATGGAGATCCTGATTCCCAATGCCGGTATCCGCAACCTGATCCGCGAAGACAAGGTGCACCAGATCTACGGCATGATGCAGACCGGTCAGGCCAAATACGGTATGCAGACCTTCAACCAGGGCCTGGCCGCCCTCTACTTCAAACGCCTGATCACCCTACAAGTCGCCCTGGCCAGATCGTCCAACCCCGACGAGCTCCAGGAGCTGATCTCCCGCGGGCCGGCCGCGCTGAACCCGAATGTCCAGGCCGGCCCGCCGGCCAGGAGGTAATCGATGCCGAGCTTTACTTGGAAGGGCCGACGCAACGGAAAGGTCGAGGCGGGTGTCCTCACGGCCGACACCAAAGACGCCGCCGCCGCCATCTTGCGCCGGCAACAGATCCAGGTGACCTCGCTCCAGCCCAAGGAACAGCGAATCCCGCTCTTGCCGAAGCTGGGTGGCAGAGTCAAATCGGTCAAGCTGTCGATCTTCACCCGCCAGTTCTCGGTGATGCTCGATGCCGGCCTACCCCTCGTGCAATGCCTCGAGATCCTCGGCGCCCAGGAAGAGGACAAGATCTTCAAGGCGATCATCGACTCGGTCCGTACCGATGTCGAGAGCGGCAGCTCCCTGGCCGAGGCCATGAAACGCCACCCCAACGCCTTCGACAATCTCTACGTCAACATGATCGCCGCCGGTGAGGCCGGCGGTATCCTCGACATCATCCTCCAGCGCCTCTCCACCTACATCGAAAAAGCGGTGAAGCTGAAGAATCAGGTCCAGAGCGCCTTGATGTACCCCGTCGCGGTGCTGCTCATCGCCCAGGGCGTCCTCTTCATCATTCTCTGGAAGGTGATTCCCGTCTTCGCCCAGATGTTCGCCGGCATGGGTGCTCAGCTGCCCTACCTGACCCGGGTGGTGGTAATGGCCAGCGACTTCGTGTCGCAGTATGCCCTCTGGATCATCGGTGCTCTGTTCTTCACCTTCATCGCCCTTCGCGAGTGGCACAAGACCTATCGCGGCGCCCGCGTCATCGACCGCGCCATCCTGATGATCCCGATCATCGGCATGCTCTTGCGCAAGATCGCCGTGGCCCGTTTCTGCCGCACCCTGGCGACCCTCACCGCTTCCGGCGTGCCGATTCTCGACGGGCTCGACATCACCGCCAGAACCTCCGGCAACACGGTGATCGAGGACGCCGTGCAGGAGGTACGCAAGAGCGTCGAGGAAGGCAAGACCATCAGCCAGCCGCTGCAGGACACCAAGGTGTTCCCCATCATGGTGTGCCAGATGATCTCCGTCGGTGAGCAGACCGGTGCCCTCGACCAGATGTTGTCGAAGATCGCCGACTTCTACGAAGACGAGGTCGACACCGCGGTCAACGGCCTGATGAAGCTGATCGAGCCGCTGATGATCGTGATTCTCGGTGTGATCATCGGTATCATCGTGGTCGCCATGTACTTGCCGATGTTCGCCATGTTCTCGAAGATCGGATAACCGGCCGAGTCGGACCTCGACAGAGCCTGGAGGGGCGCGCGGGTAGCCGGGCGCCCCTTTTTGATGGATTCTCGTTTCTCGGGACAAATGCTGGATCTCAACCGCAAGCTGCTGCGCCTGATCAGCGTCCGGGTGCTGGTCATCCTGAGCGTCATCGTTCCCTACGTGCTGCTCAATCCCGATCGCTTCGGCGATCCGGTGCTCAAGCTGACGGTAGGATTCAGCTCGCTCCAGCTCCTCGTCTACCTCGCGCTCTTCAAGCTCCTCGAGAGTCGGCCCAAGATCCAGGCCTATATCCAGCTGATCGGCGACCTGGTCTTCGTCACCCTGCTGATCCATCGCCTCGAGTCGGGGGAGCCCTTCTCCGCCTTCTACATGCTGGTGATCACCATCGCCGCCCTGCTGCTGCCGCGCAACGGGGTCTTGTCGATCGCTGGCATCGCCTACGTGCTCTACGCCTCCACCGCCCTCGGCTGGCTCGGCTCGATCTTGCCTCCCCGGTCACCGGTTCCGCCACTGCCCACCGCCTTCGTCGACGCCTTTCGCCTGACCTACAACCTCATCATGCATCTCGTGGGGTTCTATGCCATCGCGATCATGACCTCGTACCTCGTGCGGGAGGAGCAGAGGGCCCAGGCGCGTCTGAAGAAGACCCATCTCGATCTCAGCTACCTCCAGGGGCTCTATGGCGATGTCATCCAGTCGATGTCGAGCGGCCTCGCCATCACCGACCTCGAGGGCATTCTGGTGGGGCTCAACGAGAGCGGAGCGAGCATTCTCGGGCACTCCCAGGAAGCGCTGCAGGGCCAGCACATCTGCGAGACGGGCATCTTTTCTCCCGAGGAATGGGCGCGGCAGGTCAAGCGCTCCGAAGAGACCTCCCTGCGCTCGGAGCTCAAGTGCGCACGCCAGGACGGCCGGGAGATCGACCTCGGATTCACCCTCACCCAGCTCCGGGACAATCAGGGGAATCGCCACGGCCACATCTTGATCTTCCAGGATCTCACCGAGTGGCACCGGCTCCAGGACCAGGTCCGCATGCAGGACCGGATGGCGGCCATCGGCCAGATGGCCGCGGGCCTGGCACACGAGGTGGGCAACCCTCTGGCGGCGATCTCCGGGTCCGTGGAGATGCTCTCCCGCTCGTCGGCCGTCGACCCGGCCCAACGCACCCTGCTCGAGATCACTCTCAAGGAGAGCCGCCGGCTCGACCGCACCGTGAAGGCCTTCCTGCAATTCGCCAAACCCAGCGAGGGGCGCCCCAGCGCCTTCGACATCGCCGCGGTCCTGAGAGAGAGCATTCAGCTCCTGCGCAACAGCGAGGACGTGCTGGCGTCCCACGAGATCGAGTCGCGGCTCGAGCCCGACACCGCCTGGATCCAGGCCGATCTCGACCAGATCCGCCAGATCTTCTGGAACCTGGCCCGGAACGCGCTGCAGTCGATGCCGGAGGGAGGGCGGCTCACCGTCGTCGGCGAGCTCCACGAAGAGCGGTATCACCTGCATTTCAGCGACACCGGCCACGGAATGACCGAGGAAGAGAAGGCCCGGCTGTTCCAGCCCTTCAAGTCTTTCTTCGACAGCGGGCTCGGTCTGGGAATGGCCATCGTCTACCGCATCGTCGAAGAGCACGGCGGCGAGATTCGGGTCGATAGTCGGGTCGATCAGGGCACCACGATCACCGTCGACCTGCCGCTACAACCGCCGGTCCGTTCCGAGGAGCCGTTCTATGACCTATGAAGTCCTCGTCGTGGACGACGAAACCAGCATGACCGAGATGCTCTCGTTGTTCTTTCGTGAGCAGGGATACGAGGTACGTACCGCCAGCTCCGTCGAGCAAGCCAGGAGCGAGCTCTCCTCGACATCTTTCGATCTGGTTCTCTGCGACATCCTCATGCCCGACGGCAACGGGCTCGAGCTCCTCAAATCGATCAAACGAACAACCCCTTCCACCGCGGTGATCATGATGACCGCCTACACCTCGAGCCGTTCGGCGGTCGAGGCCATGAAGCTCGGCGCCTACAACTACATTTCCAAACCGTTCAATCTCGACGAGCTGAAGATCCAGGCTGCCAGCGCCCTCGAAAAAACGGGTCTCGAATCCGAAAACGTTTATCTGAAACGCCAGCTGGAAGACAAATACAAGTTCTCGAACATCGTCGGCAAGAGCCCGAAGATGCAAGAGATCTTCAACCTGATCGAAAAAGTCGCCAAGACCGCCTCCACCGTTTTGATCCAGGGAGAGAGCGGCACCGGCAAGGAGCTCATTGCACGGGCCGTACATTTTTCCGGCACCCGAAAGGACCACCGCTTCCTTTCGATCAACTGTGGCGCCCTGCCCGAAAACCTTTTGGAGAGCGAGCTGTTCGGTCACGAAAGAGGGGCATTTACCGGCGCGGTTCGCGACAAGAAAGGACTTTTCCAGGAAGCCCATCGAGGCACGCTCTTTCTCGACGAGATCGGTGAGATGACCTTGCCGATGCAGGTAAAGCTCCTCCGCGCCCTGCAGGAGCGCACGATTCGCCGGGTCGGTGGCAACCGTGAAGAAAGTATCGACGTACGGATCATCGCCGCCTCCAATCGCGAGCTGGACGAGGCGGTGAAAGAGGGCTCGTTTCGCGAGGATCTCTTCTATCGGATCAACGTCATCCCGATCCGCCTGCCTCCCCTGCGCCAGCGCCGGGAAGACATCTCTCTCCTGGTCGATTACTTCATCAAGAAATACAGCCGCGAGATGGAGATCTCCACCAAACGCATTTCCATGGAAGCCCTGCAGCTCCTGGAAGCCTACGAGTGGCCGGGCAATGTGCGAGAGCTCGAGAACACCATCGAGCGGATGCTGGCCCTGGCAGCCGGTGAAGACATCACCAGTCGCGATCTGCCCATGCAGGTGCGCAGCCAGTCGGGGCCGGCGGAGCCGGTGATCGAGCTACCGCCGGAGGGAATCGACCTGGAGGCCTACCTCGACGAGATCCGCAGTCAGCTGATGCAGCAGGCCCTGGAACGTACCGACGGTGTACAGACCCAGGCCGCGGACCTGCTCCACATGACCTTCCGTTCCTTCCGCTACTACGCCAAGAAGCTGGGCCTCAAGGGCCCTTGGTGAGGGACCGGCTCAGGCAGAGGACGAAGAGCTGCTGCTCTTCGATTCGCCGCCCGAGGCCTTCTTGCCCGAATCCTTGCTGCTCGAGCTCGACTCGGGCTTGCTCTCCCCCTTGGCAGCCGACGTCTCCCCCTTGCCGGAGTCCTTCTCCGAAGAACCCTCCTTCTTGGAGCCCTTGCCGGCATAGTCGGTCACATACCAGCCACTTCCCTTGAACTGAAAGGCCGGTGCCGAGAGGAGCTTGCGCACGGGCGAGCCGCATTGGTCGCAGGATTCCAGAGGCGGATCGCTGATCCGCTGCATGGTTTCGAAGCTCCGGTCACAAGAATCGCAACGGTATTCGTAAATCGGCATTGGTCTGGTTCTCCTGTACCCGGGCTCCTCGCCTCGGGCACGCTTCCCCACTGCTCTGCGAGCTCGCGTCGTCGCACGCCGGCTCCGCAGGGGCGAAAGTCCAACGCTCCGTCAGGGAGCGGTTTCTGTCGATCCTTCGGGCTTCAAGCGAATCTTGACCCCGCTACCCGGCCCGTGCTCATCTCCCGCCTGGATCAGGTGAAGGACCCGGTAGGCATAGAGGAGGCGGGCGTTCTCGGACACGGAATACGGCCCCATGGTGCAGATGTCGAAGAGGCTCTTCTCCCCGTCGACGAGCCGCAACAGGGCGTATTCGTCGCTGTCGAGCGCCAGCTCGATCAGATCCTCGGTACTGTAGGTCGGCCGCATCACGGTGGTCTTCCGCCCCAGCTTGGCCACCAGGGCCTTGGCATCGGGAGCTTTCTTGATGCCCTGGACGATCACCTGCCGAACCGGCAGGTGGATCTTGATCATGTCGGGCTCGGTGAACTCGCCGATCTTGAAGGTCACCTCCCCTTTCTTCCAGGAGAAGACGCTCCAGACGATCGCCCGCATCTGGCTCTGGATCCCGTCGTAGAGGGCGCTGGGCGACAACATGCCGTGCTCGATCAAGAGCTGGCCGTGGCGCTTGTCCGAGGACTCCCGCTCCCGCATGGTCTCCACCAGATCCTTGCGGCTCAGCTTGCCCAGGCGGTAGAGGTGGGCCCCCAGGCGATCCCCGCGATCGGAGGAACGGGCGTGGATCACGTTGCCATCGCTGATCACGATCCTCTTGCTGTTCTCGCCATTGGAGACCTCGAAGAGCCCGGGCACCTTGTGCCGGTAGATACTGGCGAACATCTCGGGGAGCGCCGTTTCCTCCAACGACTCCCGAAACTGGTGCTGTCTTGCCATGATGGGTCCGATGCTTGCTCGAAACGGATATGCTGCGCAATCGATTGAGTCGGTCCGGAGATCTCCGAGTTTGGTTCCCCTCCAAACCTTCCTCCGGTTGCAGGAGCACAAAGTATAGCATTTGGAGGCTCGATGCTCACACCCGAAGACGCCTGGCAACAGATCTCGAAGCAACTTTCTCCCCTCGAAGCCGAGCCGGTCACCCGCAGCGAGGCTCTGGGACGAATCCTCGCCGAAGATCTGAGCTCCACCGTCGACCTGCCACCGGCCGACGTCTCGGCCATGGACGGTTACGCCCTCGCCGGCCCGATCACGCCGGGCGAGCCCCTTCCCGTCCTCGCCGTCTCCGCCGCCGGGAGCCCGTCGGGGCGTCCCCTCGCGCCGGGCGAGGTCACCAAGATCATGACCGGCGCGGTGGTTCCGCCGGGGGCGGATCGGGTGATCCCCGTCGAGCGGAGCGATGGCGGCCGGGAACAGGTGGTGTTCGAGGAGAGCCCGGTGAAAGGGGCCCACATCCGCCGCTGCGGAGAGGTGGTCCGCGCCGGCAGGCCCTTGCTACGAGCCGGCAGCCGGCTGACCCCGGGAGCCATTTCGCTGCTCGCCGCCCACGGCCACGGCTCCGTTCTCGCCGTCCGCCGGCCACGGGTGGCGGTGATCACCACCGGAAACGAGCTCGTACCGCCGGAGCAAGAGCCCGGCCCCGGCGAGCTGCGCGACTCCAACTCCTCCTTCCTGCTCGCCGCGGGAGCCACTCTGGGGCTCGAATTCGAGCACCTGGGGATCGCCCCCGACGACCGCGGAACCCTCGAGACGATGATCCGCGCCGGCCTCGAGCGAGATGTGCTCCTGCTCAGCGGCGGGGTTTCGATGGGCGACTACGACTTCGTGGAGGACGTGCTCGGAGACCTCGGCTGCAAGACCCTCTTCGACCGCGTGGCGATCCAGCCGGGCAAACCCCTCGTCGCCGCTCGCGGCCCGGCAGGCTCCGGTCGCTGGATCTTCGGCCTGCCCGGGAATCCCGCCTCGGTCATGGTCACCTTCTGGCTCTTCGTACGCCCGGTCCTGCGC
>CAZMEL010000159.1:0-17949 GCA_964565225.1 uncultured Thermoanaerobaculia bacterium | reverse complement strand
CCAGCAGGCCACCCACCGCTATGCCGACGACGACTGCCAGGTTCCACAGCCCGGCCCGGCGCCAGTCGTAGCGCAGGAGCCAGCTGCGGCCCGGGGCGACGGCGGCGCAGACATGCCGCAGGCTCGACGAAACCCCGAAGGCCCGGTTGCCGATCAGGAGCAGGAGAGTGAGGGTGAGGCCGATGGCGGGACCGGCGATCCACCAGGGCCAGGGGGAAGACAAGAGATCGATCACGAGGTTTTCCTCTACAGGAGCAACGGGTTCGCCCGTCGTCGGGTCAGGGATTCGGTGCGCTGGAGGCTTGCGGTGTGTAGCCTTCGGCGACCAGGGTTGCGGAGTACCCCTCCTTCTCGAGCCATGCCGTGGCGACGGCGGCCCGAGCACCGGACCGGCAGTAGACGGCCAGCGGCTTGCCTTCGGGCAGCTCTTCGCGTCGCAGGGGAAGCCGGGTGTAGGCGATGTTCGTGGCACCGGGTAGGTGCCCGGCGGCGAACTCTGCCGCGCCACGGACGTCGAGCACCGCCACATCCTCCGCCCGGCGCAGAGACTCCAGGTGGGCGAAGTCGATCGTCGGAGTCCGGCGCATGCGGGGGGAGAGCGTCGGGCTCTCCAGGGACTCCGGCGGCACCCAGCCGATGATGTGATCGAAGCCGATCCGCACCAGGCTGCGCACCGCCGCTTCGAGCGGCTCTTCCTCGATCACCAGGACGATCGGCTCGTCGAGCGACACCAGCGAGCCGACGGTGGTGGAGAAGCTGCGGCCGAAGGGGGTGAAGAGCGCTCCCTCGAGGTGTTGGTCGAAGAAATCCCGGCGAGAGCTCGCCGCGTCGAGCAGGGTGCCCCGGCCCGACTCGATCCAGGCGTCCAGCTCCTCGGCGTCCAGCCGCCGCGGCCGGGGCAGATCGCCGAGCACCGGCGGCCCTACCCTGTTCAGGCGTTTCATGTCGGCGAAATAGGCCGGAGGCTCGGGCTGGCCGGCGAGGATCGAGCGGACGAAGAAATCTTCGCCTTCCCGGGTCGAGTCGATCGCGGCATTGGTGCGTCGCTCGTAGCCCACGGTCGAGGAAGGAACCGCCCCCAACGCCTTGCCGCAGGCGGAGCCGGCACCGTGGGCGGGCCAGACCTGCAGGTGGTCGGCGAGGTCCAGGAAGTGGGCGACGCTGTGGTAGAGGCGGCGTGCCGACGGCTCCATCTGCCCGGCGATGCCGGCGGCGGATTCGAGCAGGTCGGGACGACCCAGGTCGCCGACGAAGACGAAGTCACCGGTGGCGATGCCCATCGGCTCGGTGGCGCCACCGCCGCGATCGGTCACCAGGAAGCTCAGGTGCTCGGGGGTATGCCCCGGGGTGTGCACGGCCTGCAGCTCGATACCACCGATGGCGAAGGTGTCGCCGTCGTGCAGTAGCCGGAGGTCGTAGTCGCCGCCCTTCGCCCACTCGTATTTCCACTCGGCCGGTCCTTCGTCGGAGAGGTAGAGCTTCACGCCGTGAGACTCGGCCAGCTCCCGGGAGCCGGAGAGGAAGTCGGCGTGGATGTGGGTTTCGGCCACCGCGGTGATGCGCAGGCCTTCTGCCTCGGCGAGCTCCAGATAGCGGTCGACATCCCGCTCGGGGTCGATGAGAAGAGCCTCGCCGGTGCGCTGGCAGCCGATCAGATAGGCATATTGGGCAAGCTCGGGATCTGAGATCTGGCGTAGAAGCATGGTTTCCTCCAGGCAAGGATCCGCGGCGGCGGAATCCGGATCTTCCCTTCAGAGAGCCTTGGTCCCGGCCCTCTATCCTGTGAGAGACACGTGAGAGGATCCAGGTTCCCGAAGGATCGAGAAAACTTCTCAGGCAGAGGGGGGAGGCGGCTCGGCGAAGCTCGACTCGAGCAGGCGGCGGAGATGTGCGGGGATCTCGCCGTGCCCTAGCTGCTGGCAGGTATCGTGGGCGAGGTCGAGGGTGGCGAACATCGCCTGGCAGCGCTGGCAGAGGTCCGTGGCCGGCACGCGAAACGGCACGCCGCGGTCGAGGCTTTCCTGCTTGGCCTTGAGCAGGTCGAGACACATCTGGCGAGAAGGGTCCGGAGGGGGTGCGTCGCGCCGAGGGAGCACCGTGGCGAGGGCCTTGCGTAGCTTCAAACGCCCGCGGTGGACCCGGCTCTTGACGGTGCCGATCTCGAGCCCGAGGATGTCGGCGATGTCGGCGATCGGCAGCTCGACGATCTCTTTGAGGACGAGGGGCATGCGGAAACGTTCCGGCAGCCCGGCGATGGCCTGCTCCACGACCTCCCGGGTCTCGCGCCGCAACTGCTCGTCGAGAGGGCTCTCCATCACCGTCAGGTCCGGAACCTGGGCCTCGTCTCGCGGCAGAAGCTCTGCCAGAGGCTCGAGGTGGGCGGGCTCACCGGAACGCCGCCGCCGTCGCCGGGCACAGGCTCGGGCGGCGATGGTGTAGAGCCAGGTCGTGGGGCTGGATTCCCCGTGGAACTGGTGCCACTTGCGCCAGGCGATCAGGAAAATCTCCTGCACCAGATCTTCGGCGTCCTGCTCGTGGCCGCAGAGCTTGAGGCTCAATCGGTAGAGCCGGCCGCCATGCTCGTCGAGCAGCCGGGGAAGGGCGATCTCGGCGGGGGTGCCTGCCAGCTCTTCGCTGGGATTGGTGGGAGTCGTCAACTCTTGCCTCGGAACATCGCGCTCTCGATTGTATGGCATCGGAAACGGCGCTCGCTTCGGCCGACGCCGCAGAGATGGAGTCGGGTGGCCCGGGCCCGCGAGGTTCGTCGTCGAACCTCGATCCGAGCCTGCGGGAACGAGAAACCGCCCGGCGCCAGACGTAGCACCGGGCGGGGTTGGATTCCGGTCGGCCGGAGATCAGCCGCCGCAGGCGTTGGTGCGGTAGAGCACGCGCAGCACCGGCGGGTGATTGCCGTCGTCGGACTCGAGGTCGAGGCCGTTGGTCTGGGAGGCGTGGGGCACGAAGAGGACGCCGTGGTTGTCGGCCGGGGTCGTGAGCCACGCTTCGATCTCTTGGCGTCCCGCCTGGTTGAAGGTGATCCGGCCCGGGCCGGTGTCGCTGATCGACGCGCGACCGAGCGCGGTGGTGGAGCGGTCGTTGCCGCCTTCGGCTCCGAGCACCTGCCAGTTGTCACCGGAAGCGGCACGGGTCCAGGTGACCTCGTCTTCCACCCAATGCCGCCGCAGGGCGTAGAAGGGGAAGAAGTCGCTGGTGTCGTTTTCCACCTCGACCACGATCTCGGCGTGCAGCACCTCCGCATCGGCCGGGATCTTCGACGCCACGTCGAAGAACATCAGCGAGCTCTCGATGAAGAAGTCGCTGGCGTTGAAATCCATCTGCAGGTCGTCGCGGCCGCCTTTGTTCTTGGTCGCGTCTTCCTCGTCGATGTAGGCACCGATCTCGAGCTCGAACTCGTCGAGCTTGGTCAGGCAGGGCTTGCAGATCTGGCTGCGGAGCAGGAGCTCGAAGACGACGTCGCTATCGGGCACGCCGCCGTCGTGGTCCTGGTGGATCTCCACCGCCAGCACGTTCGTGCCGCTGAGCAGGTCGGCGGCCGCGAGGCCCATCGAGTCCACGGCTCGGGAATCTCCGTTCGCCGGGGTCGAAGGTGCAATGGCGCCTGCGGGCAGGTTGCTGCGCAGCACCTCGATGCCGTTGAGGTACACCACCGCGGCATCGTCGCGGTCGATCTCGAGGGTCAGGGGGCCATACAGGGTCGGGTCGGCGACCTCGAAGGTGTGGCGGAAGTAGTAGGTGGTGGCGCCGGTGTTGGTGAGGGTGCGGTTGACCTTGGAGGCCGGGAACCCGGCCGGGGTCTGCACCGTGTCCCAATCGCCGTCGGCGAAGCCCGAATCCATCCAGTGGTTGTTCCAGGTGCCGCCGCCCAGGGTCTTCCAGTTGGAGCCCTCGGCCACGACCACTACATCGACACAGGCGGAGGTGAGACCCCCGTCGATGTCGGTGCGGCTCTGGCCCGCGGCGAGGGGGAAGGGAGCGGTCCCGAGAGGAAACTCGTCGAGGAGGTCGCTTCCGGTGGTGGGATCGACACCGGGCAGGGTCGGCGCCCAGCCGGGAGCGTCGAGGCGCAGACTGTAGCTGCCGGGCACCACGCCGGTGAAAGAGTACAGGCCGCCACCGGCGGTGGTGGTCGAGTCGATCACCACGTCTCCGGCATTGACCAGCTCCACCAGGATGCCGTCGATCCCCGGCTCCCCGCCGGACTGCAGGCCCTCGCCGCTGGTGTCCTCCCAGATCCGGTCGCCGAGGCTGCCGGTCGCGCTGGGAACGAGGCCGGCGTCGACATGGGTCAGGGCCTGGTTGGCCACCACCCCGAGGGTGGCCGTGCGCCCGCTGTCGAGCGGATCCACGTCGCTGTCGAGATCATCGGATGTGGCGTCCATCGGGCTGTAGGCATACCCCGCCGGCAGCAGCACCCGCACCTGGTAGTCGTCGGCATCGAGCCGGTCGAAGCGGTAGAGGCCGAATCCGTCGGTGTGGGTGGTGGCGGTCAACACGCCGGCCCGGTAGAGCTCGACCTGGGCAGCCGCCACGTTCCCTTCCTGCGGGTCCTGCTGGCCGCCGCCGTCGAGGTCGGCCCAGACCCGGCCCTCGATCGAGCCGCCGCGTTGGGGCACCACCGCGTTGATCGTATCGATCACCAGCTGGGGCTCGTAGATGCCGCCGGTCTGCCGCAGCTCCCGGCTCAGCTCCACGTGCAGGAAGTGGCCGTTGGCCGAGGCCGCGGAGGTTTCACAGGGCTCGGGAGAGCCGTTGACGAAACGCCCCTGGGTGTTCACCGTGCCGCACTTCAGGTCGATGTCGCCGGTGCGGTTGCAGCTGTTGCCGTCCTTGGCCGGAGCCCCCGGAGCGGTGGTCGCCTGCAGGCGGGTGAAGAGATCGTCGGTAAAGGCGTTGGGCAGGTACAGGTTGTTGGCCACGTCGTCGTGGGAGCCGTCGCTGATGGAGAACTCGGGGTCCGTGGAGTCGGAGCTGAAGCCGTGGATCTGGATCGTCACCGTATCCACCTCTTCCACCGAGACCAGCTCGTGGAAGGCGTGGAAGAATCCCTGGCGGGTGTGCGCCATGTCGGAGATCCGGAAGGGCTGCGAGGTCTCGCTGCAGGTGGTGGTGTTGCCATCGCAGGCGCTGGCCTCGGCGAGGTTGGCGCAACGGTGGGTACCGGCGAAGAAGAAGGCGCGGGCGCCGCTCTGCCGAAAGGCATCGCTGGCGAGCAGGGCGGTGTCGAGATCGTTGCGCGGATGGGGCGCTTCGAGCACCAGGTTGCGGGCCACCTGGGCCCTGGGCCGCAGGAAGTAGAAGCCGCGGTGCTCGGTGTTGGTTTGGGTGGGAAACAGACCCCACAACGCCTCGTTGCCGTTGCCGTTGCCGGTGTCTTCGAACACCACCACCTCGTAGTCCACCGCGGCGGCGGCGAGGTCGGCGGCGGCCAGATCCTCGGCCAGGAAGTGCGCCACGGCGATCTGGAAATCGCCGTAGTCGAGCGAGCTCGGATCGGCCGGCACGAAGGCGTCCGAGCCCTCGTCGGGCAGGTTGTCGACGGTGGTCTCCGTCCAGGTCACGAGGTCGTCGGTAATGGTGGTGAAAGGTTGCGCCACGCTGGGGGCAGCGAGAAAGGGCGCAGCGAAGAGCACCGGCAGGAGCCGGCGCCCGAAGTTGCGGAGCACGAGAAAAACAAGATCCATGGTGTTTCCTTTGGGTAGAGATCTCCCGAAGATCTCCCGGGGGAGACCGACTCGGGATCGGTGGACGTCTCGTAGGTAGGAGGGCCGGCGAGGTTTGTCGTGGGGGCCGGCCGCCCTCACCAAGGAAACACGCGAACGGGCGGAAAACCCGCCAAGAAGTTTTCCCGCCCGCCGCTCTTTCGAAGCCCGAAGCTCAGGGGCAGCTGGCGAGGTCGGCGTCGGGAAGCGCCTGGATGGGCGCCGCCAGTAGAGGCAGGCAACAACAGAGGCTGAAGAAGCTCGTCAGCTCGTTCGGGACCTGAGTTGCTGGCGGACCGTATCCGTTGATCTCGAGGTCTGTGAGCGTGCCTGGCAACTGCACGACCGGTACTCGCTCTCCTGGTGGGATGCTCTGATCGTCGCGGCCGCGGGGCGTCTCCGCTGTCGTGTGCTCTTGACCGAAGACCTTCCGCATGGCCAGAGCTACGCTGGAGTCACCGTGCTCGACCCTTTTCGCGAAGAGAGCCTCGAGCCCGACCAGATCCTGCAGGCGTTTGAGAGCTGACCCGGAGCTAATCCAGCAGTCCGTGCTCCTGGCAGAGCAGGCGGAAGGGGTCGTCGTCGTGGTCGGCGATCCAGCCGGCCCGTCGCAGGTGATCCACCAGGGGCCTCGCCTCTTCGGTGCGGCCGAGGTGGAGCAGGGCCGTGGCATGGGCCTCGACCACGAACTCGTCGGCGGTTTCGAGGTCGGTGACGAAAGGTGCCGTCGACTCGGCGGCGGTGGTCCAGGCGTCGCGGGCCTGCCGCGCCTGGCCGAGGGCGGTGTGGGTTTCGCCGAGGCTCAGGAGATCGGAGGCCTGGCAGTAGACGTATTGGGTGTTGGCGGGTTCGGTGGTCAGGAGGTCGCGGCAGATGGCCAGGCCTTCGCGATACGCCTCGAGCGCCTGGTCGAGCTCACCCAGCTTTCGATGGACGGCGCCGATGGACGAGGCATCGATGCTGAGTCCGTAGCGCCAGTCGACCTGTGAAGGCTCGAAGCGGAGCAGGAGGCGAGTGATCTCCCGGGCCCTGCGGAAGTGCTCGAGGGCCTCGGACCAGCGTTCCTGATCGACGAGATGCCCGCCCAGGCGGCGATTCTCCCAGGCGAAACCGTGTTGCCAGCGGCTGTTGAACGAGCCCCCGGAGCTCAGGCGCTCGAACTCCGCGTAGGCTCTCTGCACCGCGGCGAACGACTCGGCGAGCTGGTTGCGCTCACGGTAGATCTGGCCGAGTCCCTGGCCCTGCAGCACGGCCAGGCGGAAACGGTAGTTGCCTTCGTCGGGATCCTGGGCCAGCAGGGACTCGTAGATCTCGAGAGCTTCGAGAAAGGCACGTTCGGCGAGATCGTTCTCGGAGAAGATGTGGTGGAGCCCGCTGGAGTAGTAGGCCTCGCCCAGGGCTTCGAGGGTGGCCGGGTCGTCGGGAAACCGGGCGACCAGCCGCTTCGAGATCTCGAGAGCCTCCGCGATCTTGGTCTCCGAAGGCTCTCGCTCTCCGAGGTTGCGGTGCACCTGGGACAGCGCGAGCAGGTCTTCCACCAGCGCGAGCTGCCATTCCTTCTTCTCGGGGTCCAGGCGCACCAGCTCCCGGTGGATCCGTTCCGCCGATTCCAGGGCCTCGCGAGCCGGCGCGATCTCGCCCTGGTCGGCCAGCACCTCTCCGGCATTGCGAAAGGCGGTGCCGCGCAGGAAGTCGGCGGCGCTGGTGGTCTCCGGCGCCGAGCGGCCGTAGTAGTCGAGGGCCTGGCGGGCCACTCTCTCCAGCAGCTCGAGCTGACCCCTGGGACGTAGCTCGGCGGAGAGATCTTCGAGCAGGAAGGCCACGAGGTCTTCCGCCTGGCTGCGGGCGACGACCGCCGCTTCCCGTTCGCGGCGAAGATCCAATGTGTACTTGCCGACTCCCGCGACGGTCAGCAGCAGCGCAACGATCCCGAGGGCGTGCCGCAGCCGGCGCTTGGGTGTGTCGCGGATCCAGCGCAGGCGATCGGCGGTTTCACTGGCGGTGGGGCGCTGGCTCGGGTTGAGGGATTTGAGCTGCTCGATCAGCCGGGTGAGGTCGTTTCCGAGCCCCTCCACCGCGCGGCTGCGTCCCTCCGAGACTTCCTTCATCAGGGCCGGCAGTGGATGCTGGTCGAGGGGAGAGTGCTCGGTGAAGAGCTCCTGGAGCAGCAGGCCCAGGGTGTACATATCACTCGCCGGAGTGTTGGGCTCGCTGCGGGCCTGCTCCGGGCTCATGTAGCGGGGCGTGCCGGCCAGGTTGCTCGCCCGGCGATCGCTGTCTCCGCTGCCGCTGCCGCTGCCGACCCGGGAGCGGGAGTCCTGGATCAGGGTTCCGCCGTGGGTGTATCGCTCCACGGCGATGGGCTCTTCTTCCTCCGGCACCACGGTGCTGACCTCGTCGGCCTCGGGAGAGCGGGCGATGCCGAAATCGAGCACCTTGACCTCGCCGGCCTCCGTGATCATCACGTTGTCGGGTTTGAGGTCGCGGTGGATCACGCCTTCGGCGTGGGTCGCCACCAGCACGTCGGCGATCTGGATCGCGATCCGCAGCTTGGTCTTGGAGTCGATCCCCTGGCGCAGGGCCTGGCCCAGGCTCTGGCCCTGGATCAGCTCCATCACCAGAAAGTCTCCCTGCTCTTCCTGCAGGAAGTCGTAGATCTTGCAGATATTCGGGTGGTCGAGGCGCGAGAGGATGCGGGCTTCTCGCAGGATCCGGCCGGTGACGGTCTGGTGGAGCCGGAACTTCGGGCTCACACACTTCACCGCGACCTTGCGCTCGAGAGTTTCGTCGTAGCCGACGAAGACCTCGCCCATGCCGCCCTTGCCGGCGAGGTCGATCAGCCGGATGCGTCCGACCGTGGTGCCCAGCAGGGTCATGGCAGCCGCCGCCGCTCCGGGGGCGGCTCCGTTTCGGGGCATCGGATCGATGCGCTGCGCTCAGAGGGCTGAATCATCTGCGGTGGGCTCGGGCCCTGCGATCTCCAGAAATCGAAGAAGCTCGAGGATATCAGTCGTCTGGCCCCCTTCGATTGGCGGATTCCTCTTTCGCGGCCCTGCGCAGTCCTCTTGACACCCTTGCGAGGGACCTCATATCGTCTGGAGAATCCCGAATCCAAAAACATGATCCACTGAAATCTATCGTGCCCACGTGCTTCGCCCGGTGACCTCACCGCTGGTAGAGCTCGTCCCGGAAGGGCTCGACCCGGGCTGGATCGTCTGTGGCGGAGAGCAGGGGCGTGGAGCGATCCGTAGAGAGGTCTGGAGGTGAGCCCTTGGAGCCAGACGACAGATACGAGACGGCAGTCCCCGAGCCGGAGGCCTCGAAGCCCGGCCTGAAGAAGGCCTGGCCTCTGGTGAAGAGGTTCTGGCCCTGGGTGCGCCCGTACTGGCGCTCGGTGGCCCTGATGACCACCTGCCTGATCCTGGGAACGCCCCTGGGGCTGGTCTCGCCGTTGGTGGTGCGCCGGGTGGTCGACGACGCGGTGGAGCGGTCGTCCTACGAGGACGTCTTGCAGTGGGGCGGGTTGCTGATCGGCCTGACCCTGGTGGCGGTGGGCCTGGAGCTGGTGCGGGGCCGCGCCAAGATCCTGCTCGACCGCAGGGTCCTGCGAGATCTGCAGAAAGACCTCTACCTGCACAGCCAGCGCCTCTCGCTCTCCTACTACCAGAACCGCGAGACCGGCTACCTGCTCTCGCGCCAGGTCGACGACGTGCGCAACCTCTCGGGAGTGATGGCCGACACCTTCCTCGCCGCCGGGGTCGACGCCTTCACCGCCCTCGCCTACCTGGCGATGCTCTTCGTGGTGGAGTGGCGCATGGCCCTCGGCGGGTTGGCGCTGACCGCCGTCATTCTCGGTTTCCAGGCCCTGATCTCGCCCGAGCTGCGACGCCGGACGAAGCAGGAGCGAGAAGCCTGGACCGAGGTGAGCCAGAGTCTCCACCAGGCGATTTCCGGGCAAGCCCTGGTCCGAGCCGCGGCCGGTGAGCGGCACGAGGCACGGCGGATGGTCCGGGTGCTGCATCGCCACCTGCGCAGCGCGCTTCGTCGCGATCTCTTCACCCTCTGGACCAACCACACCTTCGCCCTGATCGCCAGCGTGGCCCCGGCGCTGATCGTGCTCGCCGGGGTGGTGTTGATCGTCACCCGCGATTTCACCGTCGGCGGCCTCTTCGCGTTCTTCATGTACCTGATGTCGATGTTCGCATCGGTGGCGTCGGTCGCCTCGCTCAACCCGCGGCTGCAGAGCTCCCTGGCATCGCTGGAGCGGATCTTCGAGGTGCTCGATACCGAGCCCGAGGTGGAGACGCCGCGAGCCGGCCGTCGGCTCGACGGCCTTTCGGGCCGTCTGGAGCTGCAGGGGGTGGATTTCGGCTACCTCCCCGGCAGACCCGTGCTATCGGGCCTCGACCTCACCGTCGAGCCACGGACGATGGTGGCCGTGGTGGGAGCCTCCGGAGCGGGTAAGACCACTCTCGCAAACCTCGTTCTGCGGTTCTACGACCCTACCGCGGGTCGCATTCTGGTCGACGGGGTGGACCTCCGCGAGCTCGACCTCTCCTGGTACCGGCGCCGGGTCGGGCTCGTGCCCCAGGACATCTTTCTCTTCGACCGCACGGTCGCCGAAAACATCGCCTACGGCCAGCCGAGCGCCACCCGCGAGGCGATCGCCGCGGCGGCCGAGGCAGCGAGAGCCACCGAGTTCATCGACCAGCTGCCGGACGGATTCGAGACCCTGGTGGGGGAACGCGGCGTACGGCTCTCGGGTGGTCAGCGGCAACGCCTGGCGATCGCAAGGGAGATCCTGCGCGACCCGGCTCTGCTGATCCTCGACGAGGCGACCTCGGCCCTCGACGCGGCCACCGAGGCGCTGGTGCAGGAGGCGCTCGATACGTTGCTCGCCGGCCGTACCTCGATCGTCATCGCCCATCGGTTGTCGACCGTGCAGCGGGCCGCCCGCATCGTGGTGCTCGATGGCGGCCGGGTCGTGGATTCCGGCACCCACCTACGGCTCCTCGACCGCGAGGGCCCATATCGGGCTCTGTACCGCACCCAGCTCTCCGCTCTCGAGTGACCGCCTCGAGCCGCGATCCTCTTTCGTCGGGTCCCGCGGAGGCGCAGCACGGTGCTAGTATTCGAGCTCGGAGCCCTATCAGCCCGTGGTGAAACGCGAGCCGCGCTGCGAGCGGCCTTTTCCGCCAGCTCAGCGTTGCAGAATCTCGAGAGATCACCGATATTCCTGCGATTCTGCGCCTTGATCTGACGGAGAATGGCTCGCTCCCGCTTGCGGTCGACTTTCACCACGGGCTGCGATGCCACGGTCGGGGAAGGGAAGCTTTCATGATTTTTTTGTCTGTTGAGTGGTCTGGCCGATTCCGAGCCAGGGGCGCCTCCGGCGGTTCCCTCCTCTTTCTGCATCCTCATCTCTGAGACCGAAAACCAAGGAGTAGGATTCGTGAATCCAGAGCAAGTCGTGAAGTCGTGCCTCGAAGAGGTTCCCAAGGCCGTGGCCGCCGGTGTGGTCGATATGGCCACGGGCTCGATGGTGGCGCTCAAGACGGTCGAGAGCCACCCGCAGAATGTGCTCGACGTGCTCGCTCCCGCGACTCGTGAGCTCTTCGAGGGTGAAATGGTCGTGCACATCGAAAATCTCTTCAAACGATCGCGGGGAGTCACGAACGACGAGCGCTACTTCCAGGAGATCCTGATCTCCTCGAGCCATCTCTGGCACTACTTCGGCCGGCTCGAGTCCAACCCCCGAGCCGTGCTCTGCATCGTCACCCGAGGCGACGTGAACATGGGAATGTTCCTGATCAAGGCCCGCCATTTCCGAGACTGTGGCACCGCGTAGGGGCTCACCCTGGCGGCCGAGTCGCCCGGGTGAGCCGAGCGAGAAGATTCTGGATTCGAGATGATGGAGCAAGGCTTCAACCACGATATCCCGGTCGGAGGATCGGTCTATCACGTGCAGACCGAGCAGGTGCAGCACGAGGGGGCGGTGCGGATCGTGACCGAGGTCTACGACCAGGGGCGGGTGATCGCGCGCTACGGCTCTCCGGTGCTCGAACACGCGGTGGATCGGAAGAGCCTGGTGCGGCGGATTCGCGGTCAGCACAAAGAGACCATCCAGTGGCTCCTCGCCGGTCGTCCGGGGAGTCTGGAGACCGTTCTGCTCGCCGCCGGGTCGCCGTCGGGTACCTCGCGGTCCGCGGGTTTCGCCAAGCCGAGGAAAGGCAGACCTCACGGCTGGCTACCCAAGCTGGCACGGGTCACGCCCCACCACTCCAGCTCCCAGGATCTCGGCCTGCGCCGAGCCATGATTCGCTTCGTACGTGCGGTGGGTGACGACGTGCCGGAGAGCCCGGAGCACCTGCGTCGCCGGCTGCAGTCCCTGACCACCGCAATCGCCATGCTCCTCGGCCAGGAGGGAGACCGCCGCCTGCGTGGAGGCGAGCTCGCCGAGCTGGTGATGCGGCGTTCGGAGGCGAAACAATTCCTCGGAGCCTCGACAAGCGCAGAGGCCGACAGCGAGACCGGGCTCGCCCTCTGGCGCAGCTTTGCCGAGCTAGCCCGCACCTTCTCCGCCATCAATGATCGTTCCTCGCTCCGTGAGCACGACCTCGAGGCCCTGTGCCGGGTGGTGTCCATCTGGCTGGCTCTCCCGGATCGCTCCGTGCCTCCGGATCCGACCTCCATGGCCCTGCTCGAGAGCTGCTGGGGCCGAGACTCGGCTCTCGACGCCCTGCTCGACGACCGCCGGGGGCTGACCGTCGAAACGCTCCTGCCCGAGGTCGGGCGGGTGGCCGACGAGCTGCGACGGACGAACCCCTGAGGCTCGGCTCTGCCGGCTCAGGGACCGGTCGAGCCCCCCGCGGGCGGGAAAGGCACGATCTCCTCGGTTGCATCGGTCCAGACGAAGCTGAAGTCGACCCCGGAGAAACCATGGCAGTTGAAGCAGCTCTGGCTCGACACCTGGTGTGCGTCGCCGGTGGCGGGGTCGTCCCACGCGGCCTGGAAGGTCTCCATCGTGGTGTTGCGCAGCTTCAGCTCGCCGTCGCCCGACCGGGGCTGCATGGTGTAACACTCCGGTTTCGGAATGCCGGCCTCCAGGAAAGCGCTGTTCTCGCCGCCGAGCTCGCTCCACAAGAGGTCGCGCACATTGCAGGGAATCCGCCGCACCGCCCCGGGCGGGCTCTGTGCCGCCTCCTGGCGGGCGCCGCTGGGCCACTGGGTGTTGAGCAGCAGATAGTGGCTCCAGGGCGGCGGTAGCGCCGCCTGGAACCGACCGTTCATCTCCACCGGGCCGATCGGGACCAGGCGGGTGACCTGGTTCTTCACCAGCGGCTGGCCATCGTGCGGCTGCAGGGTGCCGTCGAGCCCGGGCCGGCCCGGATTGGCGTTGACGATCAACTGGGCGTTCGGGCAGCAGCTCTTGTTCGCCTCCGTCGCCTTGGGGATCACCCCGGGCCGCAGGACCGAGCAGAGCTCGTCGCCGGGGGCCACGCAGCTCGGGTCGTTGAGCAGGTATTGCGTATCTGCGCGTCCCGCCTCGCCGACCGGCGGCACGTTGTCGACATGTTCGAAGGTCGCCCACACCCACTGCGGCGAATGCACGGTCTTGCGGATGATGTGCAGACCCACCAGGCCCACCTTGGCCAGCCGGCAGGATTCTTCCGATTGCCGGGTCTCCGGCGTGAAGATCAGGCCGATCTGCGTGTAGTACCGGCTAGGATCGAACAACAGATCGTCCGGGCAGTCGCCGTTGGTGTCGGGGCTGCAGAGCTCCCGCCAGGCCGCCTTGATCTCGGTGGCCCCCTGGCCGGTGAAGCCGTTGGCGTTGGTCGGGAACACGACCTCGGCATTCTTCGGGCCTTCGAAAGAGTACTCCCCCGTGTTGGCGAAGCCGTTGGCCTTGAGGTACTCGAACTCGTCGCGGTTGAGACGAACCTCGTATTGCACCAGCCTGCCCGCCTGGTCGACCAGGATGTTGAACTGGTTGCCCATCGCCTGGTGGGTCTCGTTGAGCACCTGGTGGGCCCGGGTCTTGGTGATCATCTGCATCACCTTCGCCCGCTCCGGTGCCGGCAGGTGGTCGACTTTCTCCTGGCAGGCCTCGGGAACGAACTGGGTGTCGTTCCACGCCAGTTCGTCGATGTTCCAATCGGCGATTTCCGGCTGGAACACCTCGGCGGTTTCCTTGAAGGTTTCCCACACCCGAGGCGGCGCCAGATCGGAGAGGGACGACGAAGAGGCCGGCACTCCCCGTTCCCCGGCCTTCGCCGGCCAGTTGAGCGCCGCGAAGGTGCGCCAGGAGAAGCAATCGAACATCGCCTGGCGTTGATCCTCGGGTACCGCGGAGGGGGCCAGGGGTACGTCCTTCGGCGGCTGCGGTCCGATCCCGAGAGCCCCCGCGGCGCAGACGTCGGCGGGCGGCAGAGCCCCCGCCGGCTCGCTCGGCGGCGGCCCGGAACCGTCTTCGTAATAGGGCGCCTCGCGGCCGCGTACGTAGAGGTGCAGGTTCCACAGGAAGTCGGCCTTCGAAACCGGGTTGTGGCAGTCGGTGCAGAAGGCCTGGGGTTTGCCGTAGACCGGCACGTCGGTGAACTGTTTGAAGTCGCCGAAGCGGTAGAGGTAGTAGAACCAGTCGCCGCCGACACAGTTTCCGCCGATCGTCGACGTGCAGTAGCCCTCGATCTTGGCCATCACCGTGAGCCAGGGCTCTCCTTCGAGCTTCTCCTGCTCACCGGGTAGAGGTTGGGCCGCGGTGAAGTTCTGCTTCACCACCACCGAGCCGTAGGGCAGGGAAGCCGTGTCGAAGTGACCCTCGGGATCGCGCACGATCTGCTGGTTGAACGCCTCGGCGGCGGTGGCGTTCAAGAACACGGTGTTGTAACGCCCGTGCATCGGAGTGAGTCCCTGTCGCGACGCCAGCGCCCGCACGGAGCTGGCGCCCGTGGAGCTCACCGGTACCGCCCCGAACGGTGATTGCAGCACCCAGAGGTCGTCCTGCTGCAGGAAGTCGAGCTGGGCCAGGCAAGCGTTGAGGAGCTCGGCACATTGCCGCGGATCCTCGTTGCAGGTGTCGGCCACCAGCGGCGCGGTGAAGTTGCCGTCGAGGAAGCTGCAGTCCGCTGGCGGAGCAGGTGGAGGGCTCGTGTTCGGTCCACAAGCGAACAGAACGAGACAACCGACGGTGGCGAGCCAGATCGCTCGAAGCTTCGGCAGATTCGGCATGAGTCCCCCTCTCCGCCACGGAGGCGGGAAGATACGAGGTGATGGTTCCCGAAGTCTGCCGCGAGGTTATCAGACAACCGCAGGGCTGAACGATCGAGCGGTTTTTTCGTCCGCCTCGGCATTCCACTGGCGCTTGTGGCCCGAAATACTCTGCTGGCTCGCGGCTCGACCCCATGATGTGTCGGCCCGTGCTCGTCCGCAGAACCACCGTCCATCAACTCCAGCGCTTCCCCGGACGAAGAGGTCGTACCGAACGGGCCGATCTCACCGGCTCGGAAAGAGCGCTGTCGGTAGGAGAAAAACCTTGCATATCAAACATTCCGCGGCCCGGGTTCTCATGGTTTGTTCCCTTTGGCTCCTGGCATCTTTCTCCAGCGCACAGGCCCAGAACGAAGTCCCACGTCTGTACTCGATCGATCCGGAGTTGCGGTCTCCGGCAGACGCCGTGCTTCCGATTGCCCAATCCATCCAGGAATGGAACCTCACCTTCGATTCCGAGTGGATCCATGATCGTGCCCACGAATGGAGCATGAGCGTTCCCGGTTCCGAAGGTCTGCTCGAAGAGTACCGGGCCCGACGAATTTTCTATCGAGAATACGAAACCGGTGAGCAGCAGTGGATCGGAGAGCTGCGGCGCGCCGAAGAGCCGATGTCCGAAAATGCCGTGGGCACGGTGGTGATCCACCAGGTCGGCGGGCTGCCCTTCGGCCTGATCCGGACCGCGCACGGCGCCTTCGACCTCTACAGCGACTCGGTGGTGGGCACGCGCCTGGCCCGGGTCGGACCCTGGCTCGATTCGGGCGATGTTGCCCACCACGGTGAAGTCGTTCCCTTCGAACGATCGGCCATGGGCTCGTTGCCGAAAACGTTGCAGGAGGTTTCCCAGGTCGATGTCCTGGTGGTGATCGACACCGAGCTGGCCGCGAACTTCGTGGCCATTCGCAACAAGATCATCGTCGAGAAGCTGAACGCCGATGCGGTCTTCGCTCTGTCGGGGTCTCCCTCGAGCCGCGGCGTTCCGGTGTCGCTGAATCTCGTGGAGATTCAGACCCTCGCCATTCCCGGTCCTCTCGAGGCGATCGATCAGGTGGGCAATACCAACCCGGCCTTCCGAGAGCTGACCAACGGGACCAGCGCGATCTCCCTGGAGCTCGAGAGCCGGCTGGCCCAGTCGGGGGCCGATCTCCTCGCTCTCTTCGTGCCCTTCCGCCCGGAGACTCCCTTCGTCGAGTTCTGTGGGCTGGCAGGGGTTCCCGAGCACGGTTTTCAAGACCTCTTCTTTCGCAACTCCTTCTCCATGCAGTCGGCGTTCTGCTCGGCCTCCCAGCTGGTTTTCGTGCACGAGCTCTTGCACAACTTCGGCTCGAACCACGAGCTGGGAGGTGCCTTTGAAGACTACGCCCACGGGTTCAGCCAGCAAGAGGCTGTGGCCACGGTAATGGGTTGCGGAATCGCCGACTTCCCCGATCCGGCCACCACCGACTGCTTGCGCGCGCTGCGCCTCTCGGACCCCGACGACCAGCTCGCAGGCATACCCCTCGGTGTGCCCGGTGTCCGCGACAACGTGCGTTTTCTGACCGAGTGCACCGGGCCCGAAATGTGTCGCCGTGAGAGGGTGGCGAATCGCGGCACCGGCACCGGCACCGGAAACCCGCCGCCGATGGTGGGAATCCAGCAGCCGGCCGAGAACGCGATCTTCCTGGCCACCGGCGCCTTCGTGCTCAGCGCCTCCGCGGTCGATGCCACGTCGGTCACCTGGTCGGTCGTCGAAAGTGGAAGCCCGGTGGTCACGACCCTCGGAACCCGTTCGTCTCCGCCGTACTCCCTGGTCACCAACGCCTTCGCAGTGCCGGGTGAGTACCTCGTCTCCGCCGCCGCCGTCGATGCCACCGGTCAGCTCACCGTCGATACCCACCGCGTGCGGGCGATCGAGCCCTCGGACCTCTCGGTGTCCGCAAACCAGAGCCCCGGCAGCTCGATTCGCTGGACGGTACAGAACCTCGGACCCGGCGGCACGGCCTCGCCCTTCGAGCTCGAGCTGCACTACGAGCTCAGCGGAGTACAGTACTCGATCGAAGACGTCGGCCTGCCGAGCAGCTGCGAAGAGATCCCACTGCCTCCGGGAACCTCCTGCCCGAGCTCCCATTGCGCCACGTCGTTCCGCTGCACCGTGCCGAGCCTCGCCAGTGGCGAAAGCTTCGAGCTCGAGCAGCGTTTCTGCTCCGAGCACACAACCAGCGTGCCGGCGCGAATCGAGATCACCGGTCTTGGCGACAACGTCGACCCCAACCCTTCCAACAACGCCATCGAGGGGATCTTCGGTCCATCGGATCAGTGTTCGGGACCTACCCCGCTCTGAGTTGTGAACGGACTCTGAAACACGCCGGTTTCCGTTTCTGAAGCCGTGTTCTCGGCCCTCTTCGATCCTACGAGGGAGACTTTCTGCTGCTCCACTGTGACTTCGACGATCGAGGGCAATCCCCGCGGGCGCGGGGGAGACGTGACCCTCTCCCGCGCTTTGATCTGGGCTGGAGGGCAATCCCCGCGGGCGCGGGGGAGACTCCGTATTGCGTCAAACCGGTCTCTCGGCCAAGGGGCAATCCCCGCGGTCGCGGGGGAGACCTGGATGCAAACGAAATCCTTTCTAGGGTCTCGGGGCAATCCCCGCGGGCGCGGGGGAGACCGGAGAGCTGACCAGCGTGGCACCGGTCAGGGCGGGGCAATCCCCGCGGGCGCGGGGGAGACATCTCCGCCAGCTTCGCAACCAAAGCGGCAGGGGGGCAATCCCCGCGGTCGCGGGGGAGACTCTCGACGCTGTCTTCAGCCACCGAAGCCGAGAGGGCAATCCCCGCGGGCGCGGGGGAGACAACAGGAAGGCAAGATCTGATCGCGCAGCAGAGGGGCAATCCCCGCGGGCGCGGGGGAGACATGGACTGCAGCAGGTGTCACTGATCACACCTATGGAGCCACGGCACCGTCGGCGTAATGGCGCCACTTG
>CAZMEL010000158.1:0-17966 GCA_964565225.1 uncultured Thermoanaerobaculia bacterium | reverse complement strand
AATCCGTTGTAGTTGCCCTGAAAGAGCAGGTCTCCCTCGAAGGCCAGGTCGGTGGAGCAGACGCCGGTTTCGGGAAGGATCAGCTCCACCCGCTCGGCCGCCTCGTGGTCTTCGGCGAGATGGGCCACGATCGAGCGCACCTGCTCGTACCCGGTCCGTAGGAGGAAGGTCGGCGCCCGGCCGTAGCTCTTCATGCCGGCGAGGAAAAAACCCGCCTCCGGGTGGGTGAGCTCGCGCACCCCGTGGGGCGGAACGCTGCCACAGCTGTGGAAATTCGGGTCGATCAGAGGCCCGAGATTCTTCGGCGCCTCCGTTGCGAGGTCGAGATCGAGCCGCAGCTCGCGCAACATCTCGAGGTCGGGTCGCGAGCCCGTGGCCACCACGATCTCGTCGACGACGACCTGCCCTTCCTCCTCGACGTCGACCACCTCGAGGCCCTCGGCGTGCTCGCGGAGCGTGCCGATCGAGACACCCGTGAGCAAGGTCACGGCTCCGTTCCGGACGACCTCGGCCACCAGCGTACCGAGCCTGCCCCGCTCGGCGATCTCGTCGGCTGCACCGCCACCCCAGAGCCGGGTCGGGTCCGTCTTCCGCACCGCCCAGGCGATCCGAGTGTCGGGCTCGCTCTGCGCCAGCTCGACGAGGCTCAGCACGGAGCCGATCGCCGAGTGGCCCGAGCCGACCACCAGAGTGCGCTTGCCGGCATACCGCACCCTCTCGCGGCCGAGCACATCGGGCATGCCGTAACGAATCCGCTCCTGAAAGGTCTCCTCACCGTCCGCGGGCACGCCGCCGGCCCCGAGCGGGTTGGGGGTCGTCCAGGTGCCGGAGGTGTCGATCACCGCCCGGGCCTCGAAACGACGGGCTCCGGCGGGTGTCTCGACCACGAGCAGGAACGGGGCCGCCTCCCGATCGCCGTTGCGCATCCGGTCGTGCCCGTCCTTGGCCACGGCGACCACCTTGTGCTGCAGACGAAGGTTTTCGGCGATGCCCGGAATCGCGGCCAGCGGATCGAAGAGTTGCTCCACCAGCTCCTTGCCGTACGGAACGTATGCCTCGTCCGGAGCCTGCCAGTCGGTATGAGCCTCGAGCAGGCGCCGGCTCGACGGGTCGATCAGGTACGACCACGGAGTGAAGAGTCTCACGTGCCCCCAATCCCACACGCTGGAGGCCACCCGAGGCCCGGCTTCGAAGATCAAGGGTGGTAGTCCCCGCTCGATCAGGTTGGCCGCGGCGGCCAGGCCGATGGGGCCGGCGCCGAGGATGGCGATGGGAAGATTCTTGGTGTCGGTCATGGTCTGGCTCCGGTTGCGTCGGTGAGAAGACGAGGGTCAGCAGCAGCGGTTCGGGTCGGTCGATCCGGGCCCGCAGCATGGCGAGGTCGAGCTCGGCGAATCCGCCGGGCGGGTCGCCGGAGCAGGGCTGCAACCTCCCGCTCCCACGCTCCGTGGCCCGGCCTCTTCGGTTTCCCCGACCTGCGAGCTCGGAACGTAGACTCGTGCGTTTGCAAGGAGGAAGGTGTGGCGGCTGTGGCTGGTCTGGTCACTCATCGTTCGACTCCTGTTGGGATCGGCGGGTCCGTTCCCGCGTCTCCCTTGGGTAGTCGTGGAAATCCTCGGAAGGACGCGCGCTTTCTGCCGGAACGTGCAGAAGCGACGCCGAGGTGACCCGTCAATCGGAGCTCTCGGGCTGCGTGGAGGAGCTGAAGCTCTCCATGATCTTGCTGGCGATCCGTTGACGTCTCTTGGCGTCTCCCACTCCGAACTTCTCCAAGTATTCGTAGATCCGCGGTATGGCTACCAGCCCGTGGAACTGTTCGTGATGGAGCCGCTCGTCTGATCGGGGCGCAGAATCACGGATATCGACGATTTTTCGAGATGCTGAGGGGCTGCCAGGAAGCTTGAAAATGGAGCCATCGAAATGATCTCGATTTCAATCATTCTGATGGATCGAGGCGACTCCGGTTCGGCACTTGATCGGGTAATTGTTGATAGGAATACAGATGACGTGTGGCTTGGTACTTGCAAAGAGCTCAGGTGTTGCTACTTGGTGCGACTCGAAAGCTCTTGGACCTGATCTGGCCCAGGGCTCCAGAAAAAACTTGACATCGAGCAGATCCCGACCGAGGTGCCAGGCCCTAGATCTCGCGTCGAGCTCGGACAGCGCTCGAGTGAGGAGACGATACTTTGACCACGGATCGAGCGAAGTCACTTCCTTCCGGCCCGGACTTCCCGAGAAGGAAGAGCGAAAGGAATCGATCATCAGGGGAAGCGCCGCGATCATGGATCGGCTACTGCTGGTGGCTGCTGCTCTTGTTCGTAGCGCTGCCCTCGGCCAGCCCGGCTGCCTCCCAAGAGAACCCCGATCGAACGGCGATGCTGACGGCGGCGCCGAGCCACTCGCACTCCGAGAGGTTCGGAAAAGGTTGGGCGTGTGATTGGGGGTATCGCCGGGTCGAGGCTTCTTGTATCGCCATCCTTCCTCCTCCCAATGCTCATGTGGATTCCTCGGGAAGCGATTGGGTGTGCCACAGAGGCTACAAGAAAACCGGCGCAGCCTGTATCGCCATCGAGATACCAGTGAATGCCTTCTTGAGCTCCGGTGGGCGGGACTGGGAATGTGAGCGGGGATTTTCCCGAGAGGGCCAGATTTGTGTTCCGTTCGAGATTCCCGAGGGGGCCTTCATGGGGAATTCCTTCGGCAGAGGATGGGAGTGCGGCCGAGGATATCGAGCCGTCAACAAGACCTGCGTACGGGTGATCATTCCGCCCAACGGCTACCTGGATTCTCGCGGTCGGGACTGGAAATGTGAGCGGGGTTACTACCGGTCCGGCCCGTCGTGTCTGGTCATCGCCGTGCCCGAGCATGGATATCTCGACGACTCGGGTAACGATTGGAAAT
Source organism: uncultured Thermoanaerobaculia bacterium (assembly GCA_964565225.1). Taxonomy (GTDB): domain Bacteria; phylum Acidobacteriota; class Thermoanaerobaculia; order Multivoradales; family J023; genus CAZMEL01. The sequence goes on along the minus strand of CAZMEL010000158.1, from coordinate 15,065 downwards.
GCGATAGGGGCTACCAGAAGACCGGCAAGAAATGTGTTCGGTTCGAGATCCCTGAAAAAGCATACCTCACGGCATCCGGTCGCGGTTGGGATTGCCATCGAGGGTATCGGGAAAGCTATGACACGTGTATCGCAATCGAGGTTCCCGAGAATGGCTACCTTACCTACTCGGGGCGAAACTGGAAATGCGATTGGAGCTACACGAAGAAGGGGAAGCTGTGTGTCGCGCTCGAGGTGCCGGAGAACGGCCACCTCGACTACTCGGGAAATGGGTGGACATGCAAACCGGGGCACCGGCGACAGAAAGGAAATTGTGTTCCTACCGCGAGCTAGGGTCCGAAGAGAGTCGGAGCTCCTGGATCTTCGAGAAGTTGTCGGCTCGGTGCTGGCAGGGGATGATCAGATCCCGACCGCGGAGCCCCGGGGAGCCGAGATCGATCGGCCGAGCCTGCGACCCGTCGTACCCAAGGCCAACGGAAGCTCGACCGCTGCTCTGCTCGGGTGCGGGGCTCGACTCGGGAGCTGTGCTGGGAGGCGGCATCGCCCTCGATGCCATTCCTTCTCAGTTCTGCGCGGGCGAAATGGAGGCTGCTGTCATAAAAGCCTTCGAAGACGAGGACCCCGATGTGATCATCATCGAAGGACAGGGAGCGCTCAGTCATCCCGCGTGCTCGACTTCGAGCTTCATACTCCGTGGTAGCCGCCCCGACGGGGTGGTCTTGCAACGCCCCTGGACGCTCTCACCGCTGCGACTTCCCGCAGATGGCGATGCCGACACCCGAGAGCGAGATCCATCTCATCCAGACCTTTGCCAGGACCAAGGTCATCGGCCTGACGATCAACCACGAGAACATGCCCGGGTCGGAGATCGACAGCGTGATTTCCGAGTACGAATCGACCTATACAAGATCTACTCCAATGCCCGGATCCTGGTCGAACGGATGGCCGGCTGCGGGATCCACGTGATCGCGTCACCAACATCGAAAACATCGAAACGATGCGCCGTGCAGGGGGCCCCGCATGTATGGCCCTGATCCGTTCGCCCATGCTGAGCCAGGTGGAGCGGGTGGTGAGATATGCCGAGATCAGCTTCAACACCGAGATCGAAGTCGTCGAGACCATGAGTGAGCTCTCGGCATTGGCGAGCTCGATCGAAGAGACCTTCGAGATCACCTTGCCAATCGTCTCCGGTGGAAACTCCGCCAATCTCGGCTGGGTTCGAGACGACCCTGGCCCGAGCGGTCGCGACCTGGGGACGGATCAACGAACTCCGACTGGGGGAATCGATTCTTCTCGGGCGAGAGCCCCTGCATCGTCGCCTCCTCGAAGGGTTGTTCAACGACGCCATCACCCTGGTAGCAGAAGTTCTCGAGTCGAGAGCCGGGCGAGCGGTAGGATGTCCTTCCTGCGTTTGTGCAGTGGTGGCTGGAGCTCGACGACTTCGAGCCGGTAGTAGAGACCACGCCGAAACCAACGGCTCCCAATGGCTCTTCCCCCGCGTGGGAGCCATCCGTTTCCAGACCTTGCCACGGGCCTGGAGCTCTGCTTCCGCGACCTTCCATGTCTCCGTGACTCGGCTCGGGGAAACATCGAAGAGCTCGAAGACTACTGGAGGGAAAGGAAGATGATCACGGTTCGCAAGAATCATGTGCGGCACCGGCAGGTGTTCCGCGGACGGACGGTCTGGCTCACGTTTTATCCGCGAGATCCGGCGAATCTCCGAGCCGATGCATTCGGAGCCTTGACCAGCTTCAGCGAGAGCCAGCTCCGGCCGGGCGCCAACGCCCCGCGGCACCTGCACCACAAGACAGAGGTACTGACCTACGTGCGCCAGGGCGTTCTCGCGTATGAAGACTCGGCCGATCGAGTCGGGCGGATCCAGGCAGGCGAGATTCAGTGCCTGACCGCGGCACAGACCGTTCGCCGCAGGGAGAGAAATGCGTCACCGAAGCACCCGGCCCAGGTGTTCCAGATCTGGCTGAGCCTTCCTCGGACCCAGCTCGAGCCCGATCGAGAACAAGAGTGCTTCGGCATCGGCCAGCGCCGAAGGGGGTTGTGCCTCGTTGCATCGCCCGATGCTCGAAGTGGCTCGCTCGGCATTCACCCGGACGCCTTCGTCTATTCCGCCAGGTTCGATTCTGGCAAGAAACTTGTGCACGAGCTGGAGCCGGGGCGGTGTGCCTGGCTCCACATGGTAGAGGGGGAAGCGACACTCGGTGGAGTCCAGCTGCGCACCGGCGACGGTGCCGGGATCACGTCCGAACGTGTGGTGTCGCTCACGGCCCAGAAGGAAGCCGAGATCCTGCTCATCGACGTTCTCGATCCACACTTTCCGGACTCTGAATGAGAATCACCGAGCCAGCCCCAACGGCTCTCGCTCCATCACCAGCAGCTCCACGGGTACAGGCTCCTAGCACGGAAGCCGAGACCGAAACCTCCGCTGCCGACGAAGGTCGATGCCCTCCGTCTGCGAGGGCTCGAGCTGCTGGCGCAAGCTGGAGAAGGCCGCGAGCAGACCGGCGGGGCGCGCCCACTGGGCGATCTTTTCGAAATTGGCCGGCTGCTCCCACACCAGTCGGCCCAGCTCTTCGGTGATCCCGGGCGCGAGCTCGGGGCCGAAGCGGTAGAGGTAGAGCAGGATCGCCTGGGTGGGCGTGACCAGGACCACGGCGCCGCCCTGCCGCAGATGGCGCTCGGCAGGTTTGGACGGATCACTGCCGAGGATTCCTGGCTTCGGGATCACCACCCGGTAGGATTCTTCCTTGGATTCGAACGTGGAGCCCGAGACCTGGCGGAAGCCGAGGGCCTTCAGCTCCTTGCCGATGCGCAGGCGGCGCAGCGGCGTGATGAGATCGAAATCGTAGTTCTCGTATTCTTCGTCGTCGAAGATCGAGACCAGGGGCAGGCGCTCCAGGGGCGCGGCGCTCACCTTGGCGCGATTCAGAGGACGAGCGATCTCGACCCGCTCGTCCCAGGTGGCCTCGGGAGCTGGAGGTTTGTTCTTGGAGCGGCGGAACATGGGGGCAGTGTAGCCCAACGCGGATCGCAGGACGGAAGACGATGGCAGAGGAGCCCCGAATGCAAGCCCGGACCCACACTCCCGACGCCGAAGTGCCCATCGACGTCGACCTCGCCCGAGCCTTGCTCGAAGAACAACATCCCGATCTCGCGAGCCTGGAGATCCGCGCGGCCGATGCAGGATGGGACAACGCGATGTTCCGCCTGGGCGAGGAGCTGGCGTTGCGGCTGCCGCGGCGGGGGATGGCGGCGCCGCTGCTGCGGAACGAGCAGAGGTGGCTGGCGGAGGTGACGGCGGATCTGCCGTTGCCGACGCCGGTTCCGCTGCGGATCGGGGAGCCGGGCTGTGGGTATCCCTGGGCCTGGAGCGTGGTGCCTTGGCTGGCGGGACGGAGCGTGAACCGGGAGCCTCTGCGCGACGACCAGGGCGAGGTGGTGGGGCGGTTCTTGCGGGCGCTGCATCGGCCGGCGCCGCCGGAGGCCCCGCCCAACCCGTTGCGGGGTGTCCCCCTGGAGAATCGAGCGGCGGTGGTGGAGGAACAGCTCGAGCGGCTGCGTCGCGACGGGCCGTGGATCGATCCCACCATCGATCGGGTCTGGGCCGCGGCCCTGGAGACGACACCCGCCCCGGAGTCGTGCTGGATCCACGGGGATCTGCACGCTCGCAACGCCCTCGCCGTGGAAGGTCGCCTGACGGCGGTCATCGATTGGGGCGACATCACCTCGGGCGACGTGGCCACCGACCTGGCCTGCGTTTGGGCGTTGCTCGGGAGCCGGGCTGGCCGGCAGGAAGCCCTCGCGACCTACGATCCGGACAGGGCCACCCTACGAAGGGCGAAAGGGTGGGCCGTGTTCTTTGCCGCCGTTCTGCTCGACACGGGCCGCAGGGACAACCCTTCGCACGCGAGGATGGGGGAGGCGATCTTCAGCCGTCTCTCGGCCGACGGTCGAGACGAGGGCTGAGCCCCGAGGCTTCGAGCCACTCCGCCAGGTCGTCGCGGTCGTAGGGACGCACCTCGTTCCCGCGGGCCGCCAGCTCCACCGCGGCCTCTTCCAGAATCCGTCGCTCGGTGGCCGGGTCTCCCCCTCCCGCCAGGAGTCGGGCGCGGGCCGCCAGGGCGCGCACATAGGCCGGATGTACGCTGGGGGCTCCGGCGAGGGGGCTGTCTCCCGAGAGCACGGGGCGCAGCAACCCGGCAGCCTCGGCGGGAGCGGAGGTAAGGAGAGCCCTGGCGAGAAGAATCCGGCGAAGAGCGCCCTCGGCAGCGGGTTTCGAGGGTTTTTCGAGCAGCTCCCGCAGGCCTGCGGTGGCCTCCTGGAGGCGTCCCTGGCGCATCCAGACCTCCAGCAGCTTGCGAGTGGCGATGTAGGTCTCGGGGTTTTCTTCCCCGAGCCCTCGGACGATCAGCTCCCGGGAGCGGGCCAGCTCTCGCTCGGCGTCCGCCAGGCGCCCCAGATCGATCAGGACGAGACCGATGTCGGAGCGCAGGCGAGCGGTCTCGAAATGTTCCTCACCGAGAACCCGGGTCCGCATATCGAGGGCTCGGCGCAGGGTCGACTCGGCGTCTGCCGGCCGGCCCAGGTGTTTCTCCGCCACCCCGAGGTTCCAGTGGAGAAAGGCGCCCAGAGCCAGGTCGTGCTCCGCTTCCGCCGACCAGTGCTCGACCGTGCGGCGCAGCAGCTGCTCCGACTCGCGGATCCGCATCTGGGCGACGTAGATGGCCGCCAGGCTGCCGGCGACTCCGAGCGTGTCGGGATGGCCTTCTCCGAGAGCTCTTCTGCACGCCTGGTAGGCGCGCCGGAAGGATCGCTCCGAGCCATCGAGGTCTCCGTTCTGATAGAGCAGGAGGGCGAGGTCGTTGTACCCCTGGGCCAGCAGATAGTGGTCGGGACCGGCCACCGCCTCGAGGTCGTCCATGGCCTGGCGCAGCAGCGTCCGGGCGGGGTCGAGATGACCCCGCAGCCGCAGGATCTTGGCGAGCTGGAGACGCGCTTCGCCCAGCTCGGCCCGCTGCTCGGGCACCTCTTCGAGCTGCTCGACGGCGTCTCGCAAATAGCTCTCGGCGGCGTCCAGATCGCCCAGCTCTCGCATCACACGACCCAGCAGGCCCGTGGCCCGGGCCTCGAGCCTTGCATCCTCGAGTCCCCGGACGTCCCGGACCAGCGGCTCGAGGATCCGCGCCGCTTCTCGAGCCTGGTCTCTTTTGTAGGCCAGTCGGGCGAGGCGGAGATCCGCCCGGAGGATCTCTCTTCGGTCGCTGGCCCCGGAAGCGGCCCCAGCGATGCGGCGGCTCTCCCGGAGCAGGGGTTGGGCTTCCTCGAAGGCCCCCATGGTGGTGTAGAGATCGCCGAGGGTGCCCATCAGCTCGCCTCGCAGGCGGGGGGAGCTTCGCAGGCCCTCGAATCGCTGGACTCCGAGGTCGACGATCGAGCGCAGGGTGACGTCGGAACGCAGAGGGGCCTCGGGGCTGGCGCTGCGGAAGATATCGACCAGGAATTCCCGTACCTCCCGGGCCTGGTCACGTTCCTGGATCAAGCGGTGTCTCTGGCTTTCGCGGTCGACGACGAATCCCGCCACCAGCAACAGAACCAGGCTCGCGGCGATGAGGGCGAGCCGGTGGCGGCCGAGGAACTTGCGGATCCGATAGGCGCGGGAGCCCCGCCGGGCTTCGACCGGCAGGCCGCCGAGGTAGCGTCGGAGGTCGGCCATCAGCTGCTCGACGGACGCGAAGCGTTGCTCGGGCTCTTTGCGCAGGCAGCGATCGACGATGGCGTCGAGGTCGCCGCGCAGCCGCCGGGCTCGCCCCCGCCGGCCCTCTCGCAGGGCGCAGCGGCTCGGAGGCTCGGGCTCGGTCTCGCAGACCACCCGCCACCAGTCCTCGCTGTCCTCCCGGAGAGAGAAGGGGCGGGTTCCCGAGAGCATTTCGTGCAGAACCACTCCGAGGGAGTAGATATCGGTGGCGATGGTCACGGGTTGGCGGCGGATCTGCTCGGGGCTGGCGTACTCGGGAGTGAGCCAGCGCAAACCGACGGTGCGGGTCACGGGCCGAGCGGTCGCCGGATCGAGCAGCTTGGAGATACCGAAGTCCAGCAGCCGGGGACGGCCGCGGCCGTCCACCAGGAGGTTGGCGGGTTTGAGGTCGCGATGGACCACCAGGCGGGCGTGGGCGTAGGCGACACACTCGCAGATTGCCAGGAAGAGCTCGATTCGCCGCTCCAGGCTCGGGGACGTACGCTCGAGATATTCACTCAGGCCCTCGCCTTCGATCAGCTCCATCACCAGGTAGGGGCGTCCGTCCTCGGCGAAGCCTCCGCCGAAGAGCTGGGCGATGCCGGGGTGACGCAGGCCGGCGAGAATCTCTCCCTCCCGCTGGAAGCGGCTGATCAGGTCGGCCCCGTCGAGGCCCGAGCGCAGTACCTTGAGGGCGACGGGGCGGGGATCCTTCCCGTCGCTCCGCCGCGCCCGATAGACCGTGGCCAGGCCTCCCTGGCCGATCCGTTCCTCGACGCGGTAGGGACCGAAGGTCTCGGGCCCCGGGGAGCTCCGGCCGGGTCTGGAGCCCTGGCGATGGAGGTCGAAGAGGGGCTGGCCGAGCTGATCGATGACCCGGGACTCCAGGTCGAGCAGCGAGCTCGCTTCGCGCAGCAGAGCGGGATTCCCGGCGCAGCGGGCGGCGACGAACCCTTTCCGCTCGTGCCGGGGCAGAGCGAGGGCTTCGAAGACCAGGTGGTCCACGGCCTCGAGGTCGGTCTCGGGGTCGGGCAGGTGCATGGTGTCTCCTCCACATAGGCTGCAGCATCCACGCCAGCGGCGTCCGTCGGGGACACGGGACGAGGGGCCGGTGCGTGCGCCGAAGTCGAGCAGCGTTTGGGGATCGACTGAGTTTTTCCCAGTATGGCAGACTCTCGCGATGCGTGAGACAGGGGAGATCACCCGATTGCTCGACCAATGGGCGTCCGACGGCGACGAGGGGCTGAACGAGCTCCTGCCGCTGGTCTTCGAGGAGCTCCATCGGCTGGCGGACCATCACCTGGCTCGTGCCGGTCCGGCACCGACGCTGCAGCCCACCGCTCTGGTGAACGAGGCCTATCTTCGATTCCAGAGCTCACCCATCCGAGGCTTCGAGAACCGGGTGCATTTCTTCGCCTTTGCCTCGGGCGTGATCCGTGGCGTCCTGGTGGATCATGCCCGGGCTCGCAGGACTGCCAAACGGGGAGGCGAGGAGGTGCGGGTCACCCTGTCGGAGGCGCTCGGGGTGCGCGGCGGCCTCGATATCGAGACCGTGCTCTCCCTCGACCAGGCCCTACGGCGGCTCGAAACCAGCCATCCGCGGCAGTGCCGGGTGCTCGAGCTACGACTGTTCGGCGGCCTGACCCTGGAAGAGATCACCGACGCCCTCGGGCTTTCTCGCTCGACGGTGGAGCGAGACTGGGCCCTCGGCCGGCGCCGGCTGGCCAGGGATCTCCAGGGCTCCTGAGATCTCGGGCAGGACCGGCGGTTTTTTTCGATTCTGTTTTGACGGGGTCTCGGGGCTTTTCTCGGTCGTCTGAGTAGAACCCAGCTGCGGAATCCAGGGCCTTCGCAAGGAGTCCCGGGAGACTTCTGGCGATCGGGCGGGCGAATTCCGTCCGGGAGCCGGGAGCCGATGCCCGTCGTCGGCCGCACGAACCCTAGAGGAGAGACCATGCACAAGCGAATCGTGATCACCCTGCTGGCCCTGTTTGCCCTGGCCCTCGCCGGAAGCTCCCTGGCCGTGACCCAGACCTCGAACGCTGCGGTTTCGGTGGACGCCGCCTCGTTCGAGATCCTGGCGCTCCTGGGCTTCGAGACCCCGGAGTGGATCGCAGGGCCTCCGACCGAGATGAGCTACTGCTCTACCTGCCTGCGGCGCTGTGGCTCCACCGGTGGCATCTGCGTGCCGCCTCCGGACTGGTGCGCCTGCTTCTGATCGCAGAGTCGCTCTGCAATACCGTTGGCCCGGGGCCGGCTCGACGCCGGCCCCGGGCCCTTTCGGGACTCTTCTGGAAATCCCGCGCCGGGATCATTGCTCGAAGATCTGGCTCACCTCGACCACGGCGATGGTTTCGGCGTCGATCTCCAGCGGGTAGGCGGCGATCTCCTTGTCTTCCGCCAGCAGCTCGGGAGATTTCTCGCTGGCGTATTGCATCGGGCTGGGGGAGTCTTCCGCCAGCGCCTTGCGCAGGCGCTCGGCCTCACCGGTGACGATGGCGATCTGGAGCTTCTGCCCGCCGAGGTGTTTCCGTACCGCCGCGTTCACCTCTTCCCGGGTGATCGAGCGCATCATCTCGCCGAAACGGGCGAGATGCCCCGGGCTCTCGATGCCGTAGTGGTAGTCGTCCACGGCGTAACCCAGGCGATCGAGGGTGGTGCTGGCGAAGTGCAGCCGGTACTTGGAGAGGAAGGAGCGGGTGAGCTTGAACTCGGCCTCGCTCATGCCGTTCTCCACCAGCTGATCGAGCTCGCGAACCGCGGCGCGCAGGGCGAAATGGGCCTGCTCGTTGGGCAGGGTGCGGATCCAGACCTCGAAGATCTGCTTTTGCCGCACCACGTTGGTGGGGGGCATCTGCCGGCGGCCGCCGTTCGGGAACGCCTCGATGTAGGAGTAATCACCATAATTCATGCCCCGCGCCTCGCGGATCACCTGGTACAGGTGGCTCGACGAGTTACGGTGCTCCCCGAGCCAGGAGTTGGCGATCCACAGGGCGTAGAACTCCCGCTCTCCGCGTCGAACGTCGATCGGGAAACCGAAGCTGATCGAGGCGTCGGCCCCCGGCTTCGAGACCAGGAGCACCCGGTGGTGATCGGGCATGTCGGGCTCCGGCGGAGCCACGGGCAGCCCCGAGCCTTCGCCCAGCAGCTCGAGGCTGTCGGCGAAGCGCTGCGGCAGGTCGACGGGGAACCCACCGCCGAGACCCAGGGTCACGTTGCCGCGCACGTAATGGGTGGCGTAGAAGTCGCGAACGTCTTCGAGGGTGATGCTCTCGAGGCCTTCGATGGTGCCGTCGATCGGGTGGCGGTAGCCGGTGCCCCCGAAGATCAGCTCGATCAGCGCCGCCTTGCCGAGCTCCTCGTCGGAGGAGTAACGGAGGGTGTTGCGCAGCTCGTTGAGGTGTTTGTTCTTGGCCCGTTCGAAGTCCTCGGGCCGGAACGCCGGTCGCAGGTAGGCATCGGTGAGCAGGCCGAAAAAGGGCTCGAGGTTGTCGCTGTGGGTGCGACCCGAGAAGGTGGTGAGCTCTTTGTCGACCCGCACGTCGTAGGAGGAGGCCATGGGGTAGAGGAGGTCGAGAATCTCCTCGTAGCTGTGCTCGGTGGTCGAGCCCTCGGCGAGCAGAGTGGCGGTGAGCCGGGCCAGGCCTTCTTTGCCCTCGGGGTCGTTCTGGGAGCCGACCCGAAACGAGACCTTGAAGCTGACGCTGGGATCGCCCTCCACCGGCAAGAGAACCATCGAGCCGGGGTCGGGCTCGGGCTCGGAGCCGGTGTCCTGGCTCGGGCAGCCCGTCGAGAGGAAGCTGCAGGTGAGCAGCAGGAACAGGGAGAAGAGAGAAGAAGAGGGGCGCATCAGTTGTTTCCTCTGAGGATGGCGATCGTGCGCCGTTCCGGTGCCAGGAGGGCTTCCGCGGCGGCCCGGACCGCTTCCGGTGTCACCTGGTCCGCGGTCTGGAAATAGGTCTCGATCGCCTCGATGCCGCCGGTGACGGCGATCACCCGGTTGAGACTGCGAATCACCCGGTCGGGGGTGTCGAGGCCGAGCAGGAAGTCGTATTTGAGCCGCGATTTGAGGCCCGCCAGGCGGTCGGCGGAGGGCGGATTCTGGCGCAGCGACTCGATCTCGGCGTCGATCCGCTGCAGGGTGGCGTCGACCTCGTCGGCCGATTTCAGGGTGGCGGTGATGATCAACAGGCCGGGATCGCGCCAGAAACCGATCGATGCCTCGATGTCTTCGAGGGTCTGGCGGTCGAGAACCAGCTCCTTGTAGATCTCGCTGGTCTCGCCGAACGCGAGCTCACACAGCAGCTCCCCGGCCACCAGGCCGAGATCGTTCGGATCCCAGGCGCCGACTTTGTAGGCCACGTAGAGCAGGGGCAGCGTGTTGCCGGGATATTCGATCTCGACCCGGCGTTCCGCCGTCTGCGGCGGCTCGGGGGTGATCTCGGGGGCCACATAACCGGCCTGCCAGTCGCCGTAATACTTCCGTACCAGCTCCATCACCGGCTCGACCTCCAGGTCGCCGGCGATCACCAGCACGGTGTTGTCGGGCCGGTAGTAGCGATCGAAGAAGGTCTTCGAGTAGTCGAAGAGGTCGGGCATCTTCTGGATGTCCTCTTCGAAACCCATGGCGGTATGGCCGTAGGTGTGGTGGGTGAAGGCGGTGCGCAGCAGCGACTCGTAGATCAGAAAGTAGGGAGACGTGCGGTTCTTCCGGTACTCGCCGTACACCGCGCCGGCCTCGGTGCGGAACATGTCCTCCGGGTAGGCGAGGTTGCGGAAGCGGTCGCTCTCGATCTCCATGACTTGCTCGAGGTCTTCGGCGGCGATGTTCAGGTGGTAGGCGGTGAGATCGTTGCTGGTGAAGGCGTTGGCGTTGGCCCCCATTCCGGTGACGATGTCGTCGTAGGCGTCGGAGGGGTATTTCTCGGTGCCGCGGAACATCATGTGCTCGAAGAAGTGGGCGAATCCGGTGCGGCCCGGCTCGTATTCGTCGCGAGCGCCGGTGCGCACGATCGACCAGTAGCTCAGCAGGCCGCCGGAGCTCATGGGCACGAGCAGAACCTGCAGGCCGTTGTCGAGGGTCTCGGAGTGGTAGGGGTAGGGAAAGAGTGGCTCTTCGGCGGCTGTCGTCGGTGCGAGCCCGGCGAGCAGGAAAGCGGCCGCGAGCAATGGGGTGAACGTCTTCAAGGGATCCTCCGGTGTCGATGGGGGAGAGCGGCGGCGCCAGCGGTTGGGTGGCCCCGACCGATTCCGGCTCAAGGTACCACGACGCCGAGCGTCGGAGAGTTTTGGAGCAGCTCCTCGATCCGCGTGGCTTCGAGGGGGGGAGCGAAGAGATGACCCTGGGCAAAGGTGCAGTCGAGAGTCTGCAGTCGGGCCTTCTGGGGCGCCGACTCCACCCCGACGGCCATGGTCTCGACCCGCCGCCAGCGGCAGAGGGTGAGCATGCCCTCGACCAGCTCGTCGCTCCCCTGGTCGGCCCCGAGGCGGCTCACGAACCAGCGATCGATCTTGACCCGCTCGACCGGCAGGCGATGCAGCAGGCTGAGCGAGGAGTGGCCGGTTCCGAAATTGTCGAGGCAGAGCGGGAAACCCAGGCTGTTGATGGCTTCCAGTGCCTCGAGGGCTTCCTCGGGCCGATCCATGATCGCACGTTCGGTGATTTCCAAGAAGAGCTGCCTACGATGAATGCCGGCTTCCTTCGCCAGGTTCTGCAGGGTGACCGCGAACCGGGGTTGCGAGAGCTGGCGCCGGGCGAGGTTGAGAGACATGAAGAGGGCCTTCGCTGCGGGCCGTTCGCGGTTCCACTTGGCCAGCTGGTGGCAGGCGTGGGTGAGCACCCGGTCGCCGAGGTCGGCGATACGTCCGGTCTCTTCGGCCAGGGGAATGAACTGCTGCGGCAGGAGAAGGCCACGCTGGGGGTGGCGCCAGCGGACCAGGGCCTCGAAACCGGCCACCTCGCCCGAGCCGAGGTCGACGATCGGCTGGTAGAAGAGCTCGAGCTGGCGCAGCTGCAGGGCCTTGTGGAAGTCGGTCTCGAGCTGCATCTGGAAGGTGACCTGCTCGTGCATGGCGGCGTCGAAGATGGCGTGGGCACCCCGCCCCTGGCTCTTGGCTCGGTACATGGCGGTGTCGGCGTCGCGCAGGAGCTCTTCCGGCTCGCGGGTCTCGGGGGTCGAGAGGGCGATCCCGATGCTGGTCCCGGAGTAGATCTCCCGGCCCTCGAGACGAAAGGGGGTCTCGAGCTCCTCGCGAATCCGCCCGGCCACCCGCACGGCATTGCCGGCGTCCCCTACGTCGTCGAGCAGGATGGCGAACTCGTCGCCACCGAGGCGGGCGAGGGAGTCGGTGGGGCGGAGGCAGGCCGTCAGGCGCTGGCTGACCTGCACCAGGAGCTGGTCGCCGATCAGGTGCCCGAAGCTATCGTTCACCAGCTTGAAACGGTCGAGGTCGAGGAAGAGCACGGCGAAGCGATAGTCCGGGTGACGCGGTGATTTGTCGAGGCAGTGGCCGAGACGGTCGAGGAAGAGCACGCGGTTCGGCAGCCCGGTGAGGGAGTCGTGCAGGGCATCGTGCACCAGCTGCTCCTCGGCGTTCTTGCGCTCGGTGATGTCGCGGGAGTTGACGACGATGCCGTGGACCGAAGGTTGGTCCAGGAGATTGGTCAGAATCGACTCCAGGACCCGCTGCGAGCCGTTGCGGTGCTGGATGCGGAGCTCGATCCGGGCCACTCTTCCGGCTTCTTCCAGGAGGTCGAGAAAGGCTTTTTCGATCCGCGGGCGGTCCTCGGGGTGCACGAGATCTCCCAGCGGGGCGCCGATCCTCTCCCGCGGCTGGTACCCGAGGACCCGGATCAGGGAAGGGCTGTGGTAGAGCACCTTGCCCTCGCGGTCGATGATGCTGATCAGGTCGGACGCGTTCTGCACCAGGGAACGGAAGCGCTCTTCGCTGACCCGCAGGGCATCCTCGGCCCAGCGCCGACCGGTGATGTCTTCCACGATCCCCTCGTAGCCCACGAGATCGTCGTCTTCGAAGATGGCTCGGCTCGTGGAGCGCACCCAGATGGTCTCGCCGTCGCGGCGCCGGATCCGGGTCTCGAAGTCGGAGACCCGGCGGCCCCCGAGCATCAGCTGTTTCCACGCTTCGCGGTCCACCTCCTCGGCATAGAGGATCCCGGAGGACGTGCCGAGCAGATCGCGAGCGTCGTCGAAGCCGAGGATCTCCGCCAGGGCGCGGTTCGCGGAGAGGAAGAGACCCGCGGGGCAGAGGCGATAGACCCCGACCGGAACGCCCTCCACCAGCTCCCGATAGCGCTTCTCCGATCGGCGCAGCGCTTCTTCGGTCCGTTTTCGCTCGGTGACGTTGCGGATCACGATCTGGGTCGCGGGCTCGCCGCGGAAGGCAGACGGCACACCGACCACCTCGACGTCGATCCGGCTGCCGTCGAGGCGGAGCATCTGCTGCTCGAGAACCGGTACCGGCTCGTCGCGGGCGTGGGCGACACGCATCCTCTCCTCGACCAGGCCTCGAAATTCGGGAGCGACCAGGTCGGTCACCGGTCGGCCGAGGATCTGCTCCTCGGATTCGGCGCCGAAGAGCTCGAGGCCGGCGGGGTTGACGAAGACGAATCGGCCGCTGACGTGCAGTGCCACGGTGTCGGGGGAGAGCTCGACCAGGCGCCGGAAACGAAGCTCGCTGACAGCCAGAGCGCGGTGGACGGAGGGATCTTCGCAATGGCGCCGGAGACGCTGATGGAGAAGAGCGAGCTGACGCTCGAGGGCCTCGCCGGAGAGAGAAGAAGGGAGCACCTGGGTGGCTCCGGCAGCGAGGATCTCGGCGAAGTCGAGAGCGGGATCGGCGTCGATCCAGACCAGGGTCTCGAGGTCTCCACCGGACCATCCCGCGGCGATCCGGCAGAGGTCGAGACCTGCGGAGAGGCTCGGGCGACCGTCGATCACCACCAACGCGGGGGAAGCCTCGGCGCCGGCGGCGATGAAGTCGGCGCCGGTTCTCACGACTCGTGTCGTGAGCCCGAGGGTCTCCAGCCGCTCGGTGAGCCCGGCGGGAGCATTCGTGGGTAGATAGAGGAAGGCTTCCATGTCGGCTTTCGAGGGGTTGTCATCGAAACGTCCGATCGTCCTGGACAACCCAGCCCTCCCGAAGAATTGGAATTGTACTGCATGTTCGGGTAGCGGCTCCCGGCCGGAAGAGGGTTCGGCTATGTTAGAGTGTTGGCAAATTCGCTGCCTCTACTCAACGCTGATCGAACAGGGAGATGTGCCATGTCTACGTTTCTTCCGCAGCTGGATCCCGATCCCGAAGAACGCCAGGAAGAGCTTTCGAAGGCTCAGCAGGAGTATCAATTTCGGTATGACACCTACGTCTCCCCCCTGGCGGTGGCCAGCTGTGTGCCGAAAGGGCAGGGATTTGCCCTGGGGTGGCTGGTCAAGGTGGCGGAGCGGGCTCTGACCATTCTCGCCAACTACATCGAGTGGGAGGTCGACCAGCACAAGAAGGACGAGATGCACAAGAAGGAGCGGGAGTTCGTACGCGATCTCGCCACCGGCCACGTCAAGGCCGATGCGGTTCTGCGCTACGTGCTCGAAGCCCTGGAGTCCAAGGTCAAGGAGCAGCCCCGGTCTCTCGACGACTACGCCGACCTGTTCCGGGTCATCGGTCTGCCGCCGATCAGCCGTGATTTCCAGGAAGACCGGATCTTCGCCTGGATGCGGGTCGCGGGGCCGAATCCCCTGCTCATCGCCAAGGTCACCGCCGATGGCCTGCCCGACAACTTCCCGGTGACCGGCGCCATGTACAGCTCGGTGATGCAGGGTGACACCCTGGAAGCGGCGATCGCCGAGGGGCGGCTCTACCTGGCCGACTACGAGGCCCTCGACAATCTCACCGCCGGCACCATCGACGAGATGCCGAAGTTTCTCTATGCCCCCCTGGCGCTCTTCGCCGTCGACAAGGCGACCAAGGATCTACTGCCGGTCGCGATCCAGGCCGAGCAGACACCGGGGCCCAAGAACCCGATCTTCACCCCGAACGACAGCTACAACTGGTTGATCGCCAAGACCATCGTCGAGATGGCCGACGGCAACTACCACGAGACGGTGAGCCACCTCGGCCGCACCCACCTCTTCGTGGAGCCCTTCGTGGTCACCACCCACCGGCAGCTCTCCTCGCGCCACCCTCTGTTCCTGCTGCTGACGCCGCATTTCCAGGGGACCCTGGCGATCAACAACTCCGCGGTGGAGAGCCTCATCGCTCCCAAAGGAGTGGTGGACCAGGTGATGGCGCCCACGATCCAGGAC
>CAZMEL010000157.1:0-17991 GCA_964565225.1 uncultured Thermoanaerobaculia bacterium | reverse complement strand
GTGGGGGGCTGAGCCGCAAGCGTTTCCTGCTGGCCCTGGCGGCGGAAGGAATCGCCGCGCAGGCGGGATGGCCGTCGGTCCTTTCGCGGCTCGAGCCCTTTGTCGCAGTGGCCGAGCCCCACGAGACCCCGGTCGCCGAGGCCGCCTGCCGCGAGAGCCTCTGGCTCGACCAGCGTCTGCTCCTGGTCGACGACGGCGTCGAGCAGATCCTCGAGGCGGTAGACAAGGTCCGCCGCCTGGCCGGCACCGTGGGCGGGAGGCGCCGTTGAGGCTGGGGATCTGCTCTTGGGCCTTCGACGGCTTCTTGCGGGGTCGGCGATCGGTGGAGGAGCTGGCCGCCGCGGCGTCGGAGGCCGGCTTCTCGAGCCTCGAAGGATCCTACGCGCCGCGGGGCCCCTTCGGGCCCCAGGGTGAGCCGGCGTCGGATCCGGCCGTGCCGGTGACCTCCCTGGCCACTCTGGAGCTGCACCGGTTCCACCTCACGGATCCCCGCCCCCGGCACCGCGAGCGCGCCTTCGACGTCGTCGATGCCATGCTGCGTCTGGCGGCCCGGTGGGGCCTCGCGTCGGTCTCCTTCTCTCCGGGGGTGTTGGCGGCGGAGATTTCGCGAGAACAAACCCTGGACGAGCTGGCGGCCGGCCTGCGGCCCCGCCTGGAGCGAGCCGGAGAGCTCGGGATCCGGCTCGCCCTGGAGAATCTTCCCGGGCACCTGCTGGAGCGGCGGGCGACCTTCCGGGCGCTGCTCGATCGTCTGCCCGCAGCGGGGGTCTGTCTCGACCTGGGCAATGCCCTGCTCGATCCACCGGTCTCCGCATGGGTCGAAGAGCTCGGCCCCCGCCTGGTGAAGCTGCACCTCACCGACGGCCGGACCCGGGACGGACGTTTCGAGCCCACCGCTCCGGGGGCCGGCGAGGTGCCCTGGCCCGAGGTGCGCGAGCGTCTCGCCACTGGGGGCGAGCTGCCGGTCTTCGTCGAGGCGATGGCCACGGACGGCAACGAGAGAGAACGCCTGGCCGCCCTCCATGCCGCCGCGGCTCCGCTGCTCGGTCCCGCGGAATGAAGGTCTATCTCGCCCCCCATCACGACGATCTGCTGCTCTCGATTCCGGGCCACCTGCGGGCCGATCCGGAGGCAGGGGAATCGGCCGTGGTCGTGGTCTTCTCGCGAGAGAGCGAGGCCATGGAGCACATCTGCAGCACGCTGCACGAGCGGCTGGGCTTCTCCGTCCACACCCTGGGGCTGACCGAGGCGAGGCTTCGCGGGGTCTCGTTGCGCGGTTGTTTCCGGGTGCGGCGAGCCGCGTCGCAAGTGCTCGATGACCCGCTCCTCCAGAGCCTGGAGCAACGCCTCGGCGAGGTGCTCTCCGCTCTCGGAGCGAGCCGGGTGTTGGCTCCGCTGCTCTCCGTGCACCTGGACCACGCCCTGACCCGGGTGGCTGCCGAGCGCCGGGTCGGCGACGATTCCCTCGTGTACTACGAAGACCAGCCCTACGGAGCGCTCTGGCCGCGGGCTGCCGCGAGCGCGAAGATGGGCCTGGAACGGGTGGCTTCGGGGGTCCGGGACGATGCGGAGGAGCTCGCATCCCTCTTCGACTCCTTGCTGCCTCTGGTGCCGCGACGGGACCTCGAGCGCATTCGCCTCCACCTGCAAGAGCACGGCGAGGGGTTGTGGACACGGACGGCGGTCGGCGGGGCCGGCGGCTCGGGCCTCGAGCCGGTCAGAGAAGGCGCGAAATCTGTCCCGTGACGAGGAGGTGGAAGTGCTCGAAGAGCTCGTCGAGCGCTTCGGGAGCACACTCCCCTCCGCCCATCTCGAGCTCGAAGGCGAAGCTGCGGCAGTAGAACCAGAGGTCGTAGAGATCGAGCCTCGCGTCGAGGTCTTCGACCGCGAAGAGCTCGGGGTAGGCAGCCCGGAAGCGGGGCAGGAAGTCGGCGAAGTCACCCTGGGAGTGGAAGGCTTCCGGCGAGCGCACGAAATACTCGAGCTTGTACAGCTCGAGGTCGGGAGCGCCGCGGACGGCGAACTCGAAGTCGATCAGCCCCACGATCTCGCTGCCGTCGACGAGAAGATTGTTGAACCACAGGTCGTTGTGCACCAGGCGGGGCCGGCGGGTGTCTTCGAGGCAGGCGCCGGTGCTCCGGGCCCAGCTCCGCACGGCGTCGCAGCGGGCGCCACCCGCCAGTGGCCGAAGGGTGCTCAGGACTTCCTCGACCTCGTCGAGCAGGCAGGAGCTCCAGGTGGGGCTCTGCCGGGCGGAGTCCTGCACCGGCCCGAAACCTTCGAAGCGGAGGCCGTGCAGAGCACGCAGGTGCCGGGTCAGCTGCTCGACCACCCGATCTTTCTCGGTTGCGGTGAGCTGCGCCCAGGTGTTGGTGAGATTGTCTCCGCGGATGAACGGGTAGATCTGGTAGGTGTAGCCGCCCCGGCGGCCGGAGGCCAGGATCTCCCAGGTCGGCACGATCTCCCGGAGGCGGCCGAGCAGGCGGGCCTCCGCCTCCAGGCGCTGGCTGCTCGCCGGGTCGTCGGCCAGGCGCACGACATATCCCGAGTCGCTGCGTACGACTTGATTGACCCGCCCTCCTTCGAGCGGCTGCAGATCGTCGAAGGCGATGTCGAGCTCCTGCAGCACCTCTGCGGCGACCCGGCGCGCGGACGAGCTCATTCGTTCGCCGCCGCGACGCCGCGTCGGGCGGCCCGGAGCCGGTGTACGGCGTGCGCCATGCTGGTGGACGGAAGGGGATAGGTGTGGAAGTGGTAGAGCCCGGCTCCCGCGGCGCGGCGTAGGGAGAGGAGCACCGAGTGGTAGTGGCTGGCTCCGAGCTGCTCGGCCGCGTCGCGAATCAGCTTCTGGCGGCTCGCGCCCCGCGGCACGGTGAGGCGGTCCACCGGCTGCGGCGGATCGCTCAGGAAGACCTCGACCCGGCAGCCGGTCGTGGTGGCGAGCCGCTCCAGCTCGTCGGCGCACTGTAGGGTCTCGCCGTCGCCCAGGGCCGCGAAGAAGATCACCATCCGGCCGCCGGGAGCCAGGATGCGCCGGGCCCGACTCCAGATCGCCCGCACCACATCGAGCCCGTCGAGCCCTCCGGCGCCGGCAGGATCCGACTCGATATCGAGACTGGAGGGCGAAAACGGCGGATTGGAGGCCACGAGGTCGAAGGTCTCGTCGGCAGCGAGGGGCTCGAAGAGGTCACCGTTGCGGATCTCGATCCGCTCGCCGAGACCGCACAGGGCGAGGTTGACCCGCGCGATCCGGCAGACGATCTCGGACCATTCCACCGCGACACCGGTGCCTCCGCCCTCGGCCATGCTGGCGGCGAGAATGCCGCTGCCGGAGCAGAGATCGAGGAATCGGCGGCCGGGCGCGAGGTGGAGCAGGGCATGGGCCATGGTGCGGGAGTCGGGACCATAGTGGACGTGGCCCCAGCTCCCGTCCGAGAGCCGAGCGTGGCCGACGAAGAGAAAACGCCCGAGGATCGGTAGCAGCACCACTCCGGTCGAACGGGTCTCCCCCTGCCGATGCTCGAGAATCGCCGAGCTCTCCAGGGCCGAGAGGCCGTCGCCGCCGAGCGCCTCGCGGGCTCTCTTCGTCGAAACTTCCTGGCCGAGGCAGAAGAGCTCGAAGACCGTACGTTCCCCGGGAGAGAGGTCGGCACCCCAACTCGGTGGGGGAGCCGGGGCATCCAGCCCGGAATAGACCCGGCGACTCCAGAGATGGCACAGGAATCCGAGATTTCCCTCGAACAGGCGTTCGCGGAGGGGCAGCAAGGCCCGCTCGAGATCTCGGGGAGCCCTCATGCCTCGTTCCTTCCGAGGGCCTCGCCAGACGGCGGCGTCGGCAACGATGCCGCCGGCTCGACCATCGAGTGCTCGATGGGTGAGAAGTCGTGGCGCTCGAGCAGGCTCCGCCGCGGATTCTCGATCGATCGATTGGTCTCGCGAATGCGTTCGCGAACGGCGTCGCTGCAGAAGATGGAGACCGCCCCCGCCGCATCGACCTCGCCCTTGATCGTCAGGTGGAGCTCGTCCCCTCGGGTTTCGAGCAGACCCAGCTGCTCCAGCCGGGCGAGCGCCTCGGGAAAGACCTCGCGGGGTGCGCGGCCGAACTTGCTCTCGAAGTCGCTCCGGGAAACTCCCCGAGAGCGGAGCCCGAGCATCATCGCGCGGCGCATGCGTTCGTCCAGGTCGAGCGTGAAGCCGCGCCAGGTCGGCAGGCGGCCCGACTCGCAGGTTTCGAGATAGGTGCTCATGTCGCAATGGTTGAAATATTGGGTATGGCCGAGATAACCGAAGGCGCTGACTCCGAAGGCCACCAGACCCAGACCCTCGATCGATTCCTCGGGAGGGCTCTCCCTCAGCGGGCGATAGGCATGTTTCCCCTTGCTGTAGTACAGGAGTGGCCCCTTCGAGAATCCGCGCTCGAAGAGCACGTGCTCGGCGAGGAAGTGCATCAGGCGCCGCTCTTCGCCCCGAGGAAAGATGTGCGGCTCCTTTTGATAGTGCAGCCAGATGGGGTCCGAGGGTTTGAACATCAGCGGAAAGATGTTGAATTTCTCGACTCCGGCTTCGACCAGGGTGACCAGGGAGTCGTACCACCCCCGCAGGGTCTGGTGGGGAAGGCCGTAGATCAGATCGAGAGAGACGTCTTTCTGCCCGTGGCGGTCGAGGATCTCGAGCAAGCCGTGAACCTCCTCAGGGCCGTGGCCGCGGTTGAGCTTGGCGAGAATCACGGGGTCCATGGTCTGCACACCGAACACCCACCGGGTGACGCCGTGCTCGCGCAAGACCCGGATCCGCTCTTCGTAGTCGTCCTGGCGGATGACTCCGGGATGGAGCTCGAAGATGACGTCGGCTCCGCCCCGCCGCTCGATCCCTCGACCGAGGTGCACGAACAAGCGGTCGAGCTGTTGCGGCGAGAGAGACGAAGGAGTGCCGCCGCCGAAGAAGATGCTGAAGGTGGGGATCGCCTCTCCCAAGCGCTCGAAGACCCGGTCCATTTCATCGAAGAGGGCTCGCAGGTAGCGCTCGATCCGATCCTCCCGGGCGCGAATCTCCTTGGCGTAGTGGCAGAACGTGCAGTACTGCTCGCAGAAGGGGATGTGGAGATAGATCCGCTGCGGTCCCCGCGCGTTGCGGAAGACTTCCTCCGGGGAGATCTCTCGCATCGCCTTCAGGGGAGGGTAGTTGGCGAGCAGGTAGTAGTTCAGGGGGTCGCGATAGACCTCGGTCTGCTCCAGGCTCGCGAAATCGATGGAGCCCAGGCGCTGCCTGGCCGCGGTCCGGGCCTGTTCGAAGCTAGAGAACGTCATCGTCTGTGCCTCCTCCGATGGGGGCAGAGTTTGCGGAGCGCGGGAGCAGGTAGCCGACAGCGAGGCCGGCGACGGCGGCCGGAAAGGTCACGGCCGAGGTGTCGGGGTCGAAATGTCCGGAGAGAACCAGAACCACCAGGGCGAGGATTCCGCACACCAGGCTCAGGAACGCGGCGTTGGGCGGAACGCGGCGGAAGAGAGAGAGGATCACCAGGGGGCTGATGGCCGTCAGCAGGCTCGCGATGCCGAAGATCACCGGCAGGATGTCGGCGATCCAGATGGCCGTCAGCATGCTGGTGAAGGTCAGTGCCACCATCGCCAGCCGCAGGAGCCGCACCGTGTCTTCGTTCTCCAGGGAGCGGTTGCGGTGCACGAAATCCTTGACGAGGCTGCTCGCGAGGTAGAAGAGCTCGGTGTCGATGGTCGACATCACGGCGGCGAGCAGCATGACGATGGCGGCGGTGCCGAGAGTAGGAGACACGAGCTCGAAGAGGCCGTGGTAGAGGGCGGTGTCGGGATCGATCTCGGGGCTCCGGCTGCGCGCCGTCATCCCCACCAGGGTGAGCCCGAGCGCGAAGGTCAGGAAGACCCCGGCGGTGAGGAAGCAGGCATTGCGGGCGACTCGCCGGGATTTCGCGGCATAGATCCGCTGCCAGAACTCGGCTGCGGTCACCGTCGAAGCGGCGCCCAGCACCAGGAACAAGAGGATCGAGAAGCCTCCGAAGGCCCAGGGATCCATCTGCTGCGACGAGAAATCGCCGGGCTCCAGGCTCACCACGACGGCGGCCAGCACCAGGAACATGATGCCGAACTGGATCATGTCGGTGAGCACGACCGCCTTGTAGCCGCCGAGGAAGAGATAGGCGATCGTCACCAGCCCCACCAGGAAGACGGAGATCGGGTACGGAATGTCGAGCAGCGGCGAGAAGAGATTCCCGGCGGCGATGAGCTGACCGGTGAGCAGAAAGAACATGGCGACGAAGAGCATCGCCGCGCTCAGGGTAGCGGTCTTGCGATCGGTGCGCAGGAAGACGAAGTCGGCGATGGTGAGAAATTGCTCGCGGTCGGCGAGGGATTTGATCCGGCCGGCCACCAGGGCGAGGAAGATCATGCCGAAGGCAAAGCCGATCCAGTACCACATGGCGGCGATGCCCATGGTGAAGGCGAGGGCGCTGGTGCCCATCATCACCAGGCCGCCGGTGACCGCGAGCATCGAAGCCGAGGTCCCCAGAGTGCCGACGCGGCGACTGGCGATCAAGAACTCCGCGCTCGACTCCCGGCGGCCGGCCCGCGCTCCGAGAGCGAGGAGGAGAGCCAGGTAGAGACCGACGAAGAAGAGCTCCATCCGGCTCAGCCCTCGGGAGCCTGCGCTCTGCCAGCCCTGCCACTCTCGGCTCGGGCGCCGGCCCGGAACGTCGCGACCGGCTCTTTCGCTGGCGGCAGAGGGAACGAGCTCGGAACGCCGGGGGTCGTGCTGCCGAAATACTCGAGGTTGTGGGCGTTGTGGTAGAGCGCCATGTCATTGCAGAAACCGACCCGGTAATAGAGAGTCACTTCGGTCGGCTCGGCGAGCAGCGGGGTCTCGGGATCGCGCAGGAGCTCTTCGAGGAGCCGCTCCAGGTCGTAGGAGAATCGCAGTTTCGAACGGACATAGAAGCGTTCTCCGGCGATCTCCACCTGCGGCAGCTCGGGGTCGTCGAGATCCTGCTCCGAGTGTCGATAGACGGGCCGGGTGACCCAGTCCCAGCGGAAGAGATCGCGGAAGAAGGTGCGGCCCGACGCCGGAGTATGGGGGACGACGGCTTCGCTCCACCAGCGCTCCAGCAGCGGGCCCAGCGCGGGATCGCCGTAGAACAGCTCGAGCCCGCTCTCGACGTGCCGGGCGCTGGCGCTGAGGTCGTCGACCACTCGCCCTCGGCATTCCCGGAGGCGGTGGGCCACCTCGTCGTTCTGGTCGTCGAGCCAGGAATCCAGTGACAGGAGCACCCGCGACTGGGTCCACCCGGCGAGCTCGAAGAGAGGGTTCCAGAGGTGGCGGAACACCAAGTGCTCGGCCACCACCCGTGCCCAGAACAAGAACCGGTGCATCTCGCGGTTCTGCTCGATCGTCATCGTGTCGTGGGAGAGCACGAGCTCGAAATCGTGCTCCCGGGTCCGCCAGGTCACGAAACCGTGCTCCTCCCGCCTTTCGCTGTACCCCGTGTTGGGCAGGAGCAGGAGCGGGTAGACGGCGATCCGCGTCACGTGGCGGGCCAGGCGATCATACCCCTCGAGAAAGGTCTCCCGGCTCTCGCCCGGGCAGCCCCAGATCAGCTCCCCGTAGACGTCGAGCCCCTCTTCTTGCAGCCAGCGGGCGAGGTCTTCCCAGGCATTGACCTTCATGTTGGTACGGCCCATGGCCTCGAGCACCGGCTCCGACGTCGACTGGAGGGCGAGATTGAAGGCGGTGTGGAAACCCGCCTCCTTCATACGCCGCACGATCGAGTAGAAGATCTTGCCCTTGTTCTTGGCCCAGGAGGTCATGATCCGGCGGGGGTAGCCAAAGGTTTCCCGGGTCTCGATACAGATCTCGAGGAACTCTTCGTCGGCCTTCAGCACGCCGAAATTGGCGTCGCAGAGCCACAAGTGCTCCGCCCGAGCTCTGCCCAGGAGCTCCATCTCTGCCGCCAGCCGGTCGCGCGAGAAGCAACGGATCTTCTGGGCGATGGCGCCTCCCCAATAACAGAAGGCACAGGCGTACGGACAGCCGCGGTTGGTTTCCAGGAGCCCGGTGCGGTAGGCGAAGTCCCCCGCGGCATCCGTCAGCTCGATGGCTCCGGTGAGGATCGGAGAAGGGATTTCGTCGAGGTCGAGAATCCGGGGTCGGGGTGCGGTGGTCATCGGCGGACCCTCGGACGGGGAGAAGGTGATGCCCTGTACGGAGTGCAGGTCGTCCCGCGATCGCCCCCCGACGAACGCCTCGACCAGCTCCAGAAACGTACGCTCGCCTTCGCCGTCGACCACGATATCGACCGCCGGAAAGGTCGAGAAGATCCTCCGGCCCTGGTGGCTGACATGGGTTCCGCCCCAAACGATCCAGCCTTCGGGATGGAGCTGTCGGTAGGTCTGGGAGACCCGGCCGAAGAGGTCGAAGTTCCAGCCGAGGACCGAGAAACCGACCAGATCGGGCATCTCTGCGAGCAGCAGCTCCCGGATCACCGAGAGCGCGGAATCGGTGCCGCTGAACGAGAAGATCCGCAGGTCGACCTGCCGGCGCAGGGCAGGGTCTTTCTCCACCATGGCCTTGAGATACCCGCTGGCCAGCGGCATGGCGTGTGGACGCCCCCCCGATGCCTTCCAGACAGACTGTTCTGCCAGCCAGATCTTCTTGCGCAGCATCCGGACCCTCTGGGAGGTTGAGAGTAGGGTCGAGGGGAGGATTCGATCGGATCGGTAGAAGGAGCGAATTCTCGGACCGAGCTCGATCGAATACCCGACGATCCGGGGTGGGGAAGGCGTCGATGGCGAAACACCAGAAAGGTATCATGGATGGTTCAGGGAATCACGGCGGAACGGATCGCCGGCCGCCGCGACCTCGCCAGCGATGGCGCCGCCTTGCGACCACTTGGCCGGCCAGGAGCTCACCCTGCTCGCGAGGAGTACGTCCCACAGAAGGTGCCTTGGATTCGAGGTCATCTCGTGTCCTGCCCAGGCGCTCCGACACAGGAAGATTGGGGATCTCTCGAGGAGGAGCCACGCCGAAAGGGCGCGAGAAGGCCCCAAGGCAAGACGCCAGATTCGTGGCGCGCTACTCTAGGTTGGGAAGGCCCGAGCGAGTCTGCCCGAGAAGCCTGGGTGTCGCTGGGAGTGATCTGGCTCGGGGAGGCCGGCGTCTTCTTCTGAAGACAGCGCAGCCGGGAGATCCGATTCTCCACGAAGGTCGTGTGTCGTGTCGTGCGGTCGGGGAGCTCGTCGCGGACTACCCTGGAGCACAGCCCCCCCTTGTCGATGCCCGGACGGAACCTGCCGAGGGGGCCGATGGACCAGGCGGTGCTGGTCATGCCGGCCAGGTCCAGGGTGTAATAGAGCAGGCCGAGAGAGTCACCGGCCGGGTCGAGGGCCTGGATTCCCAGCCGCACCGTGAGGGCGCCCTCGAACCTGCCGCTCTTGCCGCTGGTGTTGTGAATGCGCATCGTGGTGACCGGCTGGTGTTTGAGCGAGTGCAGGTACCAGTCGATCGGGCCACAGGGGGTTTCGTGGCTTCCGACCGATCGCAGCGCCATGTGGGTGACCTGGGTCTGAACGGTGGCCGAGCCGTGGGAGACGTCGACATCGTCGAGCCGTTTGATCACGGTGTCCCAGTCCTGGCCGGGCTCGGGAGCCCCCTCCAGGATCACGCTTCGATCCCAGTCGGGATCGGCCTCGGCTCCGCAGAGTGATTCCACATCGCCCTCCGGAAACGTAAAGAAAGTGCCGCCGTCCCCGAGGGTTACCCAACGATCGGTTCCCGTAGGAATGACCAGGGCCGTGGCTGCGGAGCCGACGAGGGCTCCTATCAGGATCAGGATCGAGATCCGTGCGCGATGCATCGCTGTTCCTCTCTGGCAGGTTTTTCGGATGGAGGCTCGATGCTAACAGCCGTGGCGCACCGCGGGCGGGCGGAGCCGCCGGCCTGTTTCTTCGATCTTGCTGAGCTTGCGAGTTTTCTTGGCGGGACTCTCGGACGAGCTCGGAGGACCGGCCAGCGAGAGAGGAGAGTGCAACCGGCGCTTACCCACCTGGCGTAGGGGGCTGCTGCTGGTACCATGCCGCGATGCGCACCCCTTTTTCTGCCAAACTCGATTTTCGCCGCCCTTTCGAGCGTTTCCTCGCCCTCGTCGAGTGGCTCGGCAACCTCCTGCCGCACCCGGTCTCCCTCTTCGCCCTCTTCGCTCTATCCGTGGTCGTGGCCTCGGCGATCGCTGCGGCTCTGGGCCTCCAGGTCGCGGATCCGCGACCCGGCTCTGCGGGGCAGATGCTCACCGTCAGCAGCCTCATGACCGGAGAGGGTATTCGCTGGATCAGCCAGAGCCTGGTGACCAATTTTACGGGCTTCGTGCCCCTCGGCACGGTGCTGGTGGCCCTGCTCGGTGTGGGCGTGGCCGAGAAGTCGGGCCTGCTGACCACCGCCGTGCGTGCACTCGTGCTCGGCGCCCCGAAGAACCAGGTCACGTTCGTGGTCGTCTTTGCCGGTGTCTTGAGCAACACGGCGAGCGAAATGGGGTATGTCGTGCTCATTCCCCTCTCCATGGCGATCTTCCACTCCCTCGGACGCCACCCGCTCGCCGGTATGGCCGCCGCTTTCGCCGGGGTTTCGGGAGGTTATTCGGCCAACTTGCTGATCGGCACCGTCGACCCGTTGCTCGCCGGCATCACCGAGGAGGCGGCCCGCCTCATCGCACCCGAGTACGAGGTCCACCCGGCGGTCAACTGGTACTTCATGATCGCCAGCACTTTCCTGGTCACGGCGATCGGCTGGCTCATCACCAGCAAGATCGTCGAGCCGCGCCTCGGCGAGTACGACGAGGCCGAGGCCTCCGAAGACCTCGGCGAGTCCGCCCGGATGGCGAAGGTCACCGCGGAGGAGCGCAAAGGCCTTCTCTTCGCCGGCATCAGCGCGGCCCTGGTCTCGGTCGGAATCCTCGTCGTCGCGGGGCCCAACTTCCCGGGGGCGGGCCTGTTCGACTGGCTTCCCGGCTGGGGCGTGTTGCGCAACCCGGACCTCACGGCGACGGGGCCCGAAGCGTTCCGCCCGCTGCTGCGCAGCGTGGTTCCCTTGATCGTGGTCTTCTTCGTGGTCCCCGGCTTCGTCTACGGCCGCGTGGTCGGCACGATGCGCAACGACCGCGACGTGATCGATGCCATGGCCGATGCGATGCGCAGCATGGGCCTCTACATCGTCCTGGTATTCTTCGCCGCACAGTTCGTGTCGTTCTTCAAATACTCCGGCCTGGGACAGATCCTCGCCGTGCTCGGGGCCGAGGCGCTCGTCGCGCTGAATCTCGACAATCCCGCCGTGTTCCTGCCCTTCATTCTGATGTGCTGCTTCGTCAACCTCATGCTGGGCTCGGCGAGCGCCCAGTGGGCGGTCACGGCGCCGATCTTCGTGCCGATGCTCATGACCGTGGGGTATAGCCCGGAGGTCATCCAGGCCGCGTACCGCATCGGCGATTCGTCCACCAATCTCATCACGCCGATGATGAGTTATTTCGGCCTCATCCTCGCCGTTGCCACGCGGTACAAGAAAGACCTCGGGATCGGCACCATGGTGGCGACGATGTTGCCGTATTCGATCGCATTCCTGATCGGCTGGATCACGCTCTTCTACGTCTGGGTCTTCGCGCTGGGCCTGCCGGTCGGACCCGGGGCACCGACGCTCTATCCGCCGGGATGAGCCCGTGGGTGTGAATCGAGGATCCGCCCGAGTCGTGTACCGGGAGACGTCGTGGCCCGTCTCTCGTGCGGCCCGAGTCTCTCGGAGGCTCCGGTCGACCGACCTTTCGGGGTAGGACGTGGACGGGGGCAGCCACCCCGGTGGGTGAGGACGCCTTCGGGGCGGACCAGTAGAGTTCGGGCGATGAATGTAAAGATCTCCGACCTCATGTCCAAACGAGTGATTCAGGTGAATCCCCATCATTCGGTCGCGAGGGTGCGCCGGTTGATGACCAAGAATCGCCTGCACGCGGTGCCGGTGATCGACTCCGAAGATCACCCGGTCGGCATCGTATCGACCATCGACCTCCTGAGCGCGAAAGACGAGTCGCCCGTGAGCCAGGTCATGACCGAACGGGTCTTCACGATTCCTCAATACAACGATGTCCACCTGGCTGCTCGATTGATGCGTAAGCACCATATTCACCACGTGGTCGTGACCCATGAAAAAGCGGTGGTGGGAATCCTCAGCACCTTCGATCTGCTCGGCCTGGTCGAGGACCACCGCTTCGTCATGAAACCCGCACCGACCCCGCGTCGAAAGCGGAAAGAGGAAACACTTCCCGAGGATTGAGCGATGCACCCGAGGCCGTCGATTCGTTCGGTGATGACACCGTTCCCGCACTCCATCGATGTCGAGGAGCCTCTCGAAGAGGCTCGTCGGATGATGGAAGAACATGGGATTCGCCATGTGCCGGTGAAGGACGGAGAAGCGCTGATCGGCCTGGTCTCCGACCGTGACATCAAGCTCGTGTTGGGTCCGTACTGCGGCGGAACGGACGCCGAGGATGCACCGCGGGTGCGGCATGCTTGTGTCGTCGATGTGTTCAAGGCCGAGATGACCACACCGCTACAGTGGGTGGTCGCGGAGATGGCTCGTCGGCGCATCGGCTCGGCTCTGATCACCAAGGATGGGCGCCTGGCGGGTATTTTTACCGCCACCGACGCCTGTCGCTGCCTGGCCGAGCTGCTCGCCAACAGCTCGGACATCCCGCCGCACGGCGACGAGGTGGCTTGATCACTTGATCACCCGGTAGTCCACCGTCTGGGCGAGATCCCGGAAACCTGTCCAACCAAAGACCGGAATCGGTCTTCGTAGCCCTGGGTCGACCCGTCGACCTGTCGGGATGGCCCGGCAACTCTCGGAACGGTTTCTTCGTAGAATGCCGCGGGGGCGTCTACCGGGAGGAGCCAACGAGCTTGAGACAGGATCTGCAGCCGCGCCGGCATTCCATGTCGTCGATCGACCGTTCGCCCGAGCGGAACGGGCGAGCCTACGTGCCCGCCCTCTTCCAGCTGCGGGGCCTGGTGGGAACGGTGGGACGGCGGATCGATCTGGGGGGCGGGACCCACCGGGTCGGCCACGACCGGGCGGCGGAGGTCTGCCTGCGGGTGCGGGGCGTCTCTCGCCGGCATGCCCGCCTCGAGGTCTCGGAGGGGGAGCTGGTGGTCGAAGACCTGGGCTCGACCAACGGCACCCGGGTCGACGGTGAGCGGGTGCGGCGCCGGGTCGTGCCCGTGGGGGCCGAGCTCCGTTTCGGTCCGGTGCGGCTGCGCGTCTCGGCGGTCGACACCGAGGAGCGGGACCTGGCGATCGTGCTGCCCCCCTCGGAGCTGGAAGCGGGCGCGAGCGAGGTGACTTCCGTTTCTGCGGGCGATACCGGGAGAAGGACCGAGGGCGGAATGGACTCCGGGCCCGACGCCGCGGCCGGCTGTGTTCCCGAGCTCCGCTTTCCTTCCGGGTACCTGGTGGGCGCCGCACCCGCGATGCGTGCTCTCTACCTGCGCATGCGGCCGGTTCTGCGCGGTGGTCTACCGGTTCTGATCCACGGAGAGACGGGCGTCGGCAAGGAAGTGGTGGCCCGCCTCCTGCACCATTCCTCGGAGCTTCGCGACGGACCCTTCGAGGCGGTGAACTGCGCCGCCATTCCCGACCAGCTGCTCGAGGCCGAGCTCTTCGGCATCGGCCGCGGCGTGGCGACCGGGGTCGAGCCGCGGCCGGGTCGATTCCGGCTCGCCGCGGGTGGCACCCTGTTTCTCGACGAGATCGGTGAGATGTCTCCGGGGCTGCAGGCGAAGCTGCTGCGGGTGTTGCAGGAACGGGAGATTCGCCCGCTGGGGGCGCGGGCGCCACAACTCTTGCAGGCTCGGGTGGTGGCCGCCACCAACGTGGACCTGGACCGCCAGCTGGCCGCGGGTGCCCTGCGCCGCGATCTCTACTACCGGCTGGCGGGGGTCGTGCTCGAGGTACCGCCGCTGCGCCGGAGGACGGAGGATCTGCCGGGCCTGGTCGAGCTCTTCCTGCGGCGTTTCGTGGCCGAGAGCGGAATCCGCGTCCGTGGCCTGACAGCGGCGGCCCTGCAGGCTCTGTGCCGGTACTCCTGGCCGGGCAATGTACGCGAGCTCGAGCACGAGGTCCGGCGCTGGGTCTATGCCGCGGTGGATGGGGAGGTGATCCGAGAAGAGCACCTGGGCCCCGGCCTCGCCGGCTCCCCTGGCGGCCCCGAGGGGTTGTGGCAGGCCTGTGAAGGTCTGGCCGAGGCGCTGGGCTCGCCGCGGCTGGCGTCGGCGGTCGAGGCGGTGGAGGAGTTCTGGATCCGCCGTGCGCTGGAGCGAGCCGGCCACAAGAAGGTCGAGGCCAGCCGCCTCCTGGGCCTGTCGCGCAACGGGCTCGACAACAAGATGAAACGCCTGGGAATCGAGATCCCATGAGCTCGAGCCTCTGGCCCGAGGGCTCGGCGACCCCGCGCCTCTCGTCGACATCGCCGGGCGCGTCGTTCCAGCCCGCCGTAGAAGGTCTTGGCGGAGAAGGCGCCGACGGAGAACATGCCAGCCGGTTTCTGCCCGGCACGGTGCTGGCCGGCCGGTACCGCATCGTCCGACTCGTCGGGCGCGGGGGCATGGGCGAGGTCTACCAGGCCGACGACCTGATGCTCGCCCAGGCGGTGGCCCTGAAATTCCTGCCGCCCGAGGCGACCGCCTCGCCGCGGCGGCGAGCGCAGCTCTTCGGCGAGCTGCGGATGGCCCGGAGGGTAATGCATGCCCATGTCTGCCGGGTGTACGACATCGCCGAGGTGGACGGCCTGTGTTTCCTCTCGATGGAGCATATCGACGGCCAGGATCTGGCGACCCTGCTGCGCCGGATCGGGCGCCTGCCGCGGGAGAAGGCCCTCGAGCTCGGGTGGCAGACGGCCACGGCGTTGGAGGCGATCCACGCGCGGGGAATCCTGCACCGCGACCTCAAACCGGCCAACCTGATGCTCGCAGCCGACGGCGCGGTGCGGATCACCGATTTCGGCCTGGCCTGGCCCCTGGCCCAGGGCGCGGCCGACGGCTGGCAGGCCGGCACGCCGGCCTATCGGGCCCCCGAGCTCGCAGCCGGTGCGGAGCCCTCGGTGGCCAGCGACCTCTACTCCTTCGGCCTGGCGCTCTTCGAGCTGCTGGCCGGGCGCCTGCCGGCCACACCTTGGGGCCGGGCGCCTGCGCTCGAGGCGCGCGACCGCCTGCCGGCCCTGCCGAGCCCGATCCGGCGGGCGATCCTCGCCTGCCTCGCCGACGATCCGTGCGAGCGCCCGGCCTCGGCCGGTGCGCTGGTGCAGATCCTCGGTCGCGGGGGGGATGCCTGGCCCCCGGGCGCCGGGCCTCCGGGCGCCGGTCTCGAGCTGGCCGGGCCCTGGCGACCGGTGCTGGGCGGCACCTTGCCCCACCGCCGCCACTGGCGGCTCGATGCGGAGCTCGGCCAGGGCCGCTGGGCACGGGTCTGGCGGGTTCGTCACGTCAAGACCGGCGAGCATCGGGTGGTCAAGATCTGCTCGGAAGCCGAGCATCTGCGCGGTCTCGAGCGGGAAGTGACGGCGTTTCGCCTGCTGCGTCACGAGCTCGGAGCCCGGGCGCCGATTCCGCGACTTTTCGACTGGAGCTTCGAGGCGCCGCCCTATTGTCTCGAAATGGAAGAGATCGCCGGGGGCAGCCTGCCGGCCTGGGCCGCGAGCCGCGGCGGGCTCGAGAGCCTGGCTCTCGACGATCGGCTGGAGCTGGTGGCGAGTGTGGCCGAGGCGCTGGCAATGGTGCATTCGGCCGGGGTGCTGCACCGCGACGTCAAGCCGGGCAACGTGCTGATCCGCGACCGGGAGCAAGGGCCCCCCGAAACCCTGTGGTGCGATCTCGGCCTGGGCGAGATCCCCGAGCGCGAGCGCCTGGCGCGGGCCGGTATCACCGACATGGGAGCGGACGACGAGCCGGAGCACATCGAAGCCGGCACCCGGCTCTATCTCGCCCCGGAACGGCTCGAGGGCAAGGCCGCGAGCCGGGAGAGCGATGTGTTCGCCCTCGGGGTGATGCTCTATCAAGTGGCGGTGGCCGACCTCACCCGGGCTCTCGCCCTCGGCTGGCAGCGGGAGATCGACGACGAGCTGCTGCGCGAAGACATCGCGGCGGCGGTCGACGGTGCTCCCGGGCGGCGGCCGCGAGCCGGGGAGCTGGCCGAGCGCCTGCGGCGGTTGCCGCAGCGGCGGGAAGAGCGGCGCCGCCGGGAAGCGAGGGAACGGGCCCGCCTCTCCGCGGTGGCGCGGCGGCGCTGGGCCGGCTTCGCGGTGGTCGCGGTGCTGGTGGCGGCGGCTCTGACGGCGGTGCTGGGCTTCCATGCGCTGCGCCTCACGCGGATTACGAGCCACGCCGAGCAGCAGGAGGCCCGGGCACGCGACATCTCGCGGATCGCCCTGGCGGGGGAGTGGCTCGGCCGCGATCCGACCCGGGCGGCGCTGGTGCTGCAGGAGCTCGAGGGCTCGGCCGAGCCCGAGCTCGCGGCCGCGATGATTCGCCGGGTGCTCGACCACCCGCTGGCCCGGCTCGAGCTCCGGACCGGCGGCAGCTCGGTGCACTCTTCGCAGTGGAGCCCCGACGGGCGCTGGATCGCCATCGCCTCGAGCGACGGCCTGGCGCGGGTCTGGCCGGCCGACGGCCGGGGTGAGGTCCGGCACCTCGAGCACGAGGGCGACTGGGTGGTCTTCGCCCGCTGGAGCCCCGACAGCCGGTACCTGGCCACCACCACCCGCCGCGGCACGGTGTGGATCTGGCCGGTTGCCCTTGGCGGTGAAGGCCGACGTTTCGAGGGGCACGCGGGTTGGGTCTACAACGCCTTCTGGAGCCCCGACGGACGTTTCCTCGCCACCTCGTCGAGCGACGGCACGGCGCGGGTGTGGTCGCGGGGCCGGGGCGAAGAGGTGCGGGTCTTCGAGGCGCCCGAAGGGGCGATGTTCTCCTGCGACTGGAGCCCCGACGGCGAGCGCCTGGCGGCCGTCGGAGAAGATGGCGTGGTGCGGATCTGGCGCCTCGACGGCGCGGCCGATCCGGTGGTGCAGCGCGGGCACGAGGGGGTGATCTACTACGCCGCCTTCGATCCGGCCGGGCGCCGGGTCCTGACCAGCTCCAGCGACGGCACGGCGCGGATCTGGCCGGTCGACGGGCGCGGCGCGGCGCGGGTCTTCCGCGGCCACGAGGGGCCGGTGCGCCTCGCCCTGTGGAGCCCCGACGGGGAGCGGATCGTCACCGCCTCGGGCGATCGCACCGCCCGGGTGTGGCGGGCCGACGGCGAGGGGGAGCCGGTGGTGCTCGAGGGCCACGACGACGCCTTGCTCTACGCCAGCTGGAGCCCCGGCGGCGACCGGATCCTGACCAACTCACTCGACCGGACGGCACGGATCTGGCGCGCCGACGGCAGCGGCCGGCCGATCGTGCTGCGCGGCCACAGCACCCTGATCTCCGATGCCGTGTGGAGCCCCGATGGCCGCTCCGTGCTCACCTCCTCGTTCGACGGCACGGCGCGGGTCTGGCCCAGCACCCGCTCGGAGCTCGTTTCCTGGCAACCTCCCGAGGGGGTGCCGCGGCAGGTGGCCTGGAGCCCGGACGGAGATCGCCTGGCGGTGGCGACCGACGGTGGACAGCTGGCGATTCTCGATCCGTCGGGCCGCGGCACGGCGGTGATCTACCGGCCGCATGGCGACCGGATCCGCGCCCTCGCCTGGAGCCCGGACGGCCGGGAGCTGCTCACCGCCGCCGCCGATGGCAAGGCGAAGATCGTGCGGCCCGGTGTCGACGAGCGGACCCTCGGCGAGCACGCGGGAGCTGCCACCGATGCCGCCTGGGGTCCGCGCGGGGAGCGGGTCGTCACCGCGGATCGCGGCGGTTTCCTGCGTTTCTGGGGGGCCGACGGAGCGGCCCTCGGTCCCCCCCGGGC
>CAZMEL010000156.1:0-18124 GCA_964565225.1 uncultured Thermoanaerobaculia bacterium | reverse complement strand
TGTGCAGTGCGGTATCAGCCAAGCGGTAACGAAGACGCCATCACCACCGACATCTGGCCGTCGAGCGGCGCCTGGAAATCGTGGGTGTCCCAGCCGCTGAGATCCACGCTCACCGCTTCGACTCCGACCTCCGCCCGGATCAGCGCCGCGGTCGAGCGCAGGGCCTGGCCCAGCTCGTCTTCCGGGTAGCTGGCCCCGGCCGCCGGCTGGTAGGAATCGAAATCGATCTGGTCGAGCAGGTCGATCGTGCGGAACGTATTGCGAGCCGACTCGCCCAGGGCTCCCTCGACCTCGGCGTACATTTCCTCCAGGGCGAGGCGCCGCCGGGTGAGGGACGCCGGATTGCCTCGCAGGTCGAAGCTCGCGGGATCTTCGATCGGCAGGGCCCGCGGGGCCCCGGCCAGGGTGCGCTGCAGCCCGAAGCCGATACCCACCGCTCGCAGCAACCCTTCGCCGTGGGTCGGCGCCGTGTTCTGCAGGTGGCGCCCCAGCCAGCCGGTGGCCAGGTTGCCGGGGTTCTTCTGCCCGGTCTCCATGAAGTGCATCGCGTCGAAATGGGAGCGATTGGTCTCCGGCAGGCCACAGGCGTGCACGATGGCGAGATCTCCCGCCTGGTAGGCACCGAGGAGCGGCGCCATGGCCGGCGGCAGACCGAAGAAGCCGTCGAGGTCGCTCGCCCGCTGAGCGCTGCTGCTGTCCGGGCGTGGAACGGCCAGGTTGGGACGCAATCCGTAGTAGGCCGACTCCCCGTGGGGCACGCAGAGGGTGAGACCATCGGCCCCACCACGCAGGAACAGGGACACGATGACATCGCGCGAGGTGTTCTCCGACTGTGCCATCACCACCCGGGGTAACCAGCCGGGGATCGCCAGCCCGGCGAGGAGGGTTCCGCTGCCGCCGAGAAAGCCCCGCCGGCTCACCTGGTGGAACTCGCGACAACCGTCGTTGCTCTTCTTCTCACACATCTCTAGTACTCCTGGAATTCCGGCGATGCCACCACCAGGCCGATCGCCTCCACCACGGTTTCGCGGCCCGCCGGGCGGTCTCGCAGGTACGACTCCACCGCCGTGCGGGTGGTCTCTCCGAGGGTGCCGCCGGTGAGCAGCAGATCGAGGGTGTCGCGCAGCAGAGCGGGATCGGCCTCGGGATCGAGGAAGGGGAGGTCTACCCGCACCCCGGCCGCCGGTTCGGCCAGGAACAACGAGGCCCAGTCGAACCGGGGCAGCAGATATCCCGACCAGTAGCCCGCGCTGTCGGGGTAGCCGTTGGGGGGTCCCCAGTGGAAGGGCAACTGCCCCGCGGCGAGCAGAAAGCCCAGCACCAGCAGCGGCTCCTCGACCTCGGCGAAGAGAGCCCGCAACGAGGAATGGATCAGCTGGACCGGCCGCTTGACCTTGGGAGCCGCACGGGTCATCCGCCACCAGCGGAAGGTGGCTTCCACCAGGGTGGGAATATCGCCGTTGTGCTGATGGTAGAGATCGGCCATCTTGTCGACCGTGGCCGCGTCGGGCTCGTAGCCCCAGAAATGCCGCAAGATCTTGGCCGAGACGAAGCGCGCCGTGCTCGGATGCGCCACCAGCAGATCGAGCACACGCTCCCCGTCTTCGATCCCGCCGCCGGCAGGGATGACCTCGCCGAGCACCGTCTTGGCCTCGGTGTCGTGCTCTTCGGGAAAGAAACGGAAGCGCCCGAACTCGAGCCCCTCGCCGAGGAAGAAGCTCCAGCCGGTCAGGCAACGAGCCACTTCCTTGACATCGGTTTCGGTATAGCCGCCATCGACACCGAGGGTGTGGAGCTCCATGAGCTCTCGCGCATAGTTCTCGTTCGGATGCCCGGCGACATTGCTGTCGTTGGTCAGGTAGTCGAGCATCGCCGGGCTGTGGGCGCTGGCGCGGAGGAGCTCGGGAAAGGAGCCGTTGGCATGCCGGCGGATCACTTCCAGATCCTCGGTGGGTTTGAGCCAGAGACCGAAATCACTGAAGAGATACACGTTGAAGTGATCGGTCCAGAGGCTCACCAGGCGTTCGAAGAGCTGCCTCGGGCTGTACACCGTGCGATAGAAGTTGGCCAACAGGAATTCGAAAAAAACCGTTTCTTCCTGGTCGTAATACGTGAAGATGCGTTCGGCGGGGCTCATGGAGAGCGAGGGAAAGGCGTCGAGCAGCAGCTCTTCCAGGCCGAGGTCGTCGATCGTCTCGGGACGCAGCTGCCGGTCGAGATACGCCGCCATGCCCTGGGTCTCGATCTCCTCCTGCTCGATCAGGTTCCAGCCGAACGACATCCGACGCAGCATCCGCTGCTCGAGACTGGCCGCGCCTCCCCGTCCGGCCTTGCCGAGCCGCTTCTCGAGGACCGTATCGACTTTCTCGCGGGCCGCCGCCAGCCGAGGTGGCAGCTTCGGCATCGTCATCCGGCTCGCGGCGCGGGCCAGGGCTTCCGGCGAGAGATCGGGACGGCGCCGGGCCAGGCCGGTGAACGAGAACGATCGTGAGGCCGGCGGCACGGTACGGGAAATGGCCTGCGGTACACCCATGATCAGCTCCCCTCGCAGGTCGCGAAGGCTCCGGAATCGGTGACCGCGGGAGCGGCCTCTCCCAGAGCGTTGACGTAGACCTTCTCCTGGTCGGTCTGGGTGTCGCGCACGCGCAGGGTGAACTCCACGTCGGTGGTGGCGGCGGAGAACACCCAGAAGTGGCCGTTGAAGGCGCAACCATCGATCACCTTCACCATCAGCTCCCAGTTCTCGGCCTGGAAGAACCAGAACACGGCCGAGTCCTCGGACTGGAACACCAGCGTGCCGGTACCGGTATCGCCACTGAAATTCCGCCACGAGACCTCCACCGCGAACCGGCCGCCGAGCACCACCTCGCCCTGGCCGGTGACGGTGCTGGCCAGGGAGCCGCCGTTGGGCACCACGTCCGTCACCGCCCTGGCGTTGCCCACCGCCGCCGAGGTCGACACCGCACCGTCTCCTCCCACCAGGGCCAGGGGAAGATCGAGGGTCAGGCTCCGATCACCGAACACCGCCGGCACCCGCGAGAGCACCTGGCCTCCGGCCGCCACCAGGTCCATCCGCCCGTCTTCGGCACGAAACGTCGACAGATCGATCAGCACGTCGGAGCCGATTCCGCTCTCGAAATCGCTCAGGAAGTCCACCACCGGCAGCTCGCCGGTGGACGCCCGCTGGTCGGTGTCGAGGTCGAGAAAACCGAAAAGGGCATCGGCTCGCCCGCTGTCGGCCGGGCTGATCGACGCCGCCAGCTCGAGCCGTAGCTGCAGCTGGTCTCCCAGCTGCGAAGCCGAGTAGCGAACCACGTCGATCGGCTCTCCGGTGGACGCCAGGAGATCCCCGGCCGGATCCGAGGTCGCGGCCTTGCCCGGCCCTCGCAGGTCGGCGGCCATCGCCGGCAGTCCACAAAAAAGCGCCGCAGCCAGCAGACACGCTGTCGATCGAAAGCTCGGAGCCCGCCGCCGCTGAAAAAGCACGTCGGGCCCTCGGGTGGGGTCACGAAGAACAGGAAACATGACTCGGTCCTCCTCGTCGGCCGTTCACGCCCGCCTCTGGGGATCCCCGCGGCAGGCCTTTTGGGTCTCTCAGAGGAACACAGCGGAATCGGGGACCGAAGTTGTTAATCGTGAGATCGATGACGCCAGGGGCGAGGGAGGCGAGAGATCTCGGCGAAGCTCTTCTGCTCGCCGAGCCGGCTCCCTCCTGTCTCGCTCCGCCAGTCTGGGCGGAACGCTCACATCACCGAGGTTCGCCTACATCAATGCTCTGCTCAATGACGGCCAGCCCACGAGCAATATGGCACTGTGGGGATTTGCCGGCTTGACTCCGGGCGGCTCCGGCTTCAATGACTACTCGAGCTCTACGATCCCGAATTCCACAGACTTTCTCTGGCGCATTCAGAACAGCTTGGATTTTGCTCCGTTTCTCTTCGACTCGAAGACCGACATCGAAAACATCTATATTCCGTACGGGCTGCACTGGGGAGAGGTCGACAAGCTCTTGGACGAAGATGTCTTTAGCAAGGCCGCCGAGGCCGGCATCACCTACCTCCAGCCCCAGGTCGGGAAGGTCATTTCCGGCACCTTCGATAGAGACTTCCCGGACGGTGAGAGCTGGACGGCCCAGGTACTGCATCAGCACCACCACCAGACCTACCAGGCGTTGGTCGAGGCCGCCTATCCGACCTGAGACTCGAGGCTCCGAAACATCAACCGGTCTCCCGCGACGATCTTCGCGATAGGCTCCCTGAGTGTTTCGATAACATCGAGGAAGGGCCGAAACTGTCGAATCATGATCTCTCGAAACCGGAAAGAAGAAAAGGGAGCAGGCGAGGGGAAACGTGGGAGGACCATACGGAAGAGAGCTCGCGACGTCGTCACGAGCTCTCTTCTACCTGGATTCGGAGTCTGGAGCGGAGACTTTGATCAAACCTTTGTTGTCAGGTGCTTGAACAGGCTGATGACGAAGAGGACCAGGAAGATGAAAAACAAGATCTGAGCGATGCTGGCGGCTCCAGATGCGATTCCGCCGAATCCGAAAACTGCCGCGATCACTGCGACGACGAGAAATATAAGAGCGTAGTTGAGCATGAGTGATTTCCTTTTTTTGATCGAACCTGGGAGGTTCTGATGGTTTCGTTTCTTATCTCGTAGGTCGGTGGTATATCTGACAACGTGGGGAAGGTCGTCGACCCCGCCCTCACGGGTAGCTCTCGACGGGAGTCTCGGCAAAGGTCGCGAATGGATCCGGTGGCGGATCAACCGTTGATGTTTTGTCCGCCCGTGTCTTCGAGTACTTTCTTGATGTCGTCGCTACGGTCGTCGTGAACGTGGACTCCGATCAGAATCGCCCCTTGAGAGATCTGCTCCGAAACCAGCTTCGCCTCGTGCTCCGGCACTCCCATACCCGCCAGCCCACCTGCGAGGCTCCCAGCCGCGCCGCCGGCTCCCACGCCCGCGAGAGCCGCCAGCAGAGGGCCGGCAGCGACCAGGCCGATACCCGGCGCGGCGACGACACCCACCGCGGCCAGGGCCGCCGCAACCCCACCGAGGGCGCCACCGATGAGTCCGCCGGTTACCGCTCCCTCGGGGGCCTTGGACTCCGTTTCCACCGTGAACTCGCGACCACGGGTCGTTTCCGACATCAAGACACTGATGTCGTCCTGGGAAATGCCTGCTTCCTGCAGACGGGTCATCGCAACCGCGGCGGCTGCGGTGTCTTTGTAAATTGCGGTGATGTTCTTGGCCATGCGTTGCTTCTCCATTTCGATCGCCCTGATTTGTTGCGGGAGTCGGGCGTATTGTTGTCATCTGATTCGAATATCAACTAAAGCAATCCTCGTGCCAAGACAAGAACCAACAGATTTTCTCGTTGATCCGCTGTTTCTCCGTCCTGTGGTCGGCTCGTTTCGTTCTTTCCCTCGCGAGAAATGTCATATATGCCAGGAAATTGAAAAAAGCTCCATCTCCGGAGCTTCGACCATGGGTCTGTGGGTGACGTCCGATCTACCGAAGTGAGACATCGATTCCACTACCCTTCCCGGGCCTTCCTCGCTTACCGAGCCCTCGTGGTGGAGAGACGGTGGGTTCCTGAAGAATCGAGGCTTTGCGGCCCGAAGCGATGCGGCGAGCTTTCGGTCCGACTACGCAGCCGGCCGAGGAGTGTAGGGCCGAATCAACGCCCTTTCTTTGTCAACAGCCCGTGGTGAAAGTCGACTGCAAGCGAGAGCGAGCCATTCTTCGTCAGATCGAGGCGCAGAATCGCAGTTTCACCACGGGCTATTAATTCTACTTTGTCAGATTGTGATATTCGGTTTCTTAAGAGTCGGCGTTCCTGGAGCCAGGTCGAGCGGGTCAACCACGATCGTGCCGAAGATGACTCCCGACACAGCGCCGAGAGGGATTTCGGAGCCCAACCGGCCGGCGCGACCCTTCGAGGCCTGGCGGAAGGAACGCCGACTCGACCCCGCCAGGGAATCTGACAGAGCAGAGTTGTGATGCGGTTTTGCAGCAGGAGCCCGGCGAGGGGGCAGGGCCGGAGCCTTCCAATAACCATCGACCTCCGCCCTGAATGCCAGGACGGAGGTCGCGAGGTGTGAACTCTTGAAGGTTTCCGGGAGGGAGGCGAAGGAGCTCTTTAGGAGGAGGTACGAGGTCCTTCGAGCCGAAACCATCGGCTCTCGATCGAAAATCGATCAGTTGTCGAGATACGAGTCACGCAGATCACGGACACGGTCGTGGCCGGCCTTGACGGCCTGATATTGGCGAATCAGGACACCATTCAGCGGGGTGCCCGCCGTTTCTTCCAAGACGTCTTCATATTTCTCCTTGATCGCATCCTCGCCACGTTCGGCTTCGATCAAGATGACCTTGGCATCGCCACCATTGAGCGCGGAGCGAAAGTTCAGCCAGGCGCGATGGGCGCTACCCCGCAGACTTCCGGAGTTCTCTGCTTCTTCACCGTTGATCCGCACGAAACCCTGCAGCTGGCTGGCGAAGGTCGAACGGGTGGCGGCAAGATCTCGAAACAAGCTGGAGAGCGCCTGGTTCTCGACACTCTCGGCAGCGTCTTTGAATCCCTCGTAGCTGTCGATGTTGATCTCGATCAATCCCTGGATCTTCTCGATCGTCTCTTCTCTCAGGTTGGCCATCGGTTCCATGGTGATGCTCGCTTTCTCTGTTCCCGCGCGATTTCGAATCGGCGCGAAGTAATTTTCTGGCTCGGCGGCAGACGCTCGATCTGCTCTCTCTATCCTTCTGCTGCAAGCCACGTACCAGGAAACGATCGAAAACGAAAAAAGATCGAATTCGAGCAAAACCAATGTCTCGAGGCCCGGATTTCCGGCTTCCGGGGCGGATACGAGCCGAAGGTGCATCGTCGCCCGATCGACTTCGCCTTTTTTTCGAGCCCGTTCATTTGTAAATCTTTCTAGTCGCTTGCACTCTTTTGCAATCGCGACCGACCACCAGCCGGCAGGGCGGCTTCAGTCGCCTCCGGCACCACGAAGAAAGCGATGCAACCAGGCACGGGCGAGGCGAGACTCGTTGTTGATGGTGGCGGTAGAGAGCTGGAGAAGGTCGGCGACCTCGCCAAGGGTGAGGCCGCCGAAGTAACGGAGCTCTACGATCCTCGCCTTGCGTTCGTCGAGATCCGCCAGGGCGGCCAGGGCTTCGTCGAGGGCGAGCAGACTCGAGGCGGGCTGCGGGACATAGGCGAGTTGGTCGTCGATGGGCACCCGGACGGCTTCGCCGCCGCGTTTGCCCGCGCCGTGTGCCCGGGCATGGTCGACCAGGATGCGACGCATCTGCTGGGCCGCCACGGCGAAGAAATGCGCCCGGTCCTGGAATTGCGGATGATCCTTGCCCACCATGCGCAGATAGGCCTCGTGCACCAGGGCGGTGGGCTCGAGGGTGTGATTGGCGCGCTCTCGCTGTAAGTAAGCCCGGGAAAGGCGCCGGAGCTCCTCGTAGACAAGGGGCATCAGGCTGGCAGCAGCGCTCGAGTCGCCGCCGCGCCAGGCGGCCAGAAGCCGGCTCACATCCGTTGAAGAATCGCTCATCCGGCCTATTCTAGGGTGAAATCGAAGGGTAGGTTGATCCACATGCGCCCGGGAATACCGTCGCGGGTCGCGGGATCGAACCGAGCTTCGCGGGCGGCTCGGCGGGCGGCGGCGAGGAATCCGTGCTCGTCTCTGCCCGGTGCGATGGCCTGCAGCACCTCGCCGGTCTCACCGACCAGCACCTTCACCACCACCTGCCCTTCGATCCGCCGACGCAGGGCCCGGGCGGGATACTCGGGCTGGGGCCGTTCCAGCAGCCGGGGAGCTTCGACGCCGGGCTCGTCGCCGGTGATCAAGTCGCCGTGGCGCATGTCGCTCGCGGCGAGCGCGGACGCGAAATCGGCAGGAGGTGCCGCGGGCTCTTCCTCTGCCGACTCGGGAAGACTCGACGTTACCCGCCCCGCATCCGGGAAGGTCGAGCTCTGCGAATCGGACGAGGCCGGTTCTATAGCAGGTTTCGCTGGTAGGACGTCTCGCGCCCGTTCCTCGACGCTCGGTTCTTCGGGACCGGCCAAGGGCTCGTTTTCGAGGTCCGAGCTCTCCTTGCTCGGCTCGGTGATCTCGATCCGAGTCGCAGAGGGACCGCCCGTGGACGAGGTGCCACCCACTTCGGAAACGGGCGACGCCATCGGAGTGCCACCCACTTCGGAAGAGGTGCCC
Organism: uncultured Thermoanaerobaculia bacterium; assembly: GCA_964565225.1. Taxonomy (GTDB): domain Bacteria; phylum Acidobacteriota; class Thermoanaerobaculia; order Multivoradales; family J023; genus CAZMEL01. The sequence continues at coordinate 9,896 of CAZMEL010000156.1, read as the reverse complement.
GAGGAGGTACCACCCACTTCGGAAACGGCCGGTCCAGGCGGAGTGCGTCCAGGCGGAGTGCCACCCTCTTCGGAGAGCGATTCCGGCAAGGTGCCACCCACTTCGGAGGACGTGCCACCCTCTTCGGAGGACGTGCCACCCTCTTCGGAGGAGGTGCCACCCTCTTCGGAGGAGGTGCCACCCTCTTCGGAAACTTCCGAAACAAGCGGCTTTGGTGAGGTGCCACCCTCTTCGGAAACCGGCCACCAGCTCCCCAACCACCCCACCGCCACGAGCCCGACGACCAGAGCCAACACCGCCCAGAGACGCCTCCGCGAACGAGCCAGCGGCTCAATAGAGCGAGGCGGAGCGCTGGCTCCGCTGCCGGAAAGCTCCTGGGAGGAGACGTCGAGCGCGACGAGCCGCGCGACCAATGGGCCGAAGCTGCCGGGACGATCGGCCCGCTCTTTGGCCAGGCATTGATGCACCAGCTCCACCAACGGCGCCGGACACCCGGGGCAGAGCTGCGAGAGAGGAGGCGGCTGCTCGTAGAGCAGCTGGTAGGAGACCTGGGAGAAGTCGTCGCCACGAAAGGGGCGACGGCCGCCCAGGAGCTCGTAGGCCAGCACTCCGAACGCGAAGACGTCGACCCGTTCGTCGACCGGCTCGCTGCGCAACTGCTCCGGTGCCAGGTACCCCACGGTGCCGAGGGTGGTGCCGGTGCCTGTGAGGCCGGTGTCGGCACCCAGGAGCTTGGCGATGCCGAAGTCCATGAGCTTCACCGTGCCGTCGGGCAGGAGCCGGACATTGGCGGGTTTGACGTCGCGGTGCAAAACGCCCGATCGGTGCGCGTGGTCGAGCCCGCGGGCGACCTGGATCAAGACGTCGACCCACGTGGCCAGGGGAAGTCGCCGGCCTGCCTGGATGATCTGCCGCAGATCCTCTCCGTCGAGAAGCTCCTGGACCAGGAAGGGCACCCCTTCTTCGACTCCGAGCTCGTGTACGGTGGTGATGTTCGGGTGCCGAAGGCCGGCGGCGATCCGCGCCTCGCGATAGAAACGTTTTCGCAATCCTTCGTCGAAGCTGGTGCAGGCCTTGATCGCCACCGGCCGCTGCAGCTGGGGATCGAGCCCCCTGTAGACAACACCGAAGCCCCCGGCCCCGAGGCGGCTCTCCACTGTGTACTTGCCGAAACGGGGCGGCAGCGGTTGCTCCTCTTCCGCCTTGCCCAGCAGAACCTCTCCGGCGCGAACGGCGGAGGCGATGAAGTCACCTTCGGCGGCTTCGGCATCGGAACGCAAAAGCTCTTCGACCTCTCGGTGAAGCTTCGAGTCGCCTTCACAGGCGGCTTCGAGATAAGCCTCGCGCTCGGCTTCCGGAAGCTCCAGGGCACCGCGAAAGACCTCTTCGACCCGCCGCCACCGCCTCGCTCGGGATTCGTCCGGAGCCATTACACCGGTTTCAGAACCGCAGACCGAGGGTGATCCCGAAAGCCCGCGGGGTCTGTAGATTCTCGAGGCTCACGGGCAGCCCGGCCTGGCCGGTATCGCGCAGGGTCTCCACCCCGAGCACTTCTTGCTCGTCGGTGAGGTTGCGTACCTCGGCCCGGAGCTCCAGCTCCAGGCGGCCGCCGAGCTCGATATCGAGTGTGGCCGCGAGATCCCACTGCCAGTTGCCCGAGAGCCGCTCCGAGCCGCGAGGGGTGAGGAAACGAACTCCGGCCTCTTCCAGGGCCTCGAGCTGGAAGGGGGCTCCGTCGCGGTAGCGGAGCGACGAGCCCAGGGTCAGGAAGGCCTGGCCGAGGGGGAGGTGGTAGCTGCCGAAGACTCCCGCCTGCTGCGGTCGGTCGTAGGGAGCGGGGCCTCGGCGATTGACCCGGTTGATGTCCGTGAGGTCGCCGAAGTCGGCCAAGGTGTCGAGGCCGTCGTCGGTGAAGAAGTTCCCCTCCGCGTCGCTCCAGGTGTAGGAAACCAGGAGCTGCCAGCGGTTGGCCAGGCGCTTGCGAAACAATGCCTGCAGCGACCGGTACGACCGCTCGGCTTCCGGCAGGTTGCGCGCCGCCACCACGATGAGGTCTTCCTCGGGCAAGAACTGCTGCACACCGCTCCAGAGGTCGCCCCAGCGGCGATCGACCCAATGCAGGCTGAAACCGCTGTTCACCCCCAGCTCGCGTTCGAGCCCCAGGGTCCATTCGTCCACCCGGGCTCGCTCGACCGAAGGATTCGGCTGTGCGGGCAGCAACGCCGCCTCGGGAGTGACGCCGGTGGGAGCCCAGCAGGGCGACTCGAGGTCCGCCGGATCGACCGTCGTGCAGTCGACCTCCCCCACCATTCCCCGACGTTCGTATTCGGTGAAGCCGCTGAGGGGCTCGAGACGCTGGTAGGCGTCGAGGAATTGATGCAGGAATCCCTCGGTGTAGCGGCCGGCGGAGAAGGAGAGCAGGGTTTTCCGCCGACGGTCGAGGTCGAAGGTCAGGCCGAGACGAGGCGAGAGATCCTGGTCGTCGGCCAGCCGCCCGCCGCCACCGTCTTCGGCCCGGACCGTCTCCCACCGCAGGCCGAGAGTGATCAACCAGCGGTCGAAGACCAGGGTATCCGAGAGGTAGAGGGCCAGGGTTTCTTCTTCGGTCGAACGTGCGGGCCGCTGGTAGAAGTTGAACAACCCGACGCTCTGGAAACGGCCCGTCTCTGGATCGAAGGGAACACAGATACGCAGCACGGAGCAGGGCGGGCCGAGGTCGAAGTCGATGTAGAGCTGGCCACTCGTGGGGCGACCGGTCAGGGGATCGATGCCGTCGGCCCCCGGCACCTGCACCGCGAACTCCGACTCCGTCGTTTGGTAATCGACTCCGAAGCTCCACTCGTGCTCTACCCCGCCCCAGCGCCGGAACGTGTCGAGCGAGAGGTTGGCCTGCTGCCGGGGCCGGCTCTCGAACCCTTCTTCGGTGACACCGTTGAACAGGAAGAGGAACAGCTCGGCATCGGGATCGCCGGGTACCGCGTCGGGCCCGAGGAACGCGCCGACATGGGGCGCGTCTCCCGTGAGCCCGCGGGTCTGCCGCGGACCTCGGCTCAGGCGCCGGCTCTGATCGGCCACCCGGAGGCCGACGGAGAGGTTCTGGCCGAAGGCGGCATTCCACTCCAGCTTGGCGAAGCTTCCCCGCTGCCGCCGCCGCTCGAGGGCCAGCGTCTCGCCGGGGATGTCCTGGAAGAAGGAGCTGCCGAGGTCGCCGGAGCCCGGCACCGCGGGCAGCTGCAGCTCCGACGGCCCGCTGGAGAACGGCTGGAACGAAGAGAACCGGACCTCGTCGGCGGTGCGCTGGGCGACCAGGGTCTGTTGCGGAGTGGCCTGCCAGGTGAGCTTGAGGGCGTTGGCCTCGATCTCGGAATTGGCGTCCCAGGGTTGCTGCAGGAGGGTCGGACGCAAGAGGCCGACCGTGGTGTTCTGGTAGGCACCGAAGAACCAGAGGGAATCTTTCACCAAGGGGCCACCGAGCGAGAAGGAGAGAGTGTTGTCGAGATCCGAGCGCCCGCTGTTGGCGGCGGTGATCTCCGGTTCGAGATTGGCCCGATCAGCGGTGAGCTCGTAGTCGCTCGCCAGGTCGTCGCCCCCGACCTCCCAGCGCGCCTGCCCTTCGAGCTTCCTTCCTCCCGACCTCGTGACGACGTTGATCACGGCTCCCGAGACCCGACCGTATTCCACGCCGGCCGCGGCGGTGGTCACCTGCACTTCCTCGATCGCCTCGTAGCTCAGGTTGAGGCCGAAGAGCCCGGTGGTGGGGTCGGACGTATCGACCCCGTCGACCAGGAAGAGGTTGGCTCCCCGCAACGCCCCGCTGGTGTTGGGGTTGCCGTCCTCACCCCCCGCAACGCCGGGCAGCAGCAAAACAAAGCTCTGGTAGAAGCGTTCGACGGGTAGCTCGTCGAGAAAGTCGAAGCGAAGATTGGCTCCCACTCGGGTCTCGTAGCGGTCGATCAGGGGTGCTTCGCCGACGACCTGGATCCAGTCCTCGACCGGAGGCTCCTCGCCCGCGGCCCGCAGCACGAGGTCGGCCTCGGTGACCCGATCCGCGTAGACCGCCACTCCCGGCTGCTCCGCTGTCAGCTCGAGGAGGCGGGCACGCAGGCCGTAGGAGCCTCCCGGAAGCGCCGGAAAACGGAAACGTCCGGAAACGTCGGTCACCGCCGCCCGGCGTCCCTGGGCCCCGAGCATCTCCACCTCGACGCCCTGGATCGCCACTCCGTCGATATCTCGCACCGTACCCACGATCATCCCGGTCTGGGTTCCCTCACCCCAGGCCGGAGCGGATCCGAGCCACGCGAAAACCACTACCCATAGGAGCCGCCGTCCTCGGGTCGAGAATCCAACATTCATCGGCTGCGATTCCTTCGCGTCTCGATCTTCATTCACCTGGAGAGCCCTCGCCGGATGGTACTAGCAGCCTGTGGTGAAAGTCGACCGCGAGCGAGAGCGAGCCATTCTTCGTCAGATCGAGGCGCAGAATCGTAGGAATATCGGTGATCTTTCGAGATTCTGCAACGCTGAGCTGGCGGAAAAGGGCCGCTCGCAGCATGGTTCGAGTTTCACCACGGGCTGCTAGCTAATAGCTTAGCTAGTGTCCCGTGCGGAAAATTCCGCTGACTTTCCATCGGCTCTTTCCGCCCCTTGCGGCGTTGGGGCTCCTCGAAAGACCCCCGGTATTCCTGTGTCGCCCCGCCTTGCCAGGAACAGAAACTGCTCGTGGAAACTTCAACGAGCCTTCCGCACGGGCCACTAGGGAGAGGTGGGAAGAATCCCGGAAGACACGCAACGCCCCCGTCTCGGGCTCCAATCGTCCGACGGGGACCATCGATACTTTTGCAAAGAGAAGAGTACGAATATTACAAGACACTTGGACAAATCAAGGCCTGAAAAATCCTCTAGACTTCAACGTGAGCATCACGAATTTCTCCTAGAGATCGCGGCAGAGCGAAAATCCTTGGATCTTGTTTTTTCCGGATCGATCACGGCGAGTGACCGATCTTCGTTTCATTGCTTTTTGGTGGTTCACACGCAATCCATCCGAGGAGTCTTCCGATGCAAAGCCTACCTGCCTTCCCCTGGCGCCGACTCTCCAGACACCTTTCGATTCTGCTCGTCTCGTTCTCCGCTCTTCTGTTGTCCGTACCCGCCGCAGCCCAGAACGACCCCTGTGAGGTGACCGACGACGGTACCGGAACCGTCGAGCTACCCCCACCGGGCTGCGCCTACCTCTCGCCCGACGAGGTACACCTGATCATCGATGGTCTACCTCCCGGAACCACGATCGAGCTCAGCCCGATCCATCGGGGTTTCTTCTGCGCTCAACCCGCGGGCAACGGCCCTTGCCTGGTGGAGCCGGGCGGCGGTCTCGGGGGCCAGCGCGAGGTCTTCGACTCGATCGTCGTCTTCGAGCTGACCGGCACCGGTGAGCTCGACGGCTTTCAACGCATCGTCTCGCTCCAGCTCCAGGCCGAGACCCACACCGGGCCGCGAGATCCCGGAAACCCGGTGCAAGCCTTCGAAACCGATTTCTTTCGGCTCCAGGGGCAGCTCTCCGGCGATCCCGATTTCGCCCAGCTCATAGTCATCGGCGGCACCGCCTTCGGCCTGCCCAGCCCGGGCCAGACGACCCTCACCGATCTGGGCAACGGCGATTTCAATGTCGACAGCTTTTTCGACATCGCCTACCAGATCGATTTCCAGGGAGCACCCGGCGGCGCACTCGACGGTTTGGCGGGCTCCACACAGGGCACGACCCGAGTGACGGCCATGGGCGAGCGGGATCCCTGTCTCGAGCCCGACAACGGCAGTGGCACCGTAGAGCTGCCGCCTCCGGGCTGCGACTACCTCAGCCCCGCGGAGGTACACCGGATCATCGACGGATTGCCGCCCGGAACCGAGATCGAGCTCTCACCCCGCCACGCCCGGTTCGTCTGCGAGACGACCCCCTGCGGTCAGCCGGGAGGCTCGCTCGGTGGTGAGGTGGAGCTCTTCGACTCGATCCTGGTTCTCCAGCTCGAGGGTACCGGGAGGCTCGATCGCTACTTCCGCACCCTGCGAGTTCCCGTACAGGTCGAGACTCACACCGGGCCACGCGAGCCCGGGGCCCCGGTCCAATCGTTCCCGACCGACATGTTCCGGATCCAGGGCGAGCTCTTCGGCGATCCCGACTTCGCCCAGCTGACGATCACCGGTGGCACCGGAAACGGCCTTCCGAGCCCCGGCCACACGATTCTCGAACGCCTACCCGGCGGCGACTTCCGGGTCGACAGCTTCTTCGACATCGCCTACCAGATCGACTTCGTCGGTGCACCGGGCGGCGCCCTGGAGGGCCTCTCGGGCACGACCCGAGCACAGATCCGCATGGAGGCGAGCCCGGCCAAGGACGAATCGGTGGAGCCGCCGATCGAGGGCACTGTGACTCTGCCGCCTCTCGGCGGGCAATACGTGAGCCCCGACGAGCTGCACATGATTCTCGACGGCCTGCCTCCGGGCACCGCCATCGAGCTCGACCCCAGCCACAACGGTTTCCTCTGCGCTCCGCCCGAGCCCTGCGGAACACCCGGGGGCAAGCTGGGAGGTGAGATCGAAGTGTTCGACTCGACCCTCGACCTGGAGCTCACCGGCACCGGCAGCCTGGTGGCGCTCAAGCGCAACCTCTCGATCCCCATGATGGTCGAGACCCACACCGGGCCACGCAACCCCGACGACCCCGTGCAGGCCTTCGACACCGAGATGTTCCGGATCCAGGGCGAGCTCACCGGCGATCCCGACTTCGCCCAGCTGACGATCACCGGTGGCACCGGTAACGGCCTTCCGAGCCCGGGACACACCACCCTCACGGAGCAGCAAGACGGCTCGTTCCTGGTCGACAGCTTCTTCGACATCACCTACCAGATCGACTTCGTGGGTGCACCCGGAGGCCAGCTCGACGGCCTCTCGGGCTCGACCCAGGGCCAGGTCCGGGTGACCGCCTGCAACGATCCCGAGGCGCCACCACGACCGGGCAGGATCGAGATCGTCAAGGACGCGATCCCCGACTCCGCCACCGATTTCGCCTTCACCGGTGACCTCGGAGATTTCACCCTCCAGGACAACGGCGAGCAGACCTCGGCAAACAACGCCGAGTTCTTCAACTTCGCCGCGGGTACCTACATGGTCACGGAAACACCCACCGCGGGCTGGACGTTGGTCCGGATCGAGTGTGACGACCCGAGCGGCAATAGCACCGTCGACCTGGGCCAGGGCAAGGCCACCATCGAGCTGGCCTCGGGGGAGAAGGTGACCTGTACCTTCACCAACGCGGAGACCAGCTCGATCATCTTCCGCGACGGCTTCGAGACCGGAGACGCCGCGGCGTGGTCGAGCTTCCAGCCCTGAGGAGCCGGAGCTCGACCACGACGTGAGCCCCGTCTACGAGCTCGCGATCCGGCACCCCTGGCGGGTGGTGACCACCGCGGTAGTGGTGTCTCTGCTGGCGGTGCCGGGCCTCTTTCGGCTGCGGCTCGAGACCGATGGTCGGGCCCTCGCCCCGGTGAACGCCCCCGCGATCCAGGTCGAACGGGAGATCCGGGAGCGATTCGATCAGCGGGATCCGCTGGTGGTCCTGCTCGAGCCGAAAGGTGAGGCCGGGATCTACGACTCCACGGTCCAGCGCTCGATCGCCGAGCTGAGCGAGGCGTTACAGGCCCGGCCCGACCTCCGCCCGCACGACGTCTCGAGCCTGGCGACCGAGCTGGGCTTGCGCCACCGCCAGGGGACTCTGCGCCTCGCCACCCTGCTCGATCCTCTGCCGGAGACCGAGGACGACCTCGGTCGACTGCGGGACGACCTCCGCCGGATCGAGCTCTACGACGGCATCCTGGTCTCTCGCGACGGGCGCGCTGCGGCGATTCTGGTGGGCACGCCGCCCGAGGTCGATCGCGCCTCCTGGGTCGACGAGATCGACGCCCTCGCCGAGCCCTGGCGTACCGACGATCTCGCGCTCTCCGTTCTCGGCGCCCCGGCCGCAGAGGCGTTGCTCGGGCGCCAGATCCTCCACGATCTGGGCGGCAGCCTCCATCGCGGCGGCCGGCCCGGCCTGGTCTTCGTCGCCGCCGCGCTCATGGCCCTGGTCTTCGCCGTCGCTTTCCGCCGCAACGCCGCGATCCTGCTGCCGATGACCGAGATCGGAGCCTGCCTGGTGATCGTTTTCGGCACCATGGGCTGGACCGGGGTGCCGGTGTACCTGACCCTCGCCGTCCTTCCCGTCGTCCTCACCACCATCGCCGCAGCCGACGAGATCCACATCTTCCGAAGGTATCTGGAGCTTCGCCAGAAAACGGCGACACCACCGGAACACCATCGAGCCCTGGTGCGCCAGACCCTCGACGACATGGCGCCGCCGGTGTTGCGCACCTCGCTCACCACCGCGGCCGCCTTTCTCTCGTTCGCGCTCTCACCGATCGAGCCGATCCGTGCTTTCGGCCTGCTGGCCGCCTTCGGGGTGATGGTGTGTTGTGCCTGGTCGTTGACGGTGATTCCCGCCCTGCTCGTCGGCCTCGGCCCCGGAGTCTGGGTGCGCCGCGACGCCTCGCCTGCGTGGCTCGGCCCCTTTCTCGGCCGGCTCGGACTCTGGATCCGGGCCCGGCGCCGACCGATTCTGCTCGCGACCACCGCCCTGGCTCTCGTCGCTGCCGACGGTGTCCGTCGGTTGGAGGTGCAGGACAGCTGGCTCGACGGCTTCTCCGCCGAACATTCCATGGCCCGGGCCTTCCGGCGTTTCGACCAGAGCTTCCTCGGCTCCCACCGGCTGCAGATCGAGGTCTCGGCCCGTGCTCCGACTGTGGATGGCAGGATCGATGCCGCGGCCCTGGGCGACCACCACGTGGTGGTACCGTTGGCGTCTCTCGCCGACTTCACAGCAGACGAGATCCGAGGCAGCTGGCTTCGTCTCACCAAGAACGAAGGAACCGGGTCGACCCGGCCGGCCCGGGAGTGGACGACCTGGGTCGAAGACGCTCACCGGGAACCCGAGGGCTGGGCTCTCTCCCTTCCCCTTCGCGGCGGCTCGGCCGCCTTCTGGCTCCGTGCCCGGCCCGGCGACCCTCTCGAGTGGAGTCTGTCCAAGAAGCCTTTCGGCGACCCCGACGTCCTCTCCCGGGTGGCCGAGCTCGAACGGTTCCTCGCCGCCTCCCCCGGAATCGGCGGGGTGCTCGGACCGGCGCGCCTCCTGGAAACCGCGAGTTTCATGCTGCGACCCCAGGATCCCGCATCCCGAAAGCTCCCCGAGAATCCCCGCGCCGCCCAGGCTCTCTGGTCCAACTTCACGACCCTGCGCGGCGAAGAGAAGACCCTACAGCTGGTCGACGCAGAGCAGCGGCGCGGGTTGATCACCGTGCACCTTCCCGGCTCCAACTACCGCACGACACACGATCTGATCGAATCCCTCGACCGCTGGGCGGCCGAAAATCTCCTCCCGGCCGGCCTGGAGATCCGCCTGGCCGGCGACGTGGCGGTGAGCCAGGCATTGATCGAAGCGGTGGTCACCACCCAGGTGCGCTCCCTGGCCCTCTCGCTGCTCACCATCTTCCTTCTCAGCGCCTGGATCGGACGTTCGCTCCGAGAAGGTCTCCTCTGCGTGTTGCCACCCACTCTCGCCGTCTGGGCGGCTTTCGCCGCCATGGGTTGGCTCGAAGTGCCCCTCGGGGTGGCCACCTCGATGTTCGCCGGCATGATCCTCGGCCTCGGGGTCGACCACACCATTCACCTGCTCGCCCACCACCGGCGGGCCAGGGCCGAGGGCTCGACCAGCGCCGAATCCACGGCCTCGGCCCTGCGCTCCGCCGGCCCGGCCGTCACCATCGACGCGCTGGCCGTCGGCCAGCCTCGACAGCGCGTCGCGCAGACCGACGACG